>DASWST010000176.1:0-45091 GCA_036402515.1 Pseudonocardia sp.
GGTGATCGTGATGTTCGCGCCGGTCGCGCACGAGCTGACCCGGCTGCACGGTCTGGGTCTACCGGTCCAACTGTGGTGGCACGACGTGCTCGCCCACGAGCTGGGCCACCTCAACGGCCACTGGCACGGCGCCGGCCGCGATGCACACAACACCGACGCCGACAACCTGCTCGCCGCCCTGCTGGCCATGCAGGCACACGCCGTCCACCTGGTCGCGCTGAACAACAATGGCCGGTTCGTCGACCCGGCCGATCCGGCGATGACGGGCGTGGCTGCCGCGGTGCTGGACACCATCCGGGAGCTGGAGCGGCGGGGTGCGCTCATGGCGGCCTCCAGCGAGCAGGTCCGGATCGCCAGCCCGGAGGGCCGTTGGGTGACCGACGGCCTGGAGTTCGTGCTCGGCGAGGGCTTCGACGCGGCGCTGGCCGCGACGCTGGACGAGCGCGGGCTACCGGCGATCACCGTGGTCTACGCGCTGGACCGGGAGCACCGGCGGATCGTGGCCGACCGGGCGCTGTTCGAGCAGCGGTTCAGCCAGCTGCGCGAGCACGAGCGAATCGTGTTGGAGCAGCACGAGCAGCTGCACTGGCGCCACCCCGAGTGGTCCGAACGGCAGGCCTGGCGCTTCGCCAGCCACCCGACCGGCGCCGAGGACGACACCACCGCGGGCCTGCGGCTCCGGCCGCTGTCCGGCGTCAGCTACGTCGACACGCTGCTCGACGAGCGCTACCGAGGTCGCCCGAAGGTGGTCGTGCTGCGGGACGCCAACGACCGGCTGCTAGTGGTCAAGCACTGGGAGCGCGATCCGTCCCAGCTGATCGGCGCGGTTGTCACCAGCGCGCTGTATCGCCTGATGGGCGTGCTGGCGGTGGAAAACTGGCTGGCCGTCGCCACCGAGGACGTGCTCAACCGCGAGACCGGTGAGATCGTGGTGCTCGCCGGCGACCCGGTGGAGGTCACCGCCGACTACCTGCCGGGCAGCCCGGGCAGCCTGGACGCGGCCGACGCCGGCTGGCAGCGCGGCCAGATTGCCGCCGAGTTCGCCATCACCGCGTTCCTGCGCGACTGGGACGGGGTGCTGGCCGACCGCAACCTGATGGTCGACGGCGGGCGGCTGTGGCGGATCGACTTCGACAAGGCGTTGCTGCGCGGGCACGACGCCGGCCCGGTCGCTCGGGTGTTCAGCATCGGCGACCACCGGGCGGTGCTCGGCCGGCTCACCGAGGCCGACGCGCTGGCCCAGTTCGCCCGGCTGGTCGCCATGCGCGAGCACATCCTGGCGCTGGTGCCCAACGAGGACTACCGGCAGATGCTCGCCGCGCGACTGGACTGGGTGCGGCGGGTTGTCGACGCCGGCGAGCTGCCCGCCGACCCGAGGGCGAGCCTGGCGCGCGCCCAGGCCGAATCCGCCCGTGCCCACCCCGATGACCAGCACGACGGGTCGCCGCTGGTCACCGAGCCGGCAGGGCCCGACGCGGTGCCTGCCAGCACGGTGCCGGGCGGGCGGGCCTGGCTGGTCCGGACCGGGGATCTGCTCCGGCTCATCGAGGCCGGGGCGTCGGTGTGGGTGCGCGACGCCCGCGGCCACAACACCTGGGATGTCACGCTGCGCCCCGGCGACGAGCGCCTCGTGGCTGCCCTCGCGTGGGAGCCGGACCTGCGGCGCTTCGACGCCGACGAACTCCAGGTCGCGCTGCTCCGGGCGCTCGGCCGGAATACCGGCACTGCGTTCGATCGCGCCCGTGACCGACTCAGCGAGCCCGCCGCCCAGCAGCCCGCCGCCAGACAGCAGGCCACGACCGAAGTTGACCCGTCCACCATGGCGGAGCTGCTGGAGTCCGCCGAAGAGGCCATCGGGGTGGCCGCCCTGGCGATGGTCCGGGACGACCCGCGCCTCGGTGAGCTGCTCACCGCCTCGGCGCGCACGCTGGCTCGACTGATCGCCATGCTCGAGCAGCTGCCAGCCGCCGACCGGAGCCCGGTGGAGCAGCGGCTGACCGGGTTCGCCGAGCAGTGGTCATCGTTCACCAACGTCGCCGCCGCGCCGCTGACCGACCCGGCTGTCCAGGCGGTCCGCAACTGGATCACCGGTGGCGGCCAGGGTGGTCCGGTCGCGGATGGGGTGTCCGGCGCGGAGGCGCGGCTCGAGCTGTTGCCGGTGCTGGCGGGCGTGGTGGCCAACGCGCGGGCGCTGAGCCCGGAGCTGTTCCCGCACCTGGCGCGGGGCCCGCCGGAGCTGGTCGAGCTGGTGCTGATCACCGACGAGGTGCTGCTCGACGGGAAGCTGGTCGGCTTCGGCTGGCGGGACGGCTGGCGGGGTGGCGAGGCCAGGCCGGTCATCCTGGTGCCGGCCCCGATCGCCGAGCTGGTGGAAGGGTTGATCGCGGCGAACCCGGCGTTCGCCGACTGGTGGCAGCGGTTCCTGCGCCACGAGTGGGACTTCCACCTCGGCGAGCACCCGGAGCACACCGGCGACCGGCACGACGCGCACGCCGCCGCGCTGGTCGCGGAACTGCGGGCGCAGGCGTGGGCGGCGGCTACCCGGACGGCCCAATCTGGGCTGCTGGCGATCGCGTTCGACGAGCACGGTGCACCGGTCATGCTGGACGCCGCCACGCACGCCGCGCTGCGCGGGCTGGTCGACGGGCTGGATGGGCAAGGCAAGATCAGCCCGCAGCCCACCTTGCTGGAGCGGGCCAGCCCGAGCGGCCGCTGGGCCGGCCTGGGTGCGAGCTACGCGAGCCTGGACGGCGACGCCGCGCTGCGCGAGTTGCTGGGCGGCGTCACCGTGGTCTACCTGGTCGACGTCCCGAACCGTCGGGTGCTGGTCAGCCTGCGCACCGCCGGCGACGTGCTCGACCGGGCGGAGACCATCGGGGCGCGCGCGGTGCTCGAGCGGGTGCTGTTCGACCTGGTGCTGGAGCCGGTGTCGACGCCGGAGCGGTTGTGGCGCGGGCGCGACGCCGTCGAGGTGTTCACCGCGCTGCAGTCGGCCCAGTTGGGCGCGGTGGAGACCCTGCTCGGCGGCTGGGGTGAAGTGATCGAGGGCCTGGTCGCGGGCGGTGGCGCCGCCGACCCGGCGACCTCGGCGAAGGCCGGGGAGATCTTGGACCGCGTCGAGGAGACGCTGACCAGGAGCGGGGTGTTCCTCGAGTCCACCCTCGGCCTGGCTCGCCCGGACCTGGCCGAGCTGAGCAACCGTCACGCGCGGTCCGGCGCCGACCTGGCCGCGCTGCGCACCCAGCTGGCGGCGGTGGCCGAGGCCCAGCGCCGGTACCAGGGCCTGGGCTCCGCGCAGCGGTCCGCGTTCACCGAGGCCGACGCGACCGTCGGCCGCTATCACGACGCCTTCGAGTCGCTGACCGGTGATGTGGACGGCCGCGTCGTGCGGCTCTGGGAGGGCCTGCAGCTCGACGCCGAGGACATCGTCGCTGCGCTGGACCAGGTTCTCGCCCAGCTGGCCGCGCTGCCGAGGATTGCCCCGGTCACCGAGCTGGCGGCGGCCGCTGAGCAGCTGCGAGGCCACTACCAGCGGCTGGTCGAGGAGATCCAGCGCCGATACGCCGGGATGGACCTCGACCAGCGGTACTCGTTCCACGAGACCCGGTCGGCCATCGCCGGCTACGGCGACATCCTGGAATCGCTGACCGGTGACCTGGCCAGCCGCCGCGAGCAGCTGACCGAGCAGATGGGTACCGACGCCGGCGATCTCGCCGCACAGCTCGGTGGGATGGTGGCCGAGCTGGCCGCACTCCCCCAGATCGCGCCGGTCACCGAATTGGCGGCGGCCGCCGAGGAATTGCGACGTCGCTACCAGCGCCTCGCCGACGGGATCGAGGAAATCCACGGCGGCGGCATCGCGTTCGACGGGCACGGCCGGCCGGTTGAGCCCAGCGGTGGCCTGCTCGAGGCGCTGTTCGAGACGGTGCGGCAGCTCGAGCGGTCGAATCTGCTCGCGGTGGCGGGCGAGGAGAAGACCGCGCTGGCCAGCCCGCAGGGCGCGTGGGCGGCCGCCGGTCTCGGGTTCTGGCTGGCCAACGGGTTCAACGCGCTGCTGGCCGAGCAGCTGGATGGGCGCCGTCTGCCGCCCGCGACGGTCGTCTACTTCCTGCATCGCGACTCCGCCCGGGTGATCGCCGACCGGACGCTGTTCGACACCCGGATCGCCGGGCTCGACCTCCGGGTGCGGATCGGGATGGAAAACCACGAGCTGACCCACTGGCGCCACCACGACTGGCCCGAGCACCGCGTATGGGAGCACGTGGAGGCGCTGCCTCAGGTGCTGCCGTTGATCCCACTGGGCCGGCTGCGCTTCGGCGAGTCCCTGACCTCGGAAGTGGTCCGGGGCTCCCGGGTGAAGATCTTCACCGCCTACGACCAGCGGGGCGGCCTGCTGGTGATCAAGCACTGGGAGGGCGGCCCCGGCTCGCTGATCCGGTCGGTGTCCGCGGCCCGAACGTTCGAGGTCGCCGGCTACGACGCCCCGTGGTCGGAACTGGCCATCGCCACAGCGCCGCTGCCGGGACCGCGTGGCTATGTGCTGGCACCGGGCGACATCGTGGAGATCGCCGGATTCGTGCCCGGCCGCTCCCCCGCTGACCTGCGTGACGTCGCCGCTCCGTGGGTGGCGCAGATCGTGCTCAACGCACTGCTCGGCGACTGGGATGGCGCCGCGCACCCGCACAACTTCAAACAGCCGGCACCTGGCGAGCTGGTGCGCATCGACTTCGACCGCGCCCTGGAAGACAACGACAGCTTCGTCGCCAAGCTGCTCGAGCAGGCCAGTACCCGCGCCGACCTGGTCGCCGAGCTCACCGAAGGCCAGCTGCTGGGCCGGGTCGCCCACCTGGTCGCGCTGCGCGTGCAGCTGCTGGCAGCGCTGGGCGACCCCCGATTGCGCGTCCTGGTCGCCGCCCGTCTGGACCAGGCCGAGCACTTGCTGGCCACACCTGGCGAGAGGGCCGAGTTGGCCCGCGCCCTCGGCCTGCGCCCGGGCTCCTCGGCGGCCAGCCGCCCGGCGTCCCCGCCGGCCGAGCAACCCGAAACCACCGGCGTGTTCCGGCTGGTGGCCAGCGGCGACCTGCTCGGGGTGGCAACCCAGAGCCCGGCGCCGATCTACCTGCACAGCTACCTCGCCGGCGACTGGCTGGTCAGCTTCGCCCCCGGCTCACCCACCGGCGCCGCCACCGCGCGCGGCCCACCCACCGGCGAGCAGCTGTGGCACCAAATCTGGTCCGGCCTGGCCGGCACTGGGCCCAACCGGGGCGGGCTCAACCAGGGCGGCGCGCTGGCCGTGGCGCGGACCACCGGCGAGCAGACCCGGCTGGTCGAGCGGGAGAACCGGCGGGTGCGAAGCGCGCTGGTCGAGCTGCGCGGGCAGACCCGGGAGGTGCCCAGCGGACACCCGGCCCACCGGCTGGCGGACCCGAACCAGGCGTGGGACGGGCACGCCTACCAGCCGGCGCTGTACGCGGTCACCGGGCTGAACGCCGCGCTGGCCGGCGAGCGGTTCGCGCTGGTCATGTACGTGGCGGCGGACCCGAACCAGCGAGGTCGACTGGCCGTGTTCGTCGACGCCGAGGTGCTGACCCGGCTCCAGCTGCTGACCGACCCACAGCGCGGGCTGCTGGCGGAGCGGGAGCTGGCCCGGCTGCGCGGCGACACCGAGAACGACGCGCAGGGCATGGCGTTGCCGCCCGCGACGGCGCTGCTTGCCCTGGTACGGCCCGAGCTCGGCCACGCGGTGAGCACCGGCGAGCTGGCCCCGCTGGACGAGCGCCGGGTCGCGGTCATGCTGGCGAGGAGCCTGGCCGGGCTGAACCCCGGGCGGCCCGGCGGCGGCGTTGTGTTGGACTGGGCGAGGATCGCCGGCGGGTTCGAGCAGCTGAGGCTGGGCCGGCTGCGCACCGAGTTGGTCACCTTCACCGTCTTCGACGTGCACGGCCGGCGGTGGACCGTGACGCTCCGGCACACCGGCACCGAGCTTGACCGGCTGATCACCGGCCGGTTCCTGTCCGCCGATTTCCGGGAGCGCCTGGACGCCTATGTCTCGGCTTGGGGGCGCGGCGCGAACCGCGAGGCCGCGCGAACGCTGCTGGTCACTCAGCTGCTCGCCGCCCGGATCCGGACCCAGGAGATCGACCGCGCGCGTCAGCTGGACCGGCGCGAGGCGGCCACGCTGCTGAGCCTGCGGGCGCTGCTGGTGCAGCTGGCCGGCAACCCGGGGGTGAGTTTCCACGCGCTGCGGATGACCGTGTTCCCGCCGCCGATGCCGGCGGAGCAGGCCCGCGCCGTGTTGCGGCTGCTGGCCGAGTTCGGGCTGATCCGCATCGGGCGGGACGGGGACAGCTACGGGCCGGTGCAAGCGGCGACCGAGCTGCTGGACCTGCTCGAGCGCCGCGCCGAGGCCACCGACGAGCACCGGCGCGCGCTGCTCGACCAGCTCGTCGCGCTGCTCGCCTCCCGCCCGGCGCTGTGGAGCGGGCACCTTGCCGACCAGGTGCGCCGGTTGCTGACGCTGCTACTCGAACAGCCCGACCTCCGCCGCGCCGATGGGCCAGACACCTATCTGGACGTGCTGCACACCCTGGCGACCACGCCGGACGGCCTGACCGCGGCCGAGCTGGACGGCGTCGGTCTGGACGGCGCTGAGTGGGTCGTCCAGGTCTTGCGCACGCCAGGGCTGGTGCGCAACGCCGGTCCGGAGCACGACCATTACCGGGTCTGGCTGCCGATCCGCCGGCTGCTCGGCGACCTGGCCAACCCCGGCGAGATCGACGCGCCGGAGTACCCGCGGGAGCTGCACACGCTGCGGCGGCTGCTGGACCGGGTCCCCGACCCGGCCGACCTCACCCACGCGCTCACCGGGCTGGCCGGCGAGCTGGCCGAGTCGGTGGAGCGGCTGCGCGCGATCGAGGGCAGCGCGCTGCACCCGGATGCCGAGCGGGGCCCGCTGTGGGAGCCGGCGCCGACCAGCTACGGCGCGATCCTGCTGGCCGTCCGGGACACCCCCGGGATCAACACCACGGACCTGGCCACCCGGCTGGGAGTGCCACAGGAGTACGCGCTCAGCTCGGCTCGCCGGCTGGCCCGCCTCGGCCTGGTGCAGCTCACCCACCGTGCCGTGGGCGGGGAGTACTACCTGCTGCGCACCGGGGTGGCCGAGCTGATCACCGCCCTGGAGGACCCGGGCCAGACCACCGGTGCCTACCGGGCGGCGCTGCTGGACTTGGCCGAGCTGCTCATGCGCGAGCTGCGCGATCGCCCCTCGCTCTCTGGGCTGGCCGCCGCGGTGGCACCGCTGCGCGAGCTGGCGGAGAGCCCGCTGGAGGCCACCGCCCGGGTGGACGTGCTCTACGAGCCGCCGGTGGTCAGCTACCTGGACCTGCTCATGGCGATCGGCGCGAGCCCGGGTAGCGGCGCGTTCGAGATTGCCAGGCTACTGAGCACCACTCCGGAGTTCGCCCGAGGTGACCTGGTGCTCAGGATGGCGCCGGGGCTGGTCACCTACACCCGCCGGGTGATGAACTGGAAGGGCCGCTACCTGGTGGTGACCCCGGAGGGGTCCACCTGGGCGGAGCCGGAGTACACCAGCTACCAGCGGACCAAGTTCCTGTTCGAGCTGACCGAGCTGGGGCAGGCGTTCCTGGCCGCGCTGCGCGATCCGGAGTCGGTGGCGGACGCGCGTGACCGGGCCGCGTTGCACCGCGCCGCCCTGCTGCTGCGCCGCAATCCCGGCCACCGGGACCGGATCTCGATCGACGCCCTGGTCGACGCCATCGTTCGCCTCTTGTCCCCTGCCGAGCCGGCGGCGCCCGCCGAGCCGACCGAAGCTGCGCCCCTGACGCGCCAGATGTCGCTGCGCGGTCTGCTCGCGGTGGTCGCGGAGGAGAACCGGGTCCGCACCTCCACCGAGCTCGGTGTGCACGACGGGGCGCTCAGGCGGCGGCTGGCCAGGTTGGCGGACTGGGGGCTGCTCGAGCGGGATTACGCCGCCGACCACACGCCCCGGTATCGGATGCCCGAGCACACCCGTCAGCTGTTGCACGACATGGATTACCGGGCCACCGTCGCGGATCGGCGTTATCGGGCGGCCCTCGATGTCCTGACAGGTTGGTTCGCGCAGGCCCCGAGCCTGAGCATCCAGCGGCTGACCACCTGGCGGATCGAGGCCGCCATCGACCGCATCCGGGACCTGCCGGACAGCCCGCTCCCGTCGTTGCCGCACCGTGAGCTGACCCTGCGCCAGCTGCTCGATCTGCTTCCGGTCGGCCAGGACGGCGTCACGGTCATCGACATCGTGCGGGCCAACCCGGTGCTGTCCGAGGTCAGCGTGTTGCAGCGGCTGCGGGCGCTCTATCGCCTGGCGCTGGTGGACCGCCGGGCCGATGACCACAACGGCGGCAGCTACCGCTACTTCCTGCCCGAGCACACCCGGCTGCTGCTCGCCGACCTGGACAGTCGGGTCAACCAGCCGAACCCGGCATACCTGGCGCTGCTCGACGAGCTCGCCAGCTCGCTCGGCAGGTCCCTCCAGCTGGCCCCGAACACCAGCACGACCAGTCGGCTGACCGGGATCATCACCGCGCTCCGCAACCTCGCGGACAGCCCACTGCCCACTGTCGATCACAGCCGGGGTGGCCACTCGGGCTCGGTCCGCCGGATGCTCGATGTGCTGGCGGCCGACGGGGAGATGCTGGTCGCCGCGCTGGCCGAGGCCACCTCGGTGAACGTGGCCGTCACCGGTTTCCGGATGACCGTGCTGTTCGAAGCGGGTCTGCTCGAGCGCCGGGCGGTGCTGCTGGGTGCCTGGCCCAACGCCCGGACCAGGTTCGTCTACCGGGTGCCCGAGCACACCCGGGCGTTGCTGGTCGACCTGGACACCCGCGCCGGCCAACCCGATACCGACTACGCGGCCGCGCTGGACAACCTGGCCGACCTGCTGGGCGAGCCGCTGGTGCTCAAGCCGGGAACCGACGCGGCCGCGGCGTTCCCTCGGCTGGTCGAGGCGATCCGGGACCTGGACGCCAGCCCGCTGCCGGCGCGCTTCCGGGCGCCGCTCTCGTCGTACCGGGGCACGCTGGACGCGATCGCCGAGGCCGGCGAGGACGGCATCACCGCCGAGGACCTGGCGACGCTGTCCGACATCGGGATCTTGCCGATGCGGGCGCGGCTGCGGGCGCTGCTGGCCTGGCGGCTGGTCGAGCGGAGCACGGGCTCCGGGCGGGGCGCCGACGCCGGCCGGCGGCTGTACCGACTTCCGGAGACCACCCGCAACCTGATGGTCGCGCTGGACAACCCCACCAACTACTCCAGCGAGGACAGCCAGGGCCGGCTGCGGACGCTGGCCACGCTGTTCAACACCCCGACGGCCAAGCTCGGTCCCGGTTCACGGGGCAAGCTGGACAACGCACTCGACACGGTCCGCGCCATGCACTACAGCCCGCTGCGCGGGGTGCGCGCGGGGCCGAGCCCGGATTCGGTGTGGGCGACGCTGCTGGCGGTGCTGAACTCGCCGAACGGTGCCACCGCTCGGGAGGTGTCGGACCAGACCGGCATCGGCGGGCACGCGGCGCGCGGCCGGCTGTTCGCACTGGCCGAGTGGGGCTGGCTGGTGCGGCGCTCCGGCGGGCGAGGGTCGGAGCAGGGCATCCGGTACGGCGTTGCCGAGCGCACCCGCCGGCTGCTGGAGGACCTCGACGACATCAACGGCATCGTCGACCCAGCCAACCCGACGGGCCTGGACGAAGCGCGGCCGCACGGTCTGCCGGCCTACCAGGAGGCCGTCCGGGCGTTGGCCGACGCGCTGGACCAGTCGGTCGGGCTGCGCGCCGGCCAGCGGGGCACCCAGGAGATCTTCGACGCGCTGGAGGCGGTCCGCCCGCTGCTGCTGGCGTTGCTCGCCGAGCAGGCGCCGCACTTCGCGGAGGACTCGCTGTGGGCCACCCTGGTGGCCATCCTCGCCGCCGGGCCGGACCCGGTCAGCGCGGAGCGGCTGGTCGAGGACACCGGCATGCTGACGCTGCCGGCAATGCGGCACCGGCTGCGGGTGCTGGCCGAGTGGGGGCTGCTGCACGTGATCACCGGCCCGCGCGGCCGGCTGTGGTACAGCGTCCCGGACGAGGTCCGGGTGCTGCTGGTCGACCTGGGCAACCCCGACGCCGTCCTGGACCCGACCAACCCCGATGCGCTGGCCGAGGCGGAGCTCCGGGCGCTGTTGGACTATCAGGCGGCGGTGCGGGTGCTGGCGCGGCTGCTGGCGGAGAACGCCAACCTGCTGCCCGACTCGCCGAAGACCGATCCGCTGGCCCAGGCAGTGGCGGTGCTGTTCGAGCTGGACGCCGGCCCGCTGGCGCATCTGGTGCACCAGGTGCCGGCCGACTCGCTGTGGGGCACCCTGCGCGCACTGGCCGCCGCCGACCGTCCGGTCACCGCCGCCCGGTTGGTCACCCAGCAGCGGCTCAGCGAGTCCGGCATCAACAACCGGTTGGCCGCGCTGCACCAGCTCGGGCTGGTGGTTCGCGCGGTCGACTGGGACACCGGCGAAGCGGTGTTCTCCCTCGCCGAGGCCGCACCGGGGCTGCTGGCCGAGCTGGCCGACCCGGCCGCCGTCGTGGGCACCCCCATCGACCCGGGCACCTACCGGCGTGCGGTGGAGCGGCTGGTCGTGCTGCTGGGCACCTCGACCAACATGACCGCCTCGGCCGCCCGCGAGCAGATCCAGCTCGGCCTCGACACCGTCCTGGACCTGCCGGGCGGTCCGCTGGCCGGCGTGGTGCTGCGCATCGACCCGGGCTCGCCGAGGGCCACCCTGACTACCGTCGCAGCCGCCGGCGAGCGCGGCGTGACCATCGGCGAGCTGGGCGGCACGGACACCATCCGTCGCCGGGTCAACGACCTGCACCGGGGCGGCATGCTGGCTCGCCAGCCCAACGCCGACCCGGGCGGCACCGAGCAATGGCGCTACTCGGTCACCGGCGCCACCCGCGCGCTGCTCGCCGAGCTGGACCTGCTCACCGACCCGAGCCAGCTCAACCAAGACCGCCTCGACCCGCTGTGGACGCTGGCCGGCCTGCTCAACCGGCCCCGCTCGCTCCGCGGCACCTCCCCCGCGCGCCGTCAACTCACCGACGCTCTCGCCCAGTTGGCCGGCAGTACCGGCGCTGACGGCGGAGCCGTGGTGCTGGGCCCGCCGCTTGAGCCGGCACAGCGGCATGACGTCGCCGAGACGCTGCGCCGCCAGGCCGACCGGCTGGTTCCGCTGGAAGAGGTGCTGCCCGGGATGCCGCGCGGTCCGCCGGGCGTTCGGATCGTCGTCGCGGGCGACGACGTGGTGTTGCCCTACGACGACCGGCTGGTCGCGTTCGGCTGGCGGGACCCGTCGATTCCACTGGCCCGCCACGGGGTCGTGGTGATCTCCCGGGCGGTGCTCGAGGAGATCGCCGGGCACATCGCGGCCGGCCGGCTGCCGGCCAGTTGGTGGTACGGCCTGCTGGCCCACGAGCGGGACTTCCACCTGCCCGGCGGGTTCCACGGCTCCGAGCACGACGGGCACCGGCACGATGCGCACGCCGCCTGGGTGGGCCACGCGCTGCTGCTGGCCAGGGCGATGGCGCTGGCCCGGCGGGAGGGCGACCGCACCGCGGTCGGGACGCGGCTGGTGGTCGGGGGTGGCCGTGCGCCGGGCCACCGGCCGGTGTCCCGGTGGGACATCACGCTGAACATGGACCCGGCAGCGCGCCCGGAACAGGTCGGGGACATCGCCGCGGTCAGGCTGCCCCCCGGCCGCTACGCCGAGGTGTTCTTCGACGCGCTGGACTACACCGCGTTCACCGGCCCCCGGGTGGGCGCGCTGGCCGAGGTGATGGCCACCCTCCGGGTCGGCGGCGCGCTGCTCATCACGGTCGGCGCGAAGGTGAGGCCGTACCTGCCGGAGACAATCGAGCTGCTCAGCCTGCTCGGGGCCGGCGACGTCGCGGTGGCCCGCCAGGGCCAGGGTCTGGTCTACCTCGCCGCCACCAAGATCCGCGAGACCTCCCCGCGCGCCTACCGGGCTGTCTACGCGCTGGCCGTCGCCCGGGCCGCCGCGATCAGGGCCGGCGGGACCGGCGACGAGCTGCACCAGCAATGGATGAACTCCGTCCTCGGTCCCGGCTCCCCCAGCCGCGACCAGCCCGGCTGGCTGTCCGCCGTGCTCGAGCACGCGCAAGCGCGGGCCCAGACGCCGACGGATTGGTTCGCGGTCGCGCTGGACCCGGAGACCGGGCGGCCGATGCCGGTGACCGGCCCGCACGCGGAGCAGGTCCAGGTGGCGCCGCGGCTGCTGTTCGAGCTGGGGCGGATCACCCCGGCCGGCGCGGCGGAGCTCGCCGTGGCCAGCCCGAGCGGGCTGTGGGCGGGCGCCGGAATGTCCCTGTCGCTGGCCCGAGGGTTGAACGAGCTGCTGGCGGCCGGGCTGGCCGCCGGCGGGCTTGACCCGATGGTGATCGTCTACCTGGTTCACCCGACGTCACGGACGGTGCTCGCCGACGCCGCGATGCTGCACGGCCCGATCCGGGCGTTGCCCGAACGGGTCCGCCTGTTCCTGGAACGGCACGAGGCGGACCACGTGGCGCACCCCGACCAGCTCGAGGAGCAGACCTGGGCGCTGCGGCCACCGTCCGCCGAGGTCGCCAACCACCTCGCGGAGCTGGCTCGGGATGCCTTCGAGGACATCCAGGACGCCGCGGTGGCGCGCCTGTCGCTGGAGCTCGCGACCGAGCGGTCCGCAGAGGCGCGGCGCTGGTCGCTGCTGGGCACGGTCGAGCTCGCGCTGTCCGCGCTGGCGGAGGCGGAGGATCACCTGGGCAGGGCGGAACGCCTGTCGGCCGGCGCGCACGGCTGGCCATTGTGGACGGACCAGCGGTTCACCGACTCGCTGGCCACCACCCGGCGGGACGTCGCTGAGCTGGTGGAGGCGCTGCGGACCGCCGCCGTGCTGGCCCGGGTGGGACGGCGAACCTGGGAGCTGCTCGCCGAGGCCGGCGAAGACGTGCCGTTGGAGGCGGCGGCGCGGATGGTGCGGGCACCCGCCGCGCTGGTGGCCGCCGCCTCGGCGGACCACCCCGGGCTGCGCGTGTGGCGCCCGGACGGTGACAGTGACAACGCCGGCACGGTCGGCCCGCGGCAGCAGTGGCGGCCGGCGGCGGTGCCGGTGCCCGGCCTGTTCTCCGACGGCGTCAGCGGGCTGATCCTGGCCGACGAGCTGGTCTCCCCGGACGGTGTGCTCACCGCCATGGCCGAGCAGTGGCTGGTCGCCGAGCACCGGGTGCTGTCCGCCCCACAACGCTCGCTGTTGTTGACCATGTTGATCGGCCGGGCGTGGGCGGCCTCGACCGGCCCACTGCGGGTGACCGACCAGCTGGAGATCCACCAGGTGGACGTCGAGGTGCCGGCGGGCGTGCTGCTGGCGCGGCCGGACGGGGCCCCGACCACCAGGCTGGAGCTGGTGGTCCGCCGGACCGGACGGGACGGCCGGCGGCTGGTGAACGCCTACCCGGCGGGCACCGACAGCGGGCTGCCGCGCACCCCGGTCCGGTCGATCGTTGCGGTCGACCACGAGGGCGAGCCGGTGGTCACCGGGTGGGCGATGCGCGGCGACAGGGTAGTCGTCCCGTTGCCCGCCTTGCTGGCGCGCCTCGGTCACCTCGCCTCACTCACCGACGACGAGCTGGTGGAGCTGACGGTGCACAGCCGGCAGGTGGTCGAGGCGTTCATCCCGGGCCGGGCCGCCTACCGGGAGGCCATCACCGAGGCGATGGGTGCGGGTGAGCTGTTGAGCATGCTGGTCGCGGGCGGACACCCGGTGCCGGCGCCGCCGCTGGTGGTGCTGCACGTGCCCGGATTGCACGCCGCCCCGCTGCCGAGTACCCCGACCGCCGTGGCCGTCGGTGACCGGGTCGTGGTGGCCACCCGGGCCAAGGGTCGAGGCGCGGCGATGGTGCCGGCGCCGGTGTTGGCGGCGGGCGACTCGTCGATGCTGCTGGCCGCGCCGCTGCGTCAGGAGGATGTCGGCGCGCCGGTGCTGGACGCGGACGGCCGGGTGGTCGGTGTGGTCGCGCATCTCGACGTGGAGACCGGGCTGGTGGTCGCGCTGCCGGCCGGCCTGGTCGACCCGGCGGTCGAGGCGGCCCGCACCGTCGAGTGGGCCAGCCCGGAGCACATGTTGCGCTACGTCGTGCGTCGGCTGGAGCTGGCGCTCGACTTCCTGGACACCGGGCATCGGGGCGCCGCCCGCCGCGAGCTGGCGAAGGCCGAGACGGCGTTGGACGAGGCCGCCCGGGAGCTGGCGCTGCGCGCAGACACCGACACCACCTTCGACGGATACCACCAGACCTTCCGCCAGCTACTCACGCTCGGTCAGCAGTGGCGGGAGGTGCTCGCCGAAGCCGGTGGCACGCCGATCCACACCGCCGCGATGGCCCACGCCGCCAAGCTGGCCAGGGCGCTCAACGCCGGCGGCGCCCGCCTGGTCGCCGCCGATGTCGCCGCGCTCGGCCGACCCGAGGCATGGCGGGTGCACCTGCACTACGCCTACCACCCGGCCCGCTTCCTGAACGCCTACCGGGTGGCCACCGAATCGCTGCCGGCGCCGGCCACGCCCGCCGAGTTCGCGCGGGCGTGGCCGGTGGCATACCGCGCCGTCGAGTCACTCAGCCAGCAGCTGCCCGCCGACCAGGCCGCCCGCCTGATTGAGCTGTTGCGCTACTGGGTCTGGCCTGGGGCACCCCCGGCCGGCCTGCCCGCGCTGATCGAGGCCGAGCTGCCCGACGAGGTCGCCGCGCTGACCTGGCCGGCGTACGCGGCGGCCCGCCACCACCTGCGGCAGATCCGGGGCCGCCCCGACGCTCCGGCCCGGGGCGGCACCCCGAGCGGACCTCGCGGACCGACCCACACCGGCGGACCGACCCACACCGGCGGGCCGAGCACGCCGCTATGGCGGCGGCTCCCGTTCATGCTGTTCACCGCGGCGCTGCTGATGCTGGTCACCGCCACCGAGGCGAAGGCCGTGGAACTGGGTCAGCCGGCGTCCGGTGGCGGCTCGGCCCTGGTGATCTCGGCGGTCACCGCGGTGATCGTGGTCGGGGCGTCGTTCTGGTTGTGGAACATGATCAAGGCGGCGTCGGCCCGGCTGCGGGTGAGGGTCAACGAGCGGGTCAGCCGGCTGTTGGGTCTTGCCGGTCGGCTGTTGGCCGGGGTGCTTGCCGGTTTTGTCGCCTCGGATCTCGCCGGTCACCCGATGCTCGCCGGGTTGGTGTTCTGGGGCGGGGTGATCCTGGCGGCCGGTGACCTGATGTTGCGGCTGATCCCCAACGAGCTCGCCCAGGACCTGGGCAGGGATTGGTCCGCCCGGGCTCCGCCGATCCTGCGGCTGATCGGTGTCGGGGTCGCGGCCGGCGCGGTCTGGTGGCTGCACACAATTGGAAGGGGTGGGTGATCCGTGTTTCGGTGCGTACAACGACGTTATTCGACCTCTCTTGTTTCGAGACATCTGTGACGAGCGACTGTCAGGACATCGGTGACAACCGAGTTGGCCCTGGTCATGGTTGGCCATGGCCGGAGAGGTTGTTCCGTTGGAGACACGTCTTGCCCTGATCACCGCTGGGGAGCTGCCGGGGGTGTCGGTGACCGCGTTGTGCGCTGAGCTGGGCTTGTCCCGGCAGACGTTCTATCGGCTGCGGGCTCGGTATCGGACCGAAGGCCCATCGGGGTTGGCGCCGCGCTCGCGGCGTCCGCATCGCTCGCCGAACGCGATTGATCCGGCGGTGGAGCTGGAGATCATCCGGCTGCGCACCGAGTGGCCCACCCCCCGTGGGGCGGCCTCGATCGGCGACGAGTTGCGCCGCGGCGCGCTGGGGCACGGTGCACCCTCGCCCTCGACGATTCACCGGGTGCTGGTGCGCAATGGGCTGGTTGGCCCGCGGCCGGACAAGCGGCCGCGGTCGAGCTGGAAGCGGTTCGTCTACCCGGAACCGAACGGCTGTTGGCAGATCGACGCCACCGCCTGGCATCTGACCGACCGCGCCCCAGCCTGGATCATGGATGTGCTCGACGATCACTCCCGGCTGCTGGTGGCCGCGCTGGTCTGCACGGGTCCAACCACCGCCGCCGCCCAGGCGGCGATCCTGTCCGGCGCACAGCGGTGGGGGCTGCCGGCCCGGGTGCTGTGCGACAACGGAACCTGCTTCGGCGGGCCGGACCGAACCGGCGACTTCCCTTCGAGCCTGGCCCTGCTGGGCATCGCGCTGAGCCACTCCCGGCCCTACCACCCACAAACCTGCGGCAAGATCGAACGGCTGCATCAAACCCTCAAACAATGGCTCGCCACCCAACCACGGGCCGCGGACCTGGCCGGGCTGCAAACCCAACTCGACGCCTTCACCGAGTTCTACAACCACCACCGCCCGCACCGCGCCCTGGCCGGGGCCACCCCCGCGGAAGCCTGGACCGCTCGGGACCGCGCCGGACCGGCTGAGCAGCCGGGGCCGCTGCCCGACCAGCCCCGAGTCAGCATCAGCCGCAGACGAGTCAGCCGCGGCGGAGTGCTCGAGCTGCCCGGCCCGATCAGCGTCGGTATCGGCACTCATCTGGCCGGCACCGAGCTGACCGCCCTGCGCTACGGCCAGCAGCTACTCATCCTGCACCGCACCCACCCTCTGCGTGCCCTCACCCTCACCCCCGCACGTCGCTACTACCGCCAAACCAGCCCACCCCTGCTAGCCACCAACCGACCCCCAACCAACCCACCCACCGAGCAGGGCGCCTCGGACCACACGGGCAGGCCCACCGGCCTGCCCCCCGCCGACCCGCGGGGCCGCAGAGGCTCGCAGGTCAAGGGGAGCGCGACAGCGCCCTCGCGCAGCGACGCCACCGGCGCCCTTGACCTACGAGGGGCGGCCCCGACACCATCCGAGGCGCCCTGCGCCACCACTCACCCACTGTCACCGATGTCCTGACACAAACCCGTCACCGATGTGTCGAGACATCACACGACGTTATTCGACCCTCTTCACACCAGAACGAGGATCATCCCACCACGTGACCGACGAGGAGACCGTGACTTGGCACCACGTCGCGGGGCGCAGCGGATGTGCTCTGGGCGGGCTCGCCGGCCTCACCGCCGGAACCATCGCCGGCGTCGCCGTGTTCGTGATCTTCTCCGCGTCTACCGTCTGGACTTTCGCTCTCGTTGGGCTCTGCATCGTCGCCGGCGCCGTGCTGGGCGTCGTCGAGGGCCGTCACGAGGTACACACCGCGCAGCTCGCCAGCGAACAGGTACGTCTGCGGACCAAGCTCACCAGCCGCACCGTGCGGGTCGCCGACCTGACCGCGGTGACCGTGGACCACTCCGGCGACACCGACGCGGGTTATCAGCACACGTCGCTGCGATTGGCCCTACCGGACGGCTCCGAGGTGATCCTCAAGGATTGCTACGCCCCCACGCTGGCTGGGTCACTGACCCAACTGCTCGGCCCGACCATTCAGGTCGAGGAGAAGTGGCAGCCCTTGGAGCCGCCGCCGAGTAGCGCCTGAGCCGAGGACGCCGGGGCTACGACCGGGACTTCGCCGCGAACGCGTCCGCCTCCGGAGTGGTCGCCGCGGCCCGGGGGTCGTCGACCACCGCGGTGGCCAGCGCACCGGCGTGGGTGGCGCGGGTGCCGGCATGCGCCAGCGCGGTTGTCGCGTCGCGCACCACGCGCTGCATCGGGTGGGTCTCGAAGACGTGGCGTGCGCCCACGAGGTCCAGACAGATCGGCAGCACCCGCCGGAGGACGTTTCCCGCGACGGTGTTGGCCGCGGTCATCCGCGCGGTCTGTACGCGGTCCAGCGTCTCCCCCGGGCGGAAGATGACCTCGTCGGTGCGCCGGGCGATATCGAGTATTCCCGCGTAGCAGAAGTCGATCTCGGTCAGTGCCCCGCCGAGGGCCTGGCTCGTCGCACTGTCCGGCGGGCTGTCGCCGCGCCGGCGGACCGCCTCGAGCGCGATGTCCACGGCATGCTGGGCGAGACCGAGGCAGACCCCGGTGAGCGGGAAATGCGCGATCTTGACGTCCTTGTTCAACGGGTCGGCGTCGGGATTCGGTCTGGCCTCCCGATCGAAGGCGTGGTGCGCCGGCACGAAGGCCGGCTCGGCGACCGCGTAGGAAGTGCTGCCCGACCCGCACAGCCCGATCGTTCGCCAATTGTCGGCCAGCCGGACGGAGCCAGCCGGTAGCCAGATACCCAGCAGCCGTTGCTTTCCATTGTCCTCCAGCACGGGGACCCCACCGTCGAACACCTGGCAGCCGCCGACAATGCGCTCCGCGTGGTAGCTGCCGCTGCCCCAGTCCCAGTTGCCCGAGACCAGGTAGCCCCCGGGTACCTGCTCGGCGCGGCCGGGCGGATGGAACGCGCCGGCGGTGGGCAGGTCGCGGGTCGGAAAAAGCTCCCGGTAGGCATCCGCGCCGAGCCGCCCGGCGTAGTAGCCGCCCGCGTTGAGCACCGCGATGTTCCAGCCGGCCGAAGCGTCCACCCTGGCGACCTCGGCGACGACGCTGACCTGGTCGACCAGCCGCATCTCCAAGCCCCCTCGGGATCGGGGGAAGCCCATCTCGAACAATCCGGCCGCCCGGAACGCCCGGAGCACCGGGTCGGTGAGCCGCCCGGCCGACTCGATCGCGTCGGCCTCCCCAGCGACCAGACCCAGCACCGCCCGCGCGTTGGCCCGCACCGCCGAGGCCGAGTCAGGGCTGACCGGACCGGCGTCGAACAGGGTGGCCACATCGGGCCGCAACCGCGGCTCGGACACCGGTCCGCTCATTCGGCGCCCTCACGGGTGACCACCTCGGGGACGCTCTCCCGCCGTCGCCGCGCAACCACCAGGTACCCAGCTCCCAAGAGCACGAAGAAGGGCACCCCATAGCGCCACGCGACGTCAAGGCCCTCGATGAACCAGGTCGACACCAACACGCCAACAAGGAACAGCGCGGCCAACCCGGTCGTCACCGGCGCTCCCCACAGCCGCACAGGCGACGGAGGCAGACCCAGCGAACGCCGTCGGCGGCGGAACACCGCATGAGTCAGCAGGATCATCAGCCACACCACCAGCGCGCCGAAGATCGATACGCCGAACAGCACGATGTAGGCGGCGTTGTTCTGTTGCCAGGACAGCGCGGCGGCCAGCACCAGACCGAGCGCGGAGACCACCAGCGCATTCCGCGGCACCCCCGAGGCGGTCAGGTGCCCCACCCAACGCGGGGCATAACGGTCCTCGGCCAGAGAGTGCAACATCCGGGTGGTCAGATAGAGGTTCGTGTTGGCGCTGGACAGCGCGGCCGTCAGCACCACCAGGTTCATCACCGTCGCCGCCGCCGGCACTCCGGCGGACTGGAAGACCCGGACGAACGGGCTGGAGGTGATGCCGGAGCCCTGCGCGGTCACCGTCCACGGGACGATGGTGAGCACAACGGCGATCGCCAGGATGTAGAACAGGGACAGCCGCAGCACCATGCGGCGTGCCGCCCTCGGAATGTCGCGGACCGGGTCCGCCGACTCCGCCGCCGTCACCGAGACCACCTCGGTGCCGATGTAGCTGAACAGCACGAACACCCTCGCCAGCAACAACCCGCTCCACCCCTTGGGCAGGAAGCCGCCGTGCGCGGTGAGGTTGTCCAGGCCGGTGGCCGGTGCGTTGGGCAGGCCGAACACGATCAGGGCGATGCCCAGCAGGATGAACACCACGATCGCCACCACCTTGACCATGGCGAACCAGTACTCGACGTCGCCGAACAGGCGCACCGTGGCGGCATTGATAGCGATCACCGCCAGGCCGAATACCGCCACCGGGAGCCACAGCGGCATCTCCGGCCACCAGAACCGCACGTAGATTCCGGCGGCGATCACTTCTCCCCCGATGGCGATGACCTGGATGGTCGAGTACGTCCAGCGGGTCAGGAAACCGGCGAACGGGCCGACGTAGCGTTGCGCGACCGCGCCGAAGGCCCCCGCGTCGGGGTGCACGACCACCATTTCGGCAAGCGCCCAGGCGATCACCAGCGCGACCAGCGCGCACACCACATAGGCGATGATCGTGGCCGGCCCGGCCTGGGAGATCGCCAGGCTCGACCCGAGGAACAGGCCGGTGCCGATTGCTCCGCCCAGCCCGATCATGGCGATCTGCCGACTGCCCAGCCGCCGCTGGAGCCCTGACTTCGGAGGTGCGCCCAACACGGCATTCTCCTTTACCGGTACGTGCGCGAGGGCACTGTCAGGGTTCTCGGTCAGTAACTCAGTAACCTGGTGGCGTCACGGAGATGATGAATACCGCGGTCCGGCTGCCCGGATTGACGTACCGATGCGGGCGGCGCGAGTCGAAATAACAACTGTCCCCGGAATCGAGCTGGTATTCCTCGCCGGCGACCTCCACGATCAATTTCCCATCCGTCACCACCACACACTCCTCGCTCGGGTGCGACCAGGGCTCCGAGGCCGATGCCGCGCCGGCCGACAGCGTCCCCTGGAGTACCTCGAGACGGCCGCGCCCCGCCGAGATGCGCGAATAGGCGATACCTCCGGGCGATTGCACTGTCATCCTGCTATCCCGCCGGACGACGGCGACATCGTCCATATCAGGTTCTTCGAATAAGCTGAACAACGGCGAGTCGAGCGCCCGGGCGATCTTCCGAATGGTGGCGAGACTGGGGTCGGACAGCTCGCGTTCAACTTGGCTGATGAGCCCCGTGGACACCTCCGCCAGCCGCGCCAGTTCGGTGACGGTCATACCGCGTTCGGTGCGCAGTTTCCGAATCCTGGTTCCTAGCATCCGGGCGCAGTGACCTCCCTCGGCCGGGCTCCGGTCTTGTCGACCCCAGGTTGACGTCGCAGTGTGGCTAGCCTGCAACAACGGGTGAACGATGTCAATACAGTTGAAGGTCGTTGACCTGTATTGAACGCCCGCCTATGCTCGAGCATCGGACCACCGAGATGTCGGGTCAGGTAGGAATGGTCGAGTGATGGACGACAGCAGCAACCTCACGCCGGGGGAATCAGCGCGGCAGAGGTTCCCGATCTTCCAGAACCGGGTCTATCTGAACAGTTGCTCGCAGGGCGCTCTCTCCGATTCCGTGCGCGCGGCCTATGAGTCATACCTGTCCGGCCTGGAGTCGGAGGGATCGCAGTGGGACTATTGGGTTTCCTGTACCGAACAGGCGCGCCGCTCATTCGCCGCGGTGCTGCACGCTGACCCGGACAGTGTGGCCGTGACGACCTCGGCCTCCGCCGGGGCCACCGCCGTTGCCTCCGCGTTCGACTTCGCCGGGCGCGGCAAGGTAGTTACCACCAGTTTGGAATTCCCCACCATCGGCCAGATCTGGCACGCCCAGGAGCGGCGCGGCGCAAAGATCGTGCACGTACCCGCGGCGGCGGACAACACATTGTCCGTGGACAGTCTGGCCGCCGCTGTCGACGAACAGACCGCGATCGTGTCGATCACGCATGTGTGTTACCAGAATGGCAGCCGGCTGGATATCGACGCGATCACCAAACTGGCACACGACAACGGGGCCCTCGTCCTCTTGGATTCGTACCAGGCGGCCGGGGCGGTGCCAATTGACGTCGAGGGCTCAGCGGTGGACTTTGTCGTCGGCGGCGCGCTGAAGTACCTGCTGGGATCGCCCGGGGTGGGATACCTCTACGCGAACCCGCACACCACCGGGCACCTGGTGCCGACAACAACTGGATGGTTCGCCGACGAGGACGTCCACGCGATGGCCATCGATCGCTACCGCCCGTCGCGGGATGCCAGACGGTTCGAGTCGGGCACCCCACCGATCCCGCCGATCTTCGCGGCGGTCGCGGGTATCGAGTTGCTACTGGAGATCGGCATCGAGCGGACCGCCGAGCACGTGCGGCAACTCAACGACTGGCTGATCGACGAGGTGGTCGCGATGGGCGGGTCAGTGGCGACACCGACGGACCCCGCTCGGCGTGGCCCGATGATCGCGGTCCGCGCCCTCGACGCCGACCAACTCGTCGGACGACTGGCCGAGCGCGGCATCGTCACCTCCGCGCGGGCCGGAAACCTGCGGATCTCCCCGCACTGCTACAACACCGCCGAGGACATCGAGCAGCTACTCGTGGCCTTGCGCGCCCACCGCGCACTGCTGAACTAGGTTTCAGGCGTGTACTCGACCGAGGCCTCCCGGCAGGTCGACGCCCCGCGTTCGAGCGTCTACCGCGCACTGCTCGACGCCGGCGCGATCGCCCAGTGGAGGGTGCCGACCGGCATGACCTGCGAGGTGCACGAGTTCGACGCGCGCGAAGGCGGCTTCTTCCGTATCTCGCTCACCTACGATGCGCCGACCGGGACGGGCAAGTCGGCCGCGCACACGGACACCTATCACGGCCATTTCGCGCGGCTCCTACCCAACGAGCAAGTGGTCGAAGTCCTCGAGTTCGAGACGGCGGCCGCCGAACTGCGCGGTGAGATGACCATGACAACGACGCTCGCCCGCGCCGAGAGCGGTGGCACCCTGGTCACCATCCGGCACGATGGGATCCCGGACGCGGTGCCCGCCGCCGACAACGAGGCGGGCACCCGGATGGCGTTGGACAAGCTCGCCACGTTCGTCGAGGGAGGTCGGCGGTAGGGCGAGGTCAGCGGGCTAGGGCCGCGATCACCTCAGCTCCGTAGCGGCGCAGCGCGTCCAGGCCGTTTTCCGCGTCATCGGCCGGCGGGTCGACGACGAACCAGGTCGCTCCGGCCTCCGCCAGTTCGCCGACCCGCTCATGGTGGCGGTGCAGCACCGGCTCGTCCGCCCAGATGCGGCCCTCGCGCGACTCGACCTGCACCGCACTGTTTCCACCGAGCCAGAGGGGCGGTTGCGGACGCTGGATGGGATGGGGCAACGCGGTCTGCGCCAACGCGGTGAAGTGGCGCCCCTCGAAGCGGAACTCCTCGGTCGTCCAGATCCCGCGCATCACCTCGACCGCTTCGGTGAACAGGGCACCGCGCTCAGCGAAGTCCATCATTCTCCTGGACGGGCCGCGCGAGGCAGTCCGTTCCGGCCGCTGGATCATAATCATGCCTCCGGCTGGTCAAGCGGCACGTCGTGATCGGCCTCGATGGTCGCGTCGCCCGATGTGATGGTTCGGCGCTGAAGGTGTGACGCCGGGAACCGGCACGCCGAATTGTCGGACAGGCCCACATCAAACGCGAGGGGTGAGATGACGGACCCGTTCGGCGTCGTCGAGGAACCTGGGGCACGAGCGGCCCGGCGGGCCCAGTTCGCCCGGTTCCACGACGACAACCATCCCCAGCTTGTCGCGCTCCTGCACGCGCTGCGGGGCGATCGGGCACACGCCAACCGCGCGGCCCAGCGGGCCTTCGTCCATGCCTGGCGGCGCTGGCGGACGGTCCGGGCACTGCCGGACCCAGCGGGCTGGACCCACCGGCGGGCCAGGCGGCTGCGCCCGCCACACCGACGCGGGCCGGGGGTGGCGGTCCAGGCCCACGAGCCCGAGTGGATCGCGGCGTCCGCCCGCCCGATGTTCGATGCGTTGAGCCGGCTGCCCGAGCAGCAACGCATCGTGGTGGCGCTGCATCACGTGGGCGGGCTCACCCTGGCGCAGGTCGCGGACGAGGAGCACCTGCCACTCGAGGCGGTCACCTCCCGGCTGGCGTCCGGATACCAGGCGCTCGCCCAGTGGACAGGCCAGACCACGCAGGCCCACCGCGACAGCGGCAGGGTCGACCCAGTCCAGTCGTGGGCGGCGGTCGAGCTGGCCGAACTCGCTCACGCGCTGTCCTACCGCACCGACCGGCGGGCCGTGGACCAGGTGTTTCGCCACGCGATCCGGAATCGGGTGGCGGTGACGGCGGCGACCGCGGCGGCGGTGTCGATCGGGCTGGGCGGCGCGTTGGCGGTGACCCAGCGCGCACCGCGGCCCTACGACGTGGCGCTCCCTCCAGCAAGCGCGCCCGGCACACCGTCGCCGTTCCCGGCGGACCCGGGGGACGCGTACGCACGACCACCCCCGGTACTCGGCCCGCTCTCGGTGCCCGGTCTGCTGCCGCGACGCCAACCGACGGCCGGCCAGGACGACAGCCCCGTTCCCACCAGTTCGGTGACCACACTGGACATAGTGGACGGGTCGCCCACGGGACCGCCGCCGGCGGCAAGGCCGCGCCCCGACAGCGGGGAGCCGGGCTACCCCGCCGCCGCGTCCCCCAGATCCACGCAGGTCACATCGCCGGACCAGTCCCCCGCGATGTCCACCCGGCAACCATCGTCGGCCGGCCGCGGCGGCCGAGGACTGACCGACCGTGCTACGTCCGCGAGCCGTTCCGCCGGTGACAGCGACTCCGGGGGCCACTCCGGCGGCCGTGGCGGTGGCCACGCCTCCGGCCACTCCTCGGGCGAGGGTGGTGGCTACTCGAGCGGGCGATCCAGCGCCGGCCACTCCAGCGGCGACAGCCATTCCAGCGGCGACAGCCATTCCAGCGGCAGCCACTCCGGCGGCGACAGCCACTCCGGCGGCGACAAGGGCCACGTCGGCGGCGGCGGTCACTCCGGCGGCGGTCACTCCGACGGCGGCGGCGGTCGCGGCCGGTGAACGGCGGTCGCGACCGGGGTTGAGCACGCCGTGCCGGGCCCGCGCCACACCGTCCACTGTGGGGTCTCCCTCAGTTCCAAAGCGGGCATGCGGCCGGCAGCGGTCGTAACGTCGATGCCATGACACAGAAGACCTGGTTCATCACGGGCGCCTCCCGTGGCTTCGGCCGAGAGTGGGCAATCGCGGCGCTGGAGCGCGGCGACTCGGTGGCCGCGACGGCGCGTGACCTGTCCACACTGGACGATCTCGTCAAGACCTACGAAGAGCGGTTCCTGCCCCTGCAACTCGATGTGACGGACCGCGACGCGGACTTCGCCGCGGTGCGGCAGGCACACGAGCACTTCGGGCGCCTCGACATTGTGGTCAACAACGCCGGCTACGGCCACTTCGGGTTGGTCGAGGAGCTCACCGAGGCGGAAGCCCGCGCGCAGCTGGAGACCAACCTGTTCGGCGCGCTGTGGGTCACCCAGGCGGCACTGCCGTTCCTGCGCGAGCAGGGCAGCGGCCACATCCTGCAGGTCTCCTCGATCGGTGGGATCAGCGCGTTCCCGCTGGTTGGCATCTACCACGCGTCGAAGTGGGCGCTGGAAGGGATCAGCCAGGCGCTGGCCCAGGAGGTGGCCCAGTTCGGCATCAAGGTCACCCTGATCGAGCCCGGCGGGTTCGCCACCGACTGGGCCGGCTCCTCGGCGAGCAGGTCCGAGCAGCTGCCGGCCTACGCCGAGTACCACAACCTGGTGCAGGAGCAGCGCCGCAAGCGCGTCGGCACCCCGGGTGACCCGCACGCGTCCGCCGCGGCCGTGCTGAAGCTCGTGGATGCCGATGAGCCGCCGCTGCGATGCTTCTTCGGCGCGGCGCCGCTGGGTATCGCCAAGGCCGACTACGAGCAGCGGCTGGCGACGTGGGAGAAGTGGCAGCCGGTAGCGGAGCTGGCGCAGGGCTGAGATCGCCTGCCCTCGGACCGCGGCGAGTGCTCGCGGTCCGAGGGTCAGCTCACCGTGAGCAGCCCCCGCTCCAGCTGCCGCCGGAGCTTGACGGCGGTCACCGTCTCGTCGATGTGGACGTCGTCATAGCACAGGACATCGCCGGCGGCGACATCGTTGCGCAGCGGAAAGCCACCGGCCAGGCCCATCGGCAGCGCTCGCCGCGCCAACGACGCGCCCACCGGCGCGAGCTTGCCGTAGACCATGTACCCACCCTCGCCGTCGAGGATCTCGCCCGCCCGCAGGTCACGTTTGGCCACCGCGATGACATCGCCGTGGAATGCCCTGGGCGTGCCGGTGGCCTCACCCCGCAGCACCGCGGAGGCAACGCTGACGCCCAGCTCCAAACCGATGAGGTGGTAGGGCCGGTAGAGCGCGCCATAGCGACCGCTCGGATCGGTGGGCAACCCGTACTCGGCGAAGCACTGCATGGCGTAGTCGGTGCGCGCCTCGAAGGTGACGTAGACGCCCCACCGCAGGTCGCGAGCCAGCGGGCTGCCGTCCCGGTTGACCGAGGAGATCACTTCGACCGTCCCACATCGAGTCAGCTGGCCGCCGACCGCCTCCGGACGTAGCACGGTGGCGAGGTCCTCGACGTCCACCGGCGGGAAACGCAACCCCTCGTCCTGCGGCAGCAGACCCGTCGCGTTGGCCACAGCGGCCATCTCGATCGCCGACTTCGTGCCGTCGAGGAACGAGTTGAACATCTTCGGGTTGAAGTCCCCGCTGGCCAGCTGCCCCTCGCTGAACCCGTAGTGGTCCCACACCGTGTCCGGAGTGGACGAGGTGAACTCCGGGAGATACTTGGTGCCCTTGCCGGCGGCGACCACGTCGAAGCCGATGGTGCGGCACCAGTCGACTAGCTCATTGATCAGGGCCGGCTGGTCGCCGTACGCCATGGAGTACACGACTCCGGCCGCCCGCGCCTTCTCGGCGAGGACGGGCCCGAGGAGACAGTCGGCCTCCACATTGACCATGATCACGTGCCGCCCCGCGTCGATGGCTCGTTCCGCGTGCTGGGCCCCGGCCACCGGGTTGCCGGTGATCTCCAGTACCACCTCCAGGCCGGGCACCGCGATCAGATCGTCGGCCGCATCGCTGACATAGGTACTACCCGTGCGCAACGCCTCCACGTAGGAGGATGCGCCGTAACGCTCCACCGGCCAACCACTACGCGCGAGCGCGCCTCGCGCCTTCTCGACATCGAGGTCGGCCACCCCCACGACATGGATCTCAGGGGTGTTCAGCACCTGGGTCAGGTACATCGAGGCGAACTTCCCGACCCCGATCACACCGACCTTGATCGGCCCAGAGTTTCCCGTGCGGCGGATGAGCAGATCGTGCAGGTTCATCTGGCTCCTCGATCAGCCCGACGGCTTCGGTCCCGCCAACGAACATATCGGCCGCGCGGCTCGGAGGACCCGGGGAATGCTCTCAGGCCGGAAGCGGACGGTTGTCCACGACCTGTTTCATGACCAGGGTCGAGTTCATCCGGGCCACCCCGGGCAGCCTGGATAGCGTGTTGTCCTGGAGCTGCTGGTACGCCGCGAGGTCCGCGGTCACGATCCGCAGCAGGTAGTCCGGATCGCCGAACAGTCGCTGCGCCAGCAGGACGTTGGGGATCTGAGTCACGGCTTCCTCGAACGCCACGAGAGTCTCCCAGTCCTCCTGGAGCATCGTGACGAACACCAGTGCCTCGAACGTCAGGCCGAGCGCGACCCGATCCACGATGGCGCGATAGCCGCGGATCGTCCGGGTGCGTTCGAGTTCTCGTAGGCGGCGGTGGCACGGCGACGTACTCAGCTTCACTCGGATCGCGAGCTCGGTGAGCGTCAGTCGCCCCTCCTCCTGCAGCACAGCAAGGATCTTCCGGTCGATCGCGTCCATGCGCGAAATCTTTCCACTTCTCGCCCGGTACAGGGCATTAGTTGGAATCACCTTCCGGCGGATCGCACATACCGTTCCACCAACGCCACTCGAGAGGTCCGCGCCAGGGAGTGAAGCCTCGTGCCCATCAGCGCATTGCTCGGTTTCTGGGCCGTCGCCGCCCTGCTCATCATCGTGCCCGGCCCCGACTGGGCATTCGCGATCAGCGCGGGCCTGCGTGGTCACGGCGTCCCGGCCGCCACCGGGATCGTGGTTGGCTACCTCGCCATGACGATCGTGGTCGCCGCCGGCGTCGGGGTGCTGGTCGCCTCCAGCCCCGTCGCGCTGACCGTGCTGACCGTCGTCGGGGGCGGGTACCTGGTCTGGCTCGGCGCCGCCACCCTCGCGCACCCCGCCAAGCCACCCAGCGCCGAGGACTCGGGGCGAACTCCGCGCGCCCCGGCGTCCACCATCGCCCAGGGCATCGGGGTGAGCGGACTGAACCCGAAGGGCCTGCTCGTCTTCGTCGCGATGATGCCCCAGTTCACCACCCCGGCCGGGGCCTGGCCGATCGCGGGCCAGATGGCCGCGCTCGGCCTGGTCTTCACACTGACCTGCGCGGCGGTCTACCTGATCGTCGGCGCCTCCGCCCAGCGCGTCCTACACTCCCGACCGAGTAGGGCCCGCGCCGTCTCGCTATTGTCCGGGCTCTGCATGATCATCATCGGCGCCGCTCTCCTGGCCGAGCATTTCCGGTAACGTGTCGAACCAGCGTTCGAGACGCGATCGTCGATGCCGTTCGACGTTGGACTCGGACATCAGCGAAAGGAACCTTCGAGGTGGCCCGCAAGCGCTCCCTGGATGGTGGTCCCGCTGTCGCGCAACTGATACTCGATCACGCGGCGCAGCTGTTCTACAGCAAGGGCTACGAACAGGCCTCCATCCGCGACCTGGCTGATTCGGCCGGGATCTCTCCCTCGACGGTGTATCACCACTTCCAGAACAAACAGGAGATCGCATACCGGGTCCTCGTCCGGTTCATGCGCGATTTCAACGACGCCACCATTCCAGTAATGCGTGACTCGGCACAGTCAGCAGCTTCCCGCATCACCGAAGCGATACGGCTACACATTGAGATAAGTGACAAGCGCCGGCCTGAGCTACTCCGCCTCAGAGGATTTCGCAGCATTCTGTCCGAGGCGCAGGGGCGCGAGGTGACGCACATGGAGATTGAATACCATGACGCGGTGAAAGGGCTGATCATCGAAGGTTGTCAAGCTGGGGAGTTTCGCACTCCCGACCCGACCCTCGCCACCATGGCCGTACTCGACATGTTGAACGGCGTGCGCTCATGGTTCCGCCAGGACGGTGTATTGACCCTCTCAGAAGTGGTCCACATCTACACCGCCATGGTGCACAAATTACTCGCCGACGTTACCCAAGCGCCTGGCGGTGGCCGGTAGCCGCGGCACGTTCAATCGCCCCAGCGGTTGATGTCGACGCCCGCTTCGTGCGCTCCGGGGCCGCCAGCGGTCAGTCCCCGCGGGTCGTGGTGTCAGGGTTTCCCGCCGGGCGGGGGCCCCTGGTAGCCGGGCAATGACGAGTCGTCCATGCCCACCTCGTAACCAATGCCCGGGTTGAGCTTGTTGCCCGCCACCACACCGTGCGTCGACTGGTTTTGAAACGCGAAGGCCTTGTCCTGGACGGAGACGATGTCATTGTCGATGATCGTGGCGTGCTGAATGTCGTCAAACAGGACGGCCTGCCCGGCGTGGGTGTCGCAGTAATTGTTGGCGAAAACAAAGTGCGTCGACTCACCCTCCCCCGAGCCGTCACCGGCGCTACTGTTCGGCCCTTCCGCAATGAGGCACTGGTTGTCGATCTGCTCGCAGCGGTTGTCGCTGATACGCACGTTCTGGCTGGCCGGATTGCCGGGGCCGGTGGCAAAAGTCTGCATGCAGTCGGCATGTGCAAGGTTGAGGTTGAGTACGTCACGGATCGTGTTGTGCACGATTTGAATGTTGTTGCCGAAGAAGCGCAGGCCGTCATTGTCGTCGCCCCTTGGCGAGATCGAGGTACTGTTGCGCAGGGTGATGTTGTCGCCGGTCAATTCGATGCCTGGGGCCCAGCCGGACACCGAGTTGATCCCGTCAATGGTGATGTAGTTTCCCTCCACCGTGATGCCACGCACGATGGTACGGCCGTCGCCCACAACCGCGATTGGTTGCTCGGCGGTACCGGAGGCACTGAGGATCAGTCGCTTGTTGCCGATCGTGCCCAATATGCAGATGCGCTGGCCGGGGACCGCCGAGGACATGGCGGCGTCCAAGGTTTGGGCGTCCGTGGCGGTAACCGTGCAACCGGTCGGCTCCGGTAGTGGGCGAATGGCGCCACGTCCATCTGGTGCGGTAACTCGTACCGGATTCAGCTCGGGCGGCCCGGCGCAACCGGCGATCACGCCGGTCGCGCAGAGCAGCGCGATGGCCACCAGCCAGGCTCGGCGCATGATTGCTCCCGATTGTGCTTGATCGAACGTGGGCGTCAGGCCCCGGTGGCACCGATGATCAGGACTTCGATGAGCAACATGATGACCAAGCCGGCCAGCAGCCCAAGGTGGCGTGTTGTGCGGCGTCCGAGCGTGGTGACCGAGGACAGCAACTGGATGAGCACGAACAGGATTGCCCCGGCGGCCAGGGCCTGTACCGCGGTGCTGGTGAGATCGCCCGCGTCACCGCTCGCCATGCCGACCAACTGCCAGCCTAGGTACGTGCCCAGGACGGTCGGTCCGCCGGCAATCACACCGAACAAGGCCAGGTGCGACCAGCTCGGCGGCTGAGGGTCGCCGGCGAACGGCGCGGTGATGGCGCCAGCGACCACCAGGTTCTGCAACACGTAGCCAACGACCAGGACCACGCTGATGGAGATCCAGTCATTTCCGGCCAGGTTGCCCAATGCGAGGCCTTCGCCCAGGTTGTGCAGCCCTATGCCAATGGCGACCAACAGCGCGAGCCGACTGGATGAGGGTCCGGCAACCCGTTGAACATCCAGCGCCGCGGCGGAAACCGCCGTGGTGCCGCCGTTCGGGGCCGCATGCACTGCCGGCAGCTCGGACGAGTCGTCGGTCGGGGACGGCTCGGACGTTGCGCCGCGGACTGTCGGCTCTGCCGCATCGCTCACGCCGGTCAGAGCCAGATAGGCGGTGAGCCCTCCATAGCCCAGCACCAATCCGCCAATAAAAGCCACGGTCAACGACACGGCTGGCTCGACCCCAGCCAGGCTGTCGTACCGCCGCAGCAATGCGCTGTTCAGTGGCATGAATGCGCGGGCCAACATATCGCCGAGCAGGTAGACCAGCACACCGCAGCTCAACGGGATGAGCAGCGCCTGGCCAGTACGCAATCCGCGGGCCAGCGGCATACCCAACAAGACCGTCAGTCCGGCGAGGACCCCGAGCAGTACCGCCTGCGCCTCGCTCACGATTGCGGCCCGACGCTACGCGCTGGGTGCGCGGCGGGAAATGGCAGCGAGATGATCACGCCGAGCGACACTACCAGCAATCTCAGCGGCGCCATTTTGCTGCTATCACCCCTTAGGGCGACTGTGACAAGCCTGGCGCTAATCGCCTCGGACAGCATTCAGGCTGCCCTTTCCTCGACGGAGTCTCAATCGCTGATAATTGATGGGCAGGCCCTCCAGAGAGAAGTAGGCAAAGGCAACCTGCGCCAGGCCTCGTGCCACTGCCGGGGCACTGTCCGGCACACCATGTGATCCACAGTCAACCAAACTGTGCCGCTCGGCACCCTTCCCTACGCGTTCGACGATGTCGGCCCCCTCGTGGCCGAGCACGGCCGGCAGCCGAGCGGTGAGATCATCGCAGCCCTCCGAATATCCGGCCAAGATCGTGAGGATCACTCCGGTGGAGGATGGGGTCCGGGCCCGGTGCGGCTAGGTTTGACGTGGCTGAATCCTCAGTCGCCTCAAGGTCTGATCGGGAGTTAGGGCCCACCTCGACGCCGTGCGGTGGTGGGCCTGGGTGTCGGGGGAGCTCAGTAATGGCCAGGTTGTTCACGTGGCTGTTCCGGCTCGTTGGCTGGCCTGCCCCGCGTCCCCCGTTCCGGCCAGCCCCCGTCGGGCTGAACGAGGCGGCCCGCCGCCGACCAAGGCGTGCAACAGACGTTCGTCCGGCCAGTCTCGTCGATGCCGCGCTTGGCTCGCTTGACGAACAGGTCACCCGCCTGTTCCTGGTCCTGCTCATGGCTGCCAGGATCGCGGCGTGCCACAACTGGCGCCAGGTTCGCCTCGAGCTTGAGCCGTCGCGCTCGCGCGAAGCGCCGAGGGGCCCACCCCTGAGCTGGTAGGACCGGCCAGGCTCGGACCGCGCTCCGCTCCCGCGTGGATCACGAGCCGCGGATCGACGTATCCCACGGGGCCCGTCCAATGGTCCGACCGGACTTTGCCTTCGCCCCGCGCCCAGGAATCCCCTGCGCGACAGGTCGCCGAGCGACCTCGACCGCTGGCCTTCCTAGCGGTTCGCCTACCCACCAATACCCGCAAGGAGGCCAGCACATGGTCCAAATGCACGAAGTTCTGCTCGTAGACGATCTCGACGGACGACCCGCCGACGAGACCATCCTCTTTCACTGCGACGGGCACTCCTACGAAATCGATCTCTGCAGCGAACACGCCCAGCAGCTGCGTGAGGCGCTCGCTCCGTTCATCGCGGCGGCGCGGACCGCACGCCGGGGAGCAGGCGCGCCGTCCGCGCTCACCCAGCAACAGCGCGCCGCTCGTGAGCACAATCAGTCCGTTCGCGCCTGGGCTCGGGGACACAACGTCCATATCAACCGGCGGGGCCGAATCCCCGAGCAGGTCAAGCGCGGCTACGACAGCGAGGTCAGCAGGCTGGGTAGCTGAGCACCCACGGCAACGTGTGGGTGGCTGCTGTAGGAAATAAGCTGCTCGCGGTAGGCCAATCGTTTCGATCTGGGCCGAAGTATTTTGCTTCTAGCATTGGACCGTCCGGGGACATGCCAATCGCGGATTGGGACGGTGAACAGTGCTCGAAGGAGATTCTTCAATCATGACCGGAACCCGACGAAGCCACGAGGCCGAGTGCTTTCTCGAGGCCCTGCAGGGGACCGCGCCCACGGCGGTCACCGCCTGCGAAGGTTGGACCACCCACGAGGTGACCGCCCACCTGGCGGCAGCGGCGGCCGAGATATCCCGCCACCTCGACCCCTACCTGCGGGGCGATCCGGTACCGCGCACTCGAGGGTTCGAGGAGCGAGAGGCCCCGTATCAGGCCATGGGCGACACGGCCCTGCGCACCCGGCTGGAGACTGAAGAACAGACGATGCGATCGATGATCGACCAGGTAGTTGCGCGAGAACCAGACGCAATCATTCCCTGGACCGGTCGTCAGATGGCCGTGGCCAAGTTCATCCCGCACATGCGCAACGAATTCGCGATCCATCGTTGGGACTTCGAGGGTGACGGCGATGCTGGACCCGAGTTGCTCGGCCAGCCGGAGCTAACCGAACACGCCGTTGCCGTGCTTGGCCAGATTCTGCTGCGGCGCGGCCGCGAGCACGACCCCAATCCCGACGAGGACTTCCACGTCCGGCTGCGTTCCGACCGAGGCAAGGACGTACGGCTGGTGGTGGAAACCGGGCAAGCCGGCCTGCAGCTGGCCGACGACGAGCGTGACGAGCCCTACGTCGAGCTCGATGCCGGCGCCCGCACGCTGGTCATCTGGGGTCGACGACCCGATCAACGCGGCCGCTTCCGCAGCTTCCTGCCCGCACCGATGCTGGCCCGGTTGCAGGCCCTGCTTGCCGGCTATTGAGCTCAGGTATCGACCCGGGCACCGCGCTTCGCAGCGGCATCGTGGACCTATGGAGTGGCCGTTGAACTCCTGGCCGCGCGCTCGGCGAAGCGCCTTGCCTCGGTGGCAAACCCGGCCGTTCCCGCGTAGCCACGCACGATCGCCTGGCGCTCGGCTCGGCTGAGCACCGCATCGATGCTGGAGAAGCCGCCGGGCGCCAGCTTCTCGACCTCGTCAATGACCCGCTCCGGCCCGCCCTTGCGGTTGAGCCGCACGACCTCGGCGGTCTTGGGCAGACGGTCCTGCTCGTATGCCCACAACGCCTCCCCCGGGTGCTCGGCGTGGGCCAAGGCGTCCGCGAGCATCCGAGCATCCAGAATTGCCTGGGACGCGCCGTTGGAGCCGACCGGATACATCGGGTGGGCGGCGTCGCCGAGCAGCGTCACCCGCCCGAAGGTCCAGCGTGGCAGCGGATCCCGATCGCACATCGGATACTCGAACGCCTCCGGAGTGGACTCCACCAAACTGTGAATATCGCAGCCGGGAATGGCAAAGCGCTTGGCGTAGGGCAGTACCAGGGAATGCGGCGCTCGGCGCGACCAGCTCTCCTTGGGCGGCGGCGTGAGCGCGCCATCGGCCATTTTGATACAGACAGCCCAGTTCATCAGCTGTCGTCCGTCGTTGCCCTCGGCGATCGGGTAGAGCACGAACTTCGCGCCCATCCCACCGCCGATTGCCATCGTGCGGCCGTCTTGCCACATCGGCCACTCCGCGGCACCACGCCAAATCAGCACGCCATTCCATTTCGGCGCGCCCTCATCGGGGTAGAACTGGCGACGCGCCACCGAGTGAATGCCGTCTGCGCAGATGAGCACATCGCCGCGCACGGTAAGCCCGGCGTCGCCCTTCACCGAGTCGGTGAAATGGACAGTGACGCCGCCTTCATCCTGGAGGAAACCCGCCAAGCTCAGGCCGGTACGCACCGCATCCGGGCCGAGACGATCCAACACGGCATCGTAGAGCACCTTTTGCAGGCGTCCCCGGTGAATCGAGAACTGCGGAGAACGGTGGCCGGCGTCCATCCCGCGGAGCTCATCCCACACCTGCTGACCCAGCCGGTTGTAGTAGATCAACTTTCGAGTGCGGATGGCGATCTTGTCCAGCTCCGGCAGCAGACCGAGCTCGGTCAACTCTCCGATCGAAGGCGGCAAGGTATTGATGCCGACCCCGAGCTCGCGCACCGTCGCGGACTGCTCGTAGACCTCGGCACGAATCCCGCGTCGCTGCAGCATCAGCGCGGTGGCCAGACCACCGACACCGGCTCCGACCACAATGACCTTCACGTTCGCCCCCTGGGCTCACTCGCCGTCCTCGGGTGGTGGCAAGAAGTCCACCTCGTGCTTGGCCGCGATCGCTACCACCTCGGCGGGGCTGGCATTCGGGCCGAGGTTGTGCAGCGCCCAGAACAGGTCATACAGCCGCCGCGCGGGGCTCACCCAGAAAAAGCACTTCACATCGTGATCGCTACGGTTGTAGAGACCGTGCGAAATGCCTCGGGGCAGCCGCACCGTGTCACCGGGGTTGGCCACCCCGTCCTTGCCGTCGACCACCAGGTCGAGGCGCCCCTGCAGCATGTAGATGAACTCGTCCTGGGTGGGATGGATGTGCGGCGGCACGAAGGTGCCCGGCGGCAACGTTGCGTGCCATGACAACGAGCTCTCCGTGTACGCCTTAGGCACGTAGGTCTGACCGAGGATGTTCCAACGAATGCCGTCGATCCCCTCGCCGGCCTCGGTTACTCCCGCACTCATGATCGCCGTCACCAGGGCAGCATACTGGGATTCCCCGCCCGTTCCGGAATCCTTTGAGCCCCTCACCTGCCCCGCGGTGTTGCCTCCCGATGAGTTTCGGTGGTCCGGCTGGTCACACCTTCCGAGGGCGGCGATGCGCCTGCCCGGAAAGGGAAAGGTGAGCCGATGCAAGCAAACAGCACCACGTACCCGTTGCCCGAGATCGTCGACCGGGCTACCTGGCAGGCCGACGTCGACCGGGTGCTGGCGCGGGAGAAGGCGCACACCCGTGAGGGTGACGCGATCGCGGCCGCCCGGCGGCGACTGCCAATGGTCGAGGTGGACGCGCAGACCCCGTTGGTCGGGGCGCAGGGCCCGGTGCCCCTGGTCGACGTGTTCGAGGGGCGCCGGCAACTGATCACCTACCTGCACATGTGGCATGACGGCAAACCCGCCGCCGAGCAGTGCGAGGGCTGCACTTTCTTCACCGGGCACGCGCGGGAGCTGTCCTATCTGCACAGTCGCGACGTCACCTACGCGACGTTCTGCCAGGGCCCGTACGGCGAAAGCGCCCAGTACCGGGACTTCATGGGCTGGGAGATGCCGTGGTACTCGGCGCGCAACTCGCTGGACGTGTTGCTCGCCGGGCGTGGCTTCGGCGGCTATCTCTGGTACCTGCGCGACGGCGACCGGGTGTTCGAGACGTACTGGACGACCAGCCGCGGCGTCGAGGCCGGCGCCTCCAGCTACCACCTGCTCGATCGCACCGTGTACGGCCGGCAGGAGACCTGGGAGGACTCGCCGACCGGCTGGCCGCAGCCGTACGCCACCACGGGCGAGCAGTTCCGGACCGACGGACGGCCCACGGCGCAGTGGCCCCGGCTCGCCGAGGGCCGGTCAGACGACCTGTCCGGCTAGGCGGGTCCAGCCCACCTGCAAGCCGATCTTGGTCACGTCATGTCGTAGCGGGGTGCGCGCTTCGACGCCGCCACTCAGCATTTCGCGCCGGCAGCAGGGGCAATGTGTACGTCTCTCAGCTGACTCCGGTGTGGGGGACGTTCGGCGCTTCGAGCGGCGCTCTGCACGTTATAGACTCGGATTCGATGTCCCTCACCGCGACAGTGCAGCTCGATCTGGAGTCGTTCACGGTCCGCGAGGCGCCTGATGGTGGGACGGTGCGCGTGGCCAACCTCGGTTCCGGCACGGTCAACGTCATCGATCTCGCAGACTTCCGGGTAGTCCGCACACTCGAGTGCAGCCGCGACAAGGAATCACCGCTCGGCGGCACCCACGGACTGTCGTTCGTGTCTTAGAAACCGCGGATTCCTTCGGTCGCCGAGTGGGCCAGCGCGACCGAGCCGGGATGCGCCAGAAATCTGGGAGGCTCGATGCCCACCGCACAGCCGCGGACCCCGGTGCGCTATCCGATCGGTGCCAGCGATCAGGTGCCCGAGGGTGGGCGGTTCGTGGTCGATATCGGTGAGACCACGGTCGGGGTGTTCCGCTTCAAGGCGGCGCTGTATGCCTACGAGAACGTGTGCGCGCACTCCGGCGGACCGGTCTGCCAGGGACGGCTGGTGCCCAGGGTCCGTGAGCTGCTCGACGAGGCCCAGCGCACCGTCGGCGCCGCGTTCGACGAAGACGACCTGCACATCGTCTGTCCGTGGCACGGCGCCGAGTACAGCGTGACCACCGGCGCGCACCCGGGCCAGCCGATGTTCACGCTGCGCGGCTTCCCGGTCGAGGAGGAAGGCGGCACGGTTTATGTCACCCTCTGAACCGTCACCCGCAAGGCCCGCACCCGCAAAGCCCTCACCCTCTGAGCCGTCACCCGCTGAGCCGTCACGCGCTGAGCCCGTTGTCGACCCCGCCCAGTTGGCCAGCCAGCTCGAGCGGCTGGCCGCCCGCGCCGGCGCGGTACTCACCGAGCCGAGCCCCGGCGTCGTGGTGACCGAGCAGGACCTGCGCCGGCTGGTCAGCGCGGCGATCCGGCTCTACGCGGCGGTCAGCGAGCAGGCCGCCGCCGACATCGTCCCGATCGACGCCGAGGTCTCCACCACCGACGCGGTCGTGCTGGCCTGCGCGCTGCTCAAAGCGCGCGAGCTGAACCCGTTCGACCTCGCGCTGTGGTTCTCCCGCAGCCGCACCGCCGGCTGAGGCGCACCCTCCATCCCACCACGGAGCAGAACATGAACCCGACCACGCCAGCGGTGACCCCACACCCCACCCAGGAGATCACCACCCGCACCGACACCCGGGAGATCCTGGCCAACGCCCGCCGCGACATCCAGCGCTACCGGCTCGACGAGTACTTCATCGTCGACGTGGACTCCCACCACGTGGAGCTGGACTCCTGGCCGGACATCATCGCCCGGATCGAGAACCCGGTGCTGCGCGACAGCGGCCAACAGATGATCAAAAACTGGCCCGGGGCGGACCGGACCGCGCTGGGCACCTTCACCCCCGGCATGACCGCCCAAGACGTCGGCGGCCGGATCCTGCACCAAGCCGCGCTGGCCGAGCCGGTCACCGAGACCGCCGTGCACCGCGATGTCACCCTGGTGCGCCGCGCGATGGACTCGATGAGCATCGACATCCAGGTCGTCTTCCCCCAGCCGATGCTGGAGATCGGGCTGCACCCTCGGCCCGAGGTGGCCACCCAGCTGCTGATGGCCTACAACGAGTGGTTCACCGAGACCATCCTGGGCGACGAGCCGAGGATCAAGACGATGCTCGGGCTGCCGTTCGAGAACCCCGAAGCCTCGCTTCGCACCGTGCGCAAGTACGCGGACCACCCGGGTGTGATCGGGTTCCTGGTGACCAGCCAGCGCTCGGTCGGGGTACATCGCAACGAGTACATGCCGCTCTACGCCGAACTGCAGGAACGCGGCATGCCGCTGGGCTTCCACGCCGGGCCCAACCAGAACGACTCCATGACCTCGACGATGAACAAGTTCCTGTCCGCGCACGCGATCTCGTTCGTCACCTGCAACATGACCCACATGACCAACTGGGTGATCAACGGGATGGGCGAACGCTTCCCCAACCTGAAGGTCATCTGGATCGAGAGCGGCCTGGCCTGGGTGCCGTTCATGATGCAGCGCCTCGATCACGAGTACCAGCTACGCCAATCCGACGCGCCACTGCTGACCAAGATGCCCAGCGACTACATGCGCGAGATGTACTACACCTCCCAGCCGCTCGAGATCACCGACCTCGGCCTGCTGGAAAGCACCTTCCGCGCAGTCGACGCCGAACACAGCCTGCTCTACTCCTCGGACTGGCCACACTGGGACTTCGACGTGCCCGGCCGGATCATGAACATCCCCTTCCTCACCGAGCAGGCCAAACGCAACATCCTGGGCGAGAACGCCCGCAAACTCTTCAACCTCTGACCCCCGCCGCCCCGGTCCGCACAGCCCGGCCGAGCGCCGCCGGTCCCGTGCACGTCGAACTCTGAACACCTGCCGAGGAATGACTAGTCAGCGGAGTTCGAGTCCGGCCATCGTTCCTTCGCTGCGCCATTCGGCGAGGACGTTGGTAAAGGCGATGGGGCCCCTGCCGTAGGAGGAGGCCCGGGCGGCACGTGGGGAGAATTCGCCCTCGCTGTTGTAGTACCCCGGTGTGCATTCTTCGAGGAATGGCCGGCGTAGTTCGGAGAATGTGACGACGGAGTCGGTCCACGCGGCTTCGGCGTCGGCTGTCGCCTCTACGGTGCGGGCGCCCCGGGTTGCGCATTCACTGAAGACGTAGGCCAGGTGTTTGGCCTGCTCAGCCAGCATGTGGGTGAAGTTTGGGGTCAGGCCGGACTGGGTGATACTGACCAGGAAATAATTGGGAAACCCGTGACTGGCGAAACCGTGCAGGGTAGCGGGCCCCTCGCGCCATTTCTCGCGCAGGGAAAGGCCGCCCCGCCCATAGATCTCGAACCCGATCTGGCGGGTCACGTTGGCGCCAATCTCGAAACCGGTGGCGTAGATCAGGCAATCCAGTGGGTATTCCCGGCCGGCGGCCACCACTCCGTGCTCGACGACACGCTCCACCCCCTGGCCTTCGGTGTCCACCAGATGCACCGTTGGCAGGTTGAACGTGTCCAGGTAGCTGTCGTGGAAACACGGGCGCTTGCAGAACTGGTTGTAGTACGGCTTGAGCGCGTCGGCGGTGGCCGGGTCGCGCACCACCGCATCGACCCTGGCCCGGATCTGCTCCATCTTCTGGAAGTCGGCCAGCTGGACGAGCTCGGCGGCCTGCTCATCGCCGTTCCGACTGGCTCGCGCCTGCATCACCACGAGATTGCGCAGGATGTCCGTCCACGCATCATCGACCAGGTCTTCCTCGACCTGACGACCGTTGACCAACGCATTGAAGTTCTCCATCCGGTGCTGCTGCCAGCCAGGTTGGAGGCTGGCCGCCCAGTCCGGGTCGGTCGACCGGTTTCCGCGCACATCGATCGAGGAGGGGGTGCGCTGGAACACGAACAGCTCGCCGGCGGAGGCAGCCAGGTGCGGCACGCACTGCACGGCCGTTGCCCCGGTGCCGATGATGCCGACCCGCCGTCCGGCCAACCCGGGCAATCCGTCCGCCACGCTGCCGGTGTAGTGGTAGTCCCAGCGGCTGGTGTGGAAGCTGTGACCGGTGAACGTCTCGATCCCCTCGATGCCCGGCAGCTTCGCACGGTGCAGCGGACCACCCGCGGTGATGACGAACCGGGCCCGCATCCGGTCGCCCCGGTTGGTCGATACCGTCCAGCGGCCGGCGGGTTCTTCCCAGCGCAGCTCGGTGACCTCTGTGTGCAAGCAGGCGTTGCGGTACAGGTCGAAGTATCCGCCGATCCGCCGGGCGTAGCCGAAGATCTCCGTCCCGCTCACGTACTTCTCGGAGGGCAGGTAGCCGGTCTCTTCCAGCAGCGGCAGGTAGATGTAGGACTCGATGTCACACGCCGCGCCCGGGTAGCGGTTCCAGTACCAGGTGCCCCCGAAGTCGCCGGCCTTCTCCACTATCCGGATGTCCTCGACGCCGGCCTCGCGCAGCCGAGCGGCCACCAGCAGGCCACCGAACCCGCCGCCGATCACCACCACCTCGACCTCATCGGTCAGCGGCTCACGGGTGAACGTCGGGTCGGAGTAGGGATCGTCGAGGAAATGCTCCAGCGCTCCCCTCGGCTCGCGGTACTGGTCGTTGCCGTCCGAGCGCAGCCGGCGGTCGCGTTCCGCGCGGTACCTCTCGCGCAGGGCGTCCGGGCTGAACCCCAGCGCCGTTGTCGCGCCGCTCGCCGCCTCCATCGTCACGTCTCCTCGAAGAGTTCCGGGCCGTTGCGTGCTGAAATGGCATGTTCCGGACGGGGTTTGCCCGAGGGATGCACCGAGCGACGATGCACACCATGTCGAACCGCCGTTCGACACGCTATCCGCGGCGTTATTGGCAGGTCAACCAGCCTCACGCTGTAGTGCTGATCACTCTCGGCGGATAGCGCGGCGTGGCCCATGCGTCCCAGCGAGATCGACTATCGGGCGTTGACAGAACGTATGCATACGCCGGGGACTCTAAGTCGCATGGACCCAGGAACCGAACTGACGCGGCAGGCCGAAAACGCTGTGCCGGATTCGACCGAGCTGAGTGGCGAGCAGCCGGGTCGGCACATTCTGGAGGCGCTCTTCGGCTGGTGGATGGCCGAGGACTACACGCACGCGTGGCCCCATTACTGACCAGACGGCACAGTCTGGCCAGCGAAGAGGCCTAGCGCCAGCATGCTCGCGGACAGGCCGTCCCAGGTCCGCGCATCCCAGCCGGTGAGCTGGCGCCAGCGTTCCAATCGATATTTGACCGTATTCGGGTGCAGATGCATCGCTCGACCCGCCGCGGTTAAGGACAAACCATTCTCGGCAAATCCGCGCACGGTATCGGCTACCGCCGGATGAGTTGTCGCCGGCTCTCTGCATTGTTCGAGCAGCGCCGCCAGGCGAGCCGCGCTGGGCAACAGCGTGGCCAGCAGCCACTCACTGTCGAATGACACGGCTCGGCCGGCGCGCAGGGCCAACGGCAGAACCTCCTCCGCGTCGATGACGCTGGCGACCGCTCCGGCGAGCCCCACCCTGGACAGCCCGATTCCGATCGGCATCCGCTGGTCATAGCGGTGCATCGCGTGGGTGAGCCCGTCGATATCGATGTTTTGCACCAGCGCGATCATGGTTGTGCCCCGGTTGGCACATCGCATCGTTCCTTTCCACCGGCGCATGCGTACGCGCAACTCAGCGAGCCGTTCGTCCGACCAAACCTCGGCTGGGGCGCACACCGCCTGGAACCTGCCCGCCGGGTCGAAGGACAGGGCGCGAGCCAGCTGAGCGAGACCGACCGCGTCCGAAGACTGGGTGTGCAGCGCCTCGAGGAAACGGTAGGTCAAGCTCAGTTGCGAGGCGTCCTCGGCGCGGACCGCCTCACCGTAAGCATCCGCGGCGGCGCTGCTCGACTGCTGCACCCAGGTCCACGCGGTACCCACCAGACGCACCAGCTGTGAGCTCAACCGTTCGTCCCGGGCGTCCGCCCGGACGAGCAGCACATTCCACATTTCCCGATAGCCCACGTGGAAAGCGCCGATCATCGCCTGGAGTGGCAGACCTTCGCCGGCGCGCTGTCGCCCCAGGGCACGGGCTTGCTCGATCTCCTCGGCGGCCGGCGGGCGACGGGTCACCAGACCCGTGAGTAGGCCTTCGTACTGCCGCCTGACATGCAGTTCATGCTCGGCTCGATCGACCACCCGGTAGTCCGGGAGCTCCTGACGGATCTTGTCGACGGCCGCGGCCACCACTTGCGGCAGATCGGCCGCAACTGAATCGCACAACTCGGCCATGGCCGGCCAACTGTCTGGCGGTAGTCCCCCGGGCCTGCCCATGCTCACCTCGCTTATGAATTCTGCAAGCCAACCAGCGCTCAATGCGCGGCGATCGGCCGGGAGCCGGACAAGGTTTGTGGATTCCACAGTATCGGAGCGCCGCACTTCTCGGTTGCCACCCTGGCAAAGCCCGGCCGCGCCGGACAGCCTGGACACAGATACCGGATCACCATCAAAGGATCACCACCATGTCGAATCAACCTCACGTGGCACCAATGACGGTGACCGACTACCTACTGCACAGGCTCACTTCGCTGGGCGTCAGGCATCTGTTCGGGGTGCCCGGCGACTACAACCTCGCCCTCCTGGACACCGTGCTGGCACATCCGGACATTGAGTGGGTCGGGACCGCCAACGAGCTGGGCGCCGCCTACGCCGCCGACGGCTACGCCCGGACCGTTGGTTTCGGCGCGGTGCTGACCACGTTCGGGGTAGGCGAGCTCAGCGCGATCAACGGTGTCGCCGGGAGCTACGCGGAATACGTTCCGCTCGTGCACATCGCGGTCAGTCCCACCCAGGCCATCGAGCGTGCCGGCGCCGTCGTGCACCACACAGCCGGTGACGGGGACTTTGAGCGCTTCGCCCGCGCGCATGAGCAGGTCACCTGCGCGCACGCCGTGCTCCGGCCGGACAACGCCGCCGACGAGATCGACCGGGTGCTGAGCACGGCGATCCGGGAGAGTCGGCCGGTCTACCTACGGCTGCCCGCCGATGTCGCGTTGGCCCCGGTACGAGCGCCAGGTGACCCGCTGGCCACGAACGTCGCCCCCAACGAGACCAACCTGGCGGCCTTCCTCGCGGCCGCTAGATGTCGGCTGAGCGGCGCATCGACGGTGGCGGTCCTGGCGGACTTCTTGGTCGACCGGTTCCGCGCCCGCGACGAGCTCGCCGAGTTGCTGGCGGCCGGAGACTTCCCGCACGCGACCCTGTCGATGGGCAAGACCGTTGTCGACGAGGGCAACCCCAGGTTCCTCGGGGTCTACTCCGGAGCGTTCAGCGACCCGCGCACCCGGCTGGCCATCGACGGGTCCGACCTGCTCATCCGCGCGGGCGTCCTACTCGCCGACACGACCAGCGGCGGGTTCACCCAGGGCTTCGACGCGGAATCCGGCATCGACCTCGGACCGACCACCGCCGCGGTCGACGGCAAAGTGTTCGACGACGTGCCCCCCGCCATCGCCCTCGCCGGGCTGACCGAGCTGGTCACCGAGCTGGGCATCACCGCCGATGAGCCACCGCCCGCACCAGCGTCGACACGGCAGCCGGCTACGGACGGCCCCTTGACGCAGAGCTACCTCTGGGATGCCGTGGCAGCCGCGACGCAGCCCACCACGACCCTGATCGCCGAGCAGGGCACCTCGTTCTTCGGGATCTGCACGCACAACCTGGCCAGCGGAGCTCGGTTCATCGGCCAGCCGCTGTGGGGGTCGATCGGCTACACGCTGCCGGCGCTGCTCGGCGCGCAGCTCGCCGACCCGTCGCGGCGTTGCATCCTGCTCATCGGCGACGGTTCCGCCCAGCTGACCATCCAGGAGCTGGGCACCCTCGGCCGCCACGGGCTGACCCCGATCATCATCCTGGTGAACAACGACGGATACACCGTGGAACGGGTCATTCACGGCCCCCGCGCGTCCTACAACGAGATCGGCACGTGGAACTGGTCCGCGCTGCCCGCCGCCCTCGGTGTCCACAACGCGCTGATCCGCGGCGCCCATACCTCCGAGGAGCTCGACGACGCCCTCGGCCAGGCCGCGCGGAATCCCGACCGACTGGTCTTCATCGAGGCGTTCACCGACATCGACGACGCGCCCGAGCTGCTCGTCGAGATCGCCCAAGGGGTGCGCAACCGCAACGGCGTCCGGGACTGACCGGGCCAATCGATTAGCCGTTGTGCAGCGTGTGACGGGGAGTCACCCCGTAGGCGCGGCGGTACTGGGCGGCGAAGCGGCTGTTGCTGTAGAAGCCCCAGCGCGCGGCGATACCGGTGACCGTGTCGCCGTGGCTGGGGTCGGTGGCCAGCAGGTCATGGTGGGCGCGGTCCAGCCGCACCGCGCGTAGGTAGGCCATCGGTGTGGTGTCCAGTTGGCGGCGGAACGCGAACTGGACGGCGCGAATGCTGACGTTCGCGGCTTCGGCGATATCAGCGACACTGATATCCGCGTACGGATGCTGTTCGATGAACGCGATAGCGCGCCGCACCGTGGTGCTGGTCGCATCACGGCGATCCTGCGCGGTCGGGTTGATGATGGCGGTGTTGGGGAACGTGGTCAGCACGGTCGCGGCCAACATCCGGGCAGCGCTACCCCTGATCAGCGGCTGCGCCGAGGCCTCGGAGTTCTCCAGCGCGTCGCGCAGGAAGGTGACCGTGCGCTGCCACTGCAGGGCGGCTAAGGCCGACCGGGGCTGGAAACTGGTCAACCGGATCGGGCCAGCGGCCCGGGCCGGCGAGGCGGCGGCGACCTGGGCGAGCACCGCCAGGTCGAGGACCGTTGTCTGCGTTTCGACGCCAAGCAGGCGCAGGGTAGCGGGCAGGGTGGGTTCAGCATCCACGAAGACATCGCCGGTCAGAAACCGCTCGCTGACGCCGCCACAGTCGCGTTCCATCTTCCCGGAGTCAATCCGGACGACGACCAGGGCGCCCAGCGGCTCCTGCCGGAGGTCCAGGTGGAGGGGCAACCGCACCTCGTCCATGGCAAACGAACCGCCGTCGGCGCGGGTATGCCGAAACGGGTATCCGCGACCAGCACGGGTGACCCGCAAGTCCGTTCGATAGGTGCTGCTGAGATAGTCGATCGTCCGGTCCGGGTCGGTCGTGCTGAACTCGATCCGTCCCGTCCCCGTCGCGTCGCCAGATGCCGGAGTCGTCATGACGGGCTGGCTCCTTTGCGATCGTGGCGGCGTGGTCGGACTCATCAGACCTTCGTTTCAGGTGCGCAATGTGTGACCGGGGGTCACCCCGTAGGCGCGGCGGTATTGCGCGGCGAAGCGGCTGTTGCTGTAGAAGCCCCAACGGGCGGCGATACCGGTCACCGTGTCGCCGTGGCTGGGGTCGCTGGCCAGCAGGTCATGATGCGCGCGATCCAGACGCACCGCACGCAGGTAGGCCATC
>DASWST010000177.1:0-10840 GCA_036402515.1 Pseudonocardia sp.
GGCAAGGCCGAGGACCGCCTGGATATCGGGCATATCCAGGCGGTCCGAGAACGCCGCCAGACGTCGTCTGGGCGCCGGAGACGGTGAAGAGACTTCGGACACGGGACACTAGGATCGAATCCGTGCCGGTGGAAGGTGGACGGGCCCAGTCGACCGCGCGCAGCTCGGTGACGGTGGCGGCATGGACACTGGTCAGCCGGGTGACCGGGCTGCTGCGGGTGCTGGTGATCGGGGCGCTGCTGGGCCCGACCTACTTCTCCAACGTCTTCCAGGCCGGCTATGTGCTGCCCAGCAACGTCTTCACGATCATGGCGGGCCCGGTGCTCGGCATGGTCGTGGTGCCGGCGGTGGTGCGCACGGTCACGCTCGGCGGGCTGGACCGGGCGTCCGAGGTGCTCGGCCGGATCGCCGGTCGATTGCTCGCGGTGGCCGGCCTGTGCGCGGTGGGGCTGGCCCTGCTGTCCCCGTTGCTGGCCTGGACCCTGGTGTTCGACGTTCCCGAGCCGGAGCGCGGCAAGGCCTGGCTGCTGAGCACCGTGTTGATCCTGTTCGTCACCCCGCAGGTGCTGCTCTACACGGTGGCCGAGCTCGGCGTGGCCGCTCAGCAGGGGCGCCAGCGGTTCGCGTTGGCGGCGGCCGCGCCGGCGGTGGAGAGCCTGGGCACCATCGTGACCCTGGTGGTCGCCGTGTCGATCTTCGGCGCCGGCCTGGAGATCGGCCAGGCACCGCTGGCCATGATGGTCCTGCTCGGGGTGGGCACCACCGGCTCGGTGCTGCTGCACGCGGGCCTGCAGTGCTACGGAGCGTTCCGGGCCGGAGTGCCGCTGCGGCCGCGCCGGGGCTGGCGTGACGACCCGGACGCTCGCGACTCGCTGCGCCGGATCGCCCGGGCGATCCCGGTGGCCGCCTGCCCGGCGCTGACCAACTACGGCCTCACCGTGGTGGCCGCCACCGTTCCCGGCGGCGTGCTGATCGTGCAGCTGGCGTACCAGGTCTTCTACGGGCTGTCGTTCGTCGGCGCCAGGGCGGTGTCGATGGCGGCGCTGCCCGGACTGGCCGAGGCGGTGTCCGCCGGTGACCAGCGCCGCTTCGGCACAGCCTGGCGCCAAGGCGTCTTCTACGTGGTGGTGGTCAGCGTGCCGCTGCTGTGCCTGCTGGCGGTGTTCGCGCGGCCGACCGCGGACCTGCTGGCCAACGGCGCGCTGCGGTCCGAGACGATGATCAGCGAGTTGGCCAGCTGCCTGGCCATCGTGGCGTTTGCCCAGCTGGTCGGCGGGCTGCACGACTACGGACAGCAGGCGCTGTTCGCCCGGTTCGACGACCGGGGCCCTCGAATCGCGAGCTTCGTGACGCTGGGAGCCACTGTGCTGGTCGCCGCCGGCGCCATGCTGCTGCCGGTCACCGGCGGGCGGCTCACCGGGCTGGCGGCGGCGATCCTGGCCGGCGAGCTGGCCGGCGGGCTGACCGCGTTGATCAGGCTGCGCGCCGCGATCTGCCCGGAGCCGATGTTCGACCGGCGGCACGCGGTGACCGTCGGCGCGGCCACCGCCGCCATGCTGCCGGTCATCGCGCTGGGCTGGTGGGTGATTGAGGCGCTCGCCCCGGACCGCGCCTTCGAGCTGCCGCTGCTGGTCGCCTGCGGGTTGGCCGCGCTGATCCCCTACGGGCTGGTGCTGCTCTACTTCACCTCGGCCGGCACCGACCGCTGGCGCCGCCGCCCGGCAACCGCCGTGCTCGTGCCGGTCGATCTGGGCGCCGCACTGCCGGCCGGCCGGTGGGCCGTCACGGTCGCCACGCCGGTGCGGTGCCGATGCCGCCGGCGCCGGTGCCGGTGCCGGTGCCGGTGCGGATTCAGCGTTCCGGGGCGGTGAGTGAGCGCAGCGCCAGCGCCTCTACCAGGTTCCTTGGCCCAGCGGCTCGGCATCCCGCGATCACCGCCGATCGCGCCTGGCGGTCCGCCCAGGGGCTGACCGAACTCGGGCTGACCGTGCAGGTTATTCGCTAGGCGGACTCGCGCCACCGGGAGTGCACCAGGGCGAGGGCGCCGGGGCGGAGTTCCTCGTCGCAGTGCGCGCACACCGTCTTGGTGGCCAGCTCGGCGCCGCAGCTGTGCCGCCACACGGTCGGCGGCTCCCCCTGGGTGACGTGCCGGTCGCCCCACTGCATGAGCGCCTGCAACACCGACTGCAGGCCTTGGCCGGCCTCGGTGAGCACGTACTCGTAGCGCGGCGGGTGCTGTTCGTACTGAACCTTGCGCAGCACACCGTGCTCCACGAGGGTGCGCAGCCGGGCGGCCAGGATGTCCCGGCTGGCGCCGGTGTTGCGCTGGATCTGGTCGAACCGGCGCACGCCGAAGAACACCTCGCGCAACGCCAACAGACTCCAACGCTCCCCGATCACCGCCAGCGCGTTTGCGATCGAGCACTCCCGAACCGGTGTTGCCATGAGCACAGTTTACCCGACCCACTGAGTCTTGAAATACAACTTAGGTGGTGGCAGCGTTGCAGTGGAGAGTACATCGGCTGCAAGGAGGCACCCCATGCGTGACGCTGTGATCGTTGACGCGGTTCGGACCCCGATCGGCAAGGGCAAGCCCGGCGGCGCGCTGCACGGCGTCCACCCGGTGGCCCTGCTCGGCGGCACCATCGCCGCGTTGCTCGAGCGGACCGGGCTGGACCCGAAGCTGGTGGACGACGTGATCGGCGGGACCGTGACGCAGGTCGGCGAGCAGGCGTACAACACCACCCGCTGGGCGGCCCTGTCCGCCGGGCTGCCGGAGAGCGTGCCGGCCACCACCATCGACCGGCAGTGCGGCAGCAGCCAGCAGGCGGTGCACTTCGCCGCGCAGGGCGTCATGTCCGGCGCGTATGACGTGGTGATCGCCGCCGGTGTGGAGTCGATGAGCCGGGTGCCGATGGGCTCCAACGTGCTGCCGGGCACCGACCCGTTCGGCCCGGACATCGCCCGGCGCTATCCCGACGGGCTGGTGCCCCAAGGCATCAGCGCCGAGCTGATCGCGGCCAAGTGGTCGCTGTCGCGGGCCGAGCTGGACGAGTTCGCGGCCACCTCGCACCAGCGGGCCGCCGCCGCACACGCCCACGGGCTGTTCGAGAGCCAGATCGTCCCGGTCAGCACGGCGAACGGGTTGGTCACCACCGACGAATCGGTCCGCCCCGGAACCACCACCGAGGTGCTCGCCGGGTTGCGTCCGGCGTTCGCGAACGACGTCATGGCGCGGCGGTTCCCGCAGATCAACTGGTCGGTCACGGCCGGGAACAGCAGCCCGATCAACGACGGCGCGGCCGCGCTGCTGATCATGTCGAGCGAGAAGGCGGCGGAGCTCGGCCTGCGTCCGCTGGCCCGGCTGCACAGCTTCGCGGTGGTCGGTGACGACCCGCTGATGATGCTCACCGCGGTCATCCCGGCCACCGAGAAGGTGCTGCGACGCGCCGGCCTCTCGCTGTCCGACATCGACCTGTTCGAGGTGAACGAGGCGTTCTCCAGCGTGGTGCTCGCCTGGCAGCGGGAGACCGGCGCCGACCTGTCCAAGGTGAACGTGAACGGCGGCGCCATCGCGCTGGGCCACCCGCTCGGCGGCAGCGGCGCCCGGATCATGACGACCCTGGTCAACGCCCTCCAGCAACGCGGCGCTCGGTACGGGCTGCAGACCATGTGTGAGGCCGGCGGCCTGGCCAACGCGACAATCCTGGAAGCCCTCTGACGTACCCGGCGAAGGCTCGAGGATCTTCTGCAAGCTCGCCGCAAGGCCGGGCCCCTAGCCTCCGCCCGCAACGCTGAGGTGAGTGGCTGAGGTGAGTAACAGATCACCTCGCCGGGCGTTAATCCTATGAGTTGCATGTGAATCTTCGCCTAGGGTGCGCCCCTGGCGGAGATCGCCGCGACCGACTCGGGGTGGACGTGTACGCGCTGGCATTGGCCGCGCGGATGAGGGAGGGGCCGCGAATGCGGATTGTGTGTGTTGGTGGTGGGCCGGCCGGGTTGTACTTCGCCATTCTGGCGAAGTTGCGCGACCCAAGTGCCCAGGTCACCGTGGTGGAGCGCAACGAGGAAGGGGTCACCTTCGGCTGGGGCGTGACGTTCTCCGACGACGTGCTGGACACGCTGTACTCCGGGGACCCGGTGAGCGCCGCGCAGATCCAGCGCAACCCGGCGTCCTGGGGCGACCAGATCGTCTGCCTGTCCAGCCGGCCGACCGCTCACCTGGGTGGCTACGGCTTCGCCATCTGCCGGCACGAGCTGCTGAAGATCCTGGAGGATCGGGCCACCGGGCTGGGCGTGGAGCTGCGTCACGGCTACCAGGTCGACCCTGACCTGAGCGAGTTCGCGGACGCCGACCTGATCCTGGCGGCCGACGGAGTGAACAGCCAGATCCGGCGGCACCGCGCGGAAGACTTCAGCCCGAACGTCGAGTACGGCACCAACTTCTACACCTGGCTGGGCTGCACAAAGGTGTTCAAGGAGTTCACCTACGCCTTCGAGCCCACCGACGCGGGCTGGATCTGGTTCCACGCCTACCCGTTCGATGACACCACGTCGACCTTCATCCCGGAGGTGACGCCGCGGGTCTGGTACGGGCTCGGCTTCGACAAGCTCGACCCGGACCAGGCCATGGACAAGCTGGCCGAGGTCTTCGCCGACCACCTGGACGGCCACAAACTGCTGGTGCAGAGCAAGAACCAGACCCGCGAGCAGACCGCCCAGCGGGTGGCCAGCCAGACCAAGGCGCCGTGGCTGAACTTCGCCTGGATCAGGAACCAGCGCTGGTACAGCGGCAACGTGGTGTTGGCCGGGGACGCCGCGCACACCGCGCATTTCTCCATCGGCAACGGCACCAAGCTGGCCTTCGACGACGTGCTGGAGCTGGACCGGCAACTGGCCGCCAACCCGGACATCCCGTCCGCCCTGGCGGCTTACGAGGCGGCCCGACTCAAGGCGACCGACGACCGCCTGGCGATGGCCCGCAACAGCGCGGCCTGGCTGGAGAGGATCGACGAGTACGCCGAGCTCGACCCGGTCCGGTTCGCCTACGCGCTGCGGACCCGCCGCGACCAGAACCCAGGACAGGGCTCTGGCCTGCCCTGGGTGATGCACCGGGCTACCCAGAGTCCCCTCGGCCGATGGGCCCGAAGCCAGCTCAGCTCACCCAAGCGGCGCCAGCGCGCCCGGGAGAGCCAGCTGACCCGGGAGAGCGTGCCCGCCCCCTCGTACGCGAGGACCTGAGCGCCGGAGCAGAGCCAGGCGCCCGAGGCAGCGGAAACGCCGCCTCGGGCGCCTTCTTGTGCACTGTGCACCGCGGGATCTCCCTGGCCGTGCACTCCGCCTCGTGACGCCGCTCTGACCAGGGCCTACTGTCTTGCGCCATCGGCGTCGCGAGGAGGTCCCCGATGGGCAGCACCGGAGGCGACAGCGAGCGAGCGGCCACACCCGCTCGCGTCAGCCCGCGCGGAGCCGAGTCATGAGCGCGGCTCACCTGGGCGTTGATGACTACGCGCTGGCCAGGGTGCCACTGGACCAGCGGTACTCCTGGTGGTCGGTCGCCGTCCAGCGCTTCGGCCAGGTCTCCGCGCTGAGCCAGTTCCTGCTCGGCTCCACGGTGGGCTTCAGCATGACGTTCTGGGGCGCGTTCTGGGCGTTCACCCTGGGCTCGGTGGTGCTGGAGCTGGTGTCCATCGGGGTCGGCATCATCGGCGCCAAGGAGGGGCTGCAGACCTCGGTGCTGACCCGGTGGACCGGGTTCGGCCAGGGCGGCAGCGCGGTGCTCGGGGTGGCCATCGGGATCAGCCTGATCGGCTGGTTCGGCGTCCAGTCCGGCGTCTCCGCCGAGGGCTTGGTGAGCCTGGTCGGCGGCATGCCGACCTGGGCGTGGTCGCTGGTGTTCGGGCTGGCCGTGACGCTCATCGTGCTGTGGGGCTTCGCGTCGATGAAGTGGGTCGCCTACCTGACCGTGCCGGCGTTCCTGATCCTGGTCGCCTGGTCCATTGGGCGGGAACTGTTCGGCCACCGGCTCGCCACCCTGGTCGCCTCGCCGCCGCCTGGGCCATCGATGACCTTGCTGCAGGGCACCACGCTGGTGGCCGGCGGGTTCATCGTGGGCGCGGTGATCACGCCGGACATGACCCGTTTCAACCGCACCGCCGCCGACGTGGTGAAGCAGACAGTGGTCGGCTTCACCGTCGGCGAGTACCTGATCGGCATGGCCGGCGTACTGCTGGCGCACGCCGTCCGCTCCAACGATGTGATCGCGATCGTCACCTCGTCGGTCGGCTGGGTGGGCACCCTGGTGATCATCCTGGGCACGATGAAGATCAACGACTGGAACCTCTACAGCGCCGGGCTGGGCGTGGTGAACTTCGTCAGCGCGGTGTTCGGCCGCCCGGTGAATCGGGGGGTGACCACGCTGCTGCTGGGTGTGGTGGGCAGCCTGCTCGCCGCCGGCGGCATCCTGGGCAGGTTCACCGGGTTCCTCATCCTGCTCGGGGTGTGCTTCCCGCCGATCGCCGGGATCATGGTCGCCGAGTACTACGTGGTGAAGCGCTGGCGCCCGGAACTGGAGGCCAGCAGGGCCGCCGGCGAGCTACCCGCGTCCGCGCCCACCTGGGTGCCGGCCACGCTGGTCATCTGGCTGGCCGCGGCGCTGATCGGCGGCCTGGTCGACTGGGGCCTGCCCAGCATCAACTCGCTGCTCGCGGCGTTCCTGCTGTATGTCGCCGCCGGCAAGCTCGGGCTGGTGCGGGGATACGGCACCAGTCTCACCGCGCAAACCGAGGCCCCGCTGCCCGCGCACGCCGCCCCGGTCCCCGACTGATCCGCGCCCGTTGTAGAGCGAAGGAGATTCATGCGCATCGGCATTGACGTCGGCGGCACGAACACCGATGCGGTCCTGATGGACTCCGGCCCCCGTGCGGACTCGGTGCTGGCCGCGGTGAAGGCGGCCACCACCGCCGATGTCACCTCAGGCATCGTCGCCGCGCTGGACGGGCTGCAGGCGCGGCATGCCTTCGACCCGGCCGGGGTGCGCGCGGTGATGATCGGCACCACGCACTTCATCAACGCGCTGGTGGAGGCCCGCCGGCTGGCCCCGACCGCGGCGCTGCGCCTGGGCCTGCCGGCCACCGCGTCGCTGCCGCCGATGGTGGACTGGCCGGTACGGCTGGTCGAGGCGATCGCCGGCCGGGCCTACCTGGCGCACGGCGGGCACGAGTTCGACGGCCGGCACATCTCCGAGCTGGACGAGGGTGAGCTGCGCCGGCACGCCGCCGACATGGCCGCGCACGGGGTGCGCTCGGTGGCGGTGTCGTCGGTGTTCTCGCCGGTCAACTCCGAATTCGAGCTGCGCGCGGCGGAGATCCTGGCCGAGGAGCTGGGCCCGGAACTGCCGGTGTCGCTGTCCCACGAGATCGGCCGGGTGGGGCTGCTCGAGCGGGAGAACGCCACGATCATCAACGCCGCGCTGCGCGAGCTGGCCGCGCACATCGTGGACGCGCTGGCCGGTTCGGTGTCCGGGCACGGCATCACCGCGCCGCTGTACCTGAGCCAGAACGACGGCACGCTGATGGACGTCGGCTACGCCCGCCGCTACCCGGTGGCCACGTTCGCCTCCGGGCCGACCAACTCGATGCGCGGCGCCGCGGTGCTGTCCGGGCTGGGTACCTGCGCCGTGGTGGACGTCGGCGGCACCACCACCGACGTCGGTGTGCTCACCGGCGGCTTCCCCCGGGAGGCCACCGTGGAGGTGAGCGTGGCCGGGATCCGCACCAACTTCCGGATGCCCGACGTGCTGAGCATCGGGCTGGGCGGCGGCAGCCTGGTTCGCGATACCGGTACCGAGAGGAGCGTCAGCGGAACGAGTATCGGCGCCGAGAGGAGCGTCAACGGAACGAGCATCGGTACCGATTTGACCGTCGGCCCCGACTCGGTCGGCTACCGGCTGACCGAGCGGGCGCTGGTGTTCGGCGGCGACACGCTGACCGCCACCGACATCGCGGTGGCCGCCGGGCGCGCCGCGATCGGGGATCCGTCCCTGGTGTCACACCTGCCCGGTGGCCTGATCGAGGCCGCGCTGGACCGGATCGCCACCTCCGTGGCCGACGTGGTGGACCGGATGCGCATCTCGGCCGACCCACTGCCGGTGGTCGCGGTGGGCGGCGGCTCGGTGCTGCTGCCGGACAAGTTCCCCGGGCTGGGCGAGGTGCACCGGCCGGAGCACTTCGCCGTGGCCAACGCCATCGGCGCGGCGATCGCGCAGGTGGGCGGCGAGGTGGACCGGGTGTTCGCGATCGAACCCGGCCGCCGGGACGCCGCGGTCGACGAGGCCCGCCAGGAGGCGGTGGACCGGGCGGTGGTGGCCGGCGCGGACCCGTCCACGGTGAGCATCGTGGACTTCGACGAGGTACCCATCCCCTACCTGCCCGGCAACGCCACCCGGATCCGCTGCAAGGCGGTGGGCGACCTGCGCCTGGAGCCCAGCCGGGACCGGGCCGGCAACGGGGCCGGCCCCCGAGCTGTTGCGCCGCACGCCGCCGGGCAGGCTCGGTGAGCGCGACCGTGGCGGCCGGGCAGGCGGTCAGCACCGGGGTCTGCACCGGGGTCGCCGCCGAGGACCTGGTTGCGCTGGCCAGGGGTGCCGCCGTGTTGGGCACCGGCGGCGGCGGCGATCCGTACGTCGGGCGGCTGCTCGCCGAGCAGGCACTGCGCGAGCACGGGCCGGTGCGGCTGGTCGCCCTGGCCGAGCTGCCCGACGACGCCTGCGTGGTGCCGGTGGCCATGATGGGCGCGCCGACGGTGATGGTGGAGAAGACTCCGTCGGTGGAGCTCATCGGGCGCACCGTCACCGCGCTGACCGAGCACCTCGGGGTCACCCCCACCCACCTGGCCTGCATCGAGGCCGGCGGCATCAACTCGACGATCCCGCTGGTCGCGGCCGCGCAGCTGGGCCTGCCGCTGGTGGACGGCGACGGGATGGGCCGGGCCTTCCCCGAGCTGCAGATGGTGCTGCCCACGCTGTCCCGGATCGCCGCCACCCCCATGTCGATCGCCGACGAGAAGGGCAACGTCGGCGTGCTGACCACCATCGACAACCACTGGGCGGAGTCGCTGGCCCGCTCACTGACCATCGCGATGGGCTGCTCGGCGATCATCTCCAACTACCTGATGACCGGCGCGCAGGCCCGCGAGTCGCTGGTGGCCGGCACACTCAGCCTGTGCCGCGCGCTGGGCCGGCGGATCGACGACGTGCGGGCCGGCCACGGCGACCCGGTCGCGGCGGTGGCCGACGAGCTGGGTGGGCGGGTGCTGCACACCGGCAAGGTGACCGACGTGGCCCGGCGCACCACCACCGGGTTCGCCCGGGGAGACGCGGTGGTCAGCGGGCCGGCCGGGGAACTGGCACTGCGCTTCCAGAACGAGCACCTGGTGGCGGCGCTGGACGGGGAGATCCTGGTCAGCACCCCGGATCTGATCATCCTGCTGGACTCGGACACCGGGGAGCCGGTGACCACCGAGGCGCTGCGGTTCGGGCACCGGGTCAGCGTGCTGGGCGCCCCGGCCGACCCGCGCTGGCATTCGCCGGCGGCGATCGAGCTGGTCGGCCCCCGGTACTTCGGCTACGACCACGACCCGGTCCGGGTGTGGGGGCCGACGCGGACCGGCGCCGGCGGTGGCCGGTGAGCTTTACCCTCGGCCCCGCCGACCTGCCCGACCTGGCCAGGGGCGCCGCGCTGCTGGGCACCGGCGGCGGCGGCGATCCGCACGTCGGCCGGCTGATGGTGGCCGAGGCGATGCGCCGGCACGGACCGGTCACCGTGCTGGACCCGGACGAGGTGGACGACGCCGCGTTCGTGGTGCCCACCGCGATGATGGGCGCGCCCACGGTGATGATCGAGAAGATCCCCCGGGGCGACGAGGCGGTGCTGGCGCTGCGCGCGCTGGAACGGCACCTGGGGCGCACCGCGGACGCCACCATGCCGATCGAGTGCGGGGGCATCAACTCGATGATCCCGCTGGTGGTGGCGGCGAGCACCGGGCTGCCGGTGGTGGACGCGGACGGCATGGGCCGGGCGTTCCCCGAGCTACAGATGGAGACCTTCGGGGTATATGGGGTGCCCGGCTCGCCGATGGTGGTCAGCGGCGACCACGGTGAGCTGGTGCTGATCGACACCGGGGCGGACAACAAGCGGATGGAGTGGCTGGCTCGGGGCGCCACCATCCGGATGGGCGGCGCCGCGCTGATCGCCGAGTACCCGATGACCGGCGCGCAGGTCAAGCGCACCGCGGTGCCCCGCACGCTGTCGCTGGGGCTGTCCGTGGGTCGGGCCATCCGGGAGGCCCGCGAGCAGCTGCGCGACCCGATATCGGCGCTGGCCGAGGCGCTCGCGCCGACGCTGTACAGCCACCTGCGGGTGCTGTTCACCGGCAAGGTCAGCGACGTGGAGCGGCGCACCGTGGACGGCTTCGCCCGCGGCCGGGCGCGGTGCACCTCGTTCGACGGCGGTTCCACCTTGTGCACCGCGTTCCAGAACGAGAACCTGGTCGCCGAGGTGGACGGACGGGTGCGGTGCATCGTGCCGGACCTGATCTGTGTGCTGGAGGCGGAGTCCGCCGAACCGATCACTACCGAAACGCTGCGATACGGGCAACGGGTGGTCGTAATAGGGATCTCCACCCCGGCCCTGATGCGCACCCCGGAAGCCCTGGCCGTCTTCGGCCCAGCCTGCTTCGGCCTGACCGATCCGTTCGTCCCGGTGGAGCACGAAGCCCGTGAGTGGCGAGTGGTCTCCTAGGCCCACTCGCCCGCCACCAGTCGTGGGGGGGGGGGGGGGGG
>DASWST010000178.1:0-13301 GCA_036402515.1 Pseudonocardia sp.
GAACATCACGTCGTCCGGCCCGAGACCCATCACCTCGGCGCCCAGCGAGTGCACGGTGAAGCCGAAGGTGTTGAACGTGTGGAAGCAGCCCTTGGGCCGGGACTCGGTGCCGGAGGTGTAGATGATCGCGTGCGGGTCGTCGGCGCAAGGCGACGGACCAAGCTGGTCGGCGCTGGGCACTTCGGTGCCGGCCACCAGGTCCTCGAACCGGAACTCGCCCGGGCCGGCCTCGGCGCGCACGGTGATCACGTGGCGCAGCGTGGGGCACTCCGGGCGCACCTCTCTGATCATCTTGAGGTAGTCGAACTTCCGGTACTCCCCGCAGACCACCGAGATCGTGGCGCCGGCGTGGTTGATCGCGTACCGCACCTCATCCCAGCGGTAGATCGGCATGGTGGGTACCAGAACCGCGCCGAGCCGAGCCGACGCCGCGTAGACCACCACGAACTCGTTCCAGCTGGGCAGCTGCACCTGCACCCGGTCGCCGGCCGCGACGCCCAGTTCACGCAGCCGGGCCGCCAACCGGTAGGCCTGTCCATGCAGCTCGCGCCAGGTCAGCGTGCCGTAGCCGTCGGTTGCGGCGACCCGGTCGCCGTGCACACCGGCCCAGTGCTCCAGTCGCTCGGCCAGCGAGCCATCCCGCCAGTGCCCGGCGGTACGGAAGGCCGCGATGGCCTCGGCCGAGTAGCGATCTTCAGGACGGATGAGTTCGGAGCTGCTCACGGGCACCTCGCTGTACGCCGAAGAAGTCTAGTGAACGAATATCTAAGACTAGACTATTTTTCGGCACGGCGGAACTGCGCGTTGCTCCTCGAGTCCTACTTGGCCTGGCCTGTCCGGCGCCGGCTGATCACCAGGCCGGTGATCGCGCCGACGATCAGCGCGAGAGCGGCGAACAGCAGTACCACTCGGAAGTCCAGCTGCCGCTCGCCGAGGTAGATCAGCGGGATCACCAGGGTGTAGCTGATCAGCGCGGCGACCGCGCCGCTGAGCACCGGGGAGTCCGCCGTGCGGGTTCGCCACGACGCCACCACGGACGCGCCCAGCGCGCCGGCCACCAGGAAGATCAACCCGGCCAGCGGGTTGATGTTGGAGACGATTGGGTTGACCAGGCCGCTGATGACCAGCACGGTGAACCCGGTGGACGCCCCCCGCACCACGAGGACCCAGTCCACCCGGTCCATCCAAGCGCCCCAGTCCCGGGGCTGGGTCCCCCTCGGGGTCATCGAGACGGTTGCGCGGCGGGCGGAGCGCCCTGCTGCCCGGCCGCCGGGGCGCCGGCGGGCCGCTGCGGGGCTGGCTGCTGCTGGGCAGCCGGTGGCTGCTGGGCACCCGGTGGCTGCTGCCGCGCCGGTGGCTGCTGGGCCGGCTGCGGCTGGGCCGCCGGGGGCTGCTGCTGGGCCGGTGGCTGCTGCCGCGCCGGTGGCTGCTGGGCAGCCGGTGGCTCTTGGCCAGCCGGCGAACCGTCCGCGGCCGCTGCATCGGCCGGCCCGGGCAGTGCGTCCGGATTCGCCGGCCGGTAGGCGTCGGCGTACCGCACCCCGGCGTCCTTGATCAGGCCGCCCAGGTAGCTGGTCCACTCGGCGGACGCCCGCTCACTGATCAGCGTCTGCCGCAGCTGGTCCTTGATCTGGTCGAACACCGCGGGCGCAGGCGGCTGGGACTGGACGCTCTTGCCCACGTTCCAGCCGTACTGGGTTTGCACCGGCCCGAACACCGCGCCCACCGGTGCGCCGAACGCGACATCGGCGTACGGCTTCTCAAGATCCCGTGCGCCGACCAGACCGAGGTCGCCGCCCTTGTCCTTGGTGCTCCCGTCCAGGCTGCGCTGCCCGGCCAGCAGCTCGAAGTTGCCGCCCTGGCTCAGCTGGGCGACGAGCTGGTCCGCGTCGGCCTTGCTGCCCAGCACGATGTTGTGGATCTCCCGGCGCTCCGGAGTGGCGAGCTGGTCGCGCCGGACATCGAACGCCTGCCGCAGGTCCTGATCGGACACCGTGACCCCGGCGGTCACCTGGTTGATCAGCTGCTGCAGCGCCATCTGCCGCTTCAGCTCGGCCAGCACCTTGGTCTCCGAGGTGCCCTGGTTGGCCAGCGCCTGCACGTACCGGTCGTGGCCTTCCGGGCCCTCCCCGTAGTACTGGGCGATGTACCGGGCGAGCATGTCGGAGACCTGGCGGTCGGCGATGGTGATGTGCCGGTAGGTGGCCGCCTTGTCGATGACCATGGAGACGGCGCTGGCCTTGGCGAAGTCGCGGCGGAACTGATCCAGCCTGGGTCCCTCGGTGGGCGGCTGGACGCCGAACAGCGCCCGATCGGTCTGCACGTCGTCGTTGAGCTCGGTGATGGTCACGTTCTGGCCGTACACCCGGAACGCGACGCCCTCCGGCAGGTGGGTGGTCTGGTACCAGAACACGCCGCCACCGACCAGGCCCAGCAGTACGACGAGTGCCGCGCCCGCCAGAATCCGCCCCTTGAGGGTCCTCGGCACGCGGACGGCGCGCATCCTCCCGGCTAGCCCGGACGGCCTCAGCGCGGGCTCGTCCTGGTCAGCCGCCTTCGCCGGGGCCTCGGCATCCGGCTCAGGGTGAACCGCCGGCGCGGCCTTGGCCACTGGTTCTGGCTCGGCTGTCGGCTCGGCGGCAACCTCGGCCACCGGCTCAGCCTCGGCCACCGGCTCAGCCTCGGCCACCGGCTCAGCCTGGGGCTCAACCTCGGCCTCGGTCTGGACCACCGGCGCAGTCTCGGCAAGCGGCTCGACGACGATCTCGACCACCGGCTCGGCCTCGGGCTCGGCCTTGACCTCGGGCTCGGTCTGGACCACCGGAGCGGTGACGACCTCGGCCACCGGCTCAGCGTTGAGCTCAGTCTCGGGCTCGACGGCAACCTCGGCGACCGACTCGGCCTCCGCGACCGGATCCGCCTCAGCCCTTGGCTCGGCCTTGGCCACCGGCTCGGCCTTGGCCACCGGTTCGACGATGGCCGCCGGCTCGGCCTTGACCACCGGCTCCACCCTGGCCGCCGGCTGGGCGGCACCGTGAGCCGAGGTCAGTTCGACCTTGATCGGCTCTGCCGATTCGACGGGCTCCGACGCGGCCGGACCGGTGGCCGCCGCCGCGGTCTTCTCCGCTGTCCCCGTCTTCGCGGCCGCCCTGGTCCGGGGCTTCGCCGCTGTCGTCGTCTTTGCCAGTGTCGTGGTCTTCGCGGCCGCTCGAGTCCTCCCGGGTGCGCGCTTGACCGACTCGCTCGCCGCGGCGGGCCCGGTCCCCTCAGCAGCCTCGGTCTTCGCGGGCGTCCGGGGTTTCGCGGCGGCCCGAGTCCTCGACCGCGTCGGCGTAGCCGCCTCGGCCCCAGCGTCGGCCTCGGCCGACTCGGCCCGCGTGCGGGCGGCGGAAGTCCTGGTCCTCGCGGCGGCACCGGTCCTCGACGCGGTCGCGGATTTCGCTGCGGCACCGTTCGCCGAGGCCCCGTTCGCGGCGGCACCGTTCGAAGCGGCACCGTTCGCCGAGGCACCGGTCACCGAGGTGCCGTTCTCCTCGGCACTGGTCTTTGCGGCCGCACGGCTCCTCGCCGGAGCCCGCTTTTTCGCCGCGGCCTCGGTCTGCGCACCGGTCCCGGTCTTCGCCGCGGTCCTGGTCCTCGCCGGAGCGGCCGCCGGCGTTGCGGCTGCCGCTTCGGGAACGGCAGCCTCCGAACTCGGCTCGGTTTGCGCGTTGTCCTGCTCAGCGGGCACGGCCACGGACTCGTCCACCTCGTCCTGCTTCGACTTCATCAATGCACTCCCAGCAGCGAGTCCCGCCGAGGCTGGCGTGCGCTGCCCGGTTCCTCCGCCGGCGTGTCCGCGCCGGAGCTGAGCCGGACCACGCATAGCGAGGAGAGCAGCGCCAGCAGCACGGCACCCGCGAGCAGCAGGCCGAACTCCCTGACGACGGCGATCCTGGAAATGACCAAGACCGCATAACCAACAACGGACGTCGCTGTCACCAGTAGAACGGCCCGGCGTAGTGCGGGGTTACGCCGCCGACTGGCCTCAGACAGCAAAACGGTGAATTCGCAGCCGACCGCGGCGGTCAGCGAACCGAGCGCCACGGTGATCGGGGACAGCGGGGTCCCGGTCAACCAGAGCACAAAAAGCCCGCCGCCGGTGGCCAGCACAGCGGCTGTCACCGCTCGCAGGGCGTCCCACCGGCGGCGCAGCCCGACGGCCAGCACCAGGCCGGCGGCGAGCACGCCGAGCAGGTTCGCCTCGAGCCGATCCGCCGAGACCAACTGCTGGCCCCGAGCTGCCACGATGGGCAGACCGGCCAGCTTGACCTGGTAGCCGAGCGGGGGCTGGGGCAGCGAGCGGAGCAGATCGGTGCGCAGCTGCTCGATGCCCGCCAGGTCATCGATCCGCACGCCGTAGACCAGCACCGAGGTGCCCCGGTCCAGGCTCACCACGGCACCCGTCAGGTACTGCGGGAGCAGCCGCATCGCCGCGTCGATCTGCCCCGGGGTCGGACCGTCACCGAGGAAGGTGAACAGCATCGGCAGCGAGATCACCCGGTGGGCCCGGTCGCCGTACTTGGTCACGATCACCTGCTCGGCACGGTCCATCCAGCCGACCGCCTCCGGCGTGGTCATGTCCTTGCCGGTCAGCACCACGTCCAGCTCACCGGAGGACCCGATCACGTCCTCCACATGCCGTGCGTCGGTCAGCGCGGGCAGGCCGGCGGCGAACTGCTCGACGTCGGTCTCCAACCCGAGCCTGGGCAGCATCGCCCAGCCGAAGCCAGCCAGCACCAGGGCCGCCGCGAACACCGCCGCCGGGCCCTTGCGCGCCAACACCCGCGACCGCACGGCCACCCACCGAGGGACACGCCGGCCACCGGGCGACGCCCCGACGGGCGGCGAAAACGGCGGCTCGACCTCCGCATCCTCCGGCCCTCGGTACACCAACCGGCGAGCCATGATGCCCAGCAGCGCGGACAGCAGCACGCCGATGGACAGCGTCATACCGAGGTCACGGACCAACGGAAGCGGGGACAGCACCAGAGTGCCCAGGCTGGCCGCGGTGGCGCAGGCCACGGTGAGCACGGTGCGCACCCTGGCCCGCACCGCGAAGTAGGTCGGGTAGTAGCAGCCGATGCCGAGCACCACGGACAGGAACGCCACCACGCCGATGGACAGCGGGCGGTGTAGCCAGCCGAAGATCGCCAGGGTGAGCCCGATCGCGGCCAGGGTGGTCAGCAGCGGGACCAGCCGCCGGGCCCGGCGGGTCCACGGCACCAGCCAGAAGCACAGCCCGACGGCGAGCAGCGCGACCCCGCCGAGCAGCGGGCCCTCCCGCTTGGCCGCCGCGCTCAGCGCCGCGACCACCGCCGGCACCCCGGACACGGTGACCTTGGCGGCCGGCAGCTTGGCCGATTCGACCGTGCCGCGAACCGAGTCGACCAGCCGCTGCACCGAAGCCGCGTCGGCACCCTCCCTGGGCCGGATCAGGATCGCCACGGCCTTGTCCGAGGGCACCACGAAGCGCCACTGCGGCCGCGGTCCGCCCGGTCCATACACCACGGTGTTCACGAACGCCTTGTTGCGCAGCGTGGGCAGCCCGGTGGGCAGTCCCTGCACGATCAGCGTGCCGTAGCGCCGGTCGAACTGCGCCTGCACCTGGGCACGAGCGGCGGCCGCCTCGGCCTTGGACTTGCCCGCCCGCAGCGCCTCCACCTCGGCCCGGCTGGCGTCTCCGTCCCGGCGGCCGATCAGTTCGGCGAGCAGATCCTGGGCCTGGCCGGCGATCTGGTTGAGCAGCGTGCCCGGGCCGTACACGGTAGCCACGTCGGGCAGGCGGGCCAGCTGCCCCTCCAGCTGGACCAACGGGATGAGGTTCTGCTCCCCCAGCAGCGCGCGCGGCTGGTCGGACTCCACCAGCACCACGATCGGGTCACCCCCGAAGAGCTGGCCCACCTGGTTGAGCTCGGCCACGGTGGGATCGCTGGACGGCAGGAACGAGTCGATACCGGTCTGCACCTGGGTCCTGGCCAGCCCGCCGACCACGAACACCGCAACCAGCAGGACCGCCACGCCGACCAACGCTCGGCGCGGCGACAGGGCCGCCCGCAACCGGCGCGGCGACAGGGCCACTCGCAACGTGCTTGGCGACAGGGCCGCGCGCAACTTGCGCGGCGACAAGGCTGCCGCCAGCCGGCCAGGTGACAGGGCGGAAGCCAGACCGCGCGGGGACAACAGCGCTGATACGGCCGAGGGCCGGCGGAGCCGCGAAACGCGACTCCACCGGCCCCCGCCAGCACTGTTCTCGCCCCGGCCTTGGCCGGCTTGCCCCACGTTGTTCTTGCCGAAATGGCGTCGGATCATCCGGGCGGCTCTTTCTCCACCCGGGTGAACGGCACTCCGGGTGGGCCGGGTTCGTAGCCCTGGCCAGGCTTCGGGTAAGGGTTGAACTTGGCCAGCGGGCCGATCTGGGTGTTGATCGGGGAGTCCTTCAGGGACTGCTCGTTGACCAACAGCAGGGTTCGGAAGTACCGGCCGTTGGCATCCCCGTGCGCCAGGGTCTGCGCGAAGTTGGCCAGCACCACACCCAGCTCCGGGCCGTACGGCTTGAGGTAGCCGAGCATCGGGTTGAGGTCGGTCAGATCGGTGATGGTCTGCGGAATCAGGTCGTTGGTGGCGTCCGAGAAGTCCGGCACCCGGTGCAGGGTATCCGGGGCCTTCTCCAGCGCATCGTTGAGGTCAGGCACGAGATCCCGCAGGTCACGGGACACATCGGGCAGCTCGTCCAACGCCTTGGACAGGTCCGGGCCGGCGTCGCGCAGGTGCTTCGCAACCGGGTTCAGCGCGTCGCCGATGTCTTCCACGCTGCTGCTGGCGTGCTGTGCGCTGTCCAGCACCGACGGCAGCGTCCGCATGACGTTCTTGAGGTCCTCCTGGCCGTCCGAGGTGGCCGTGGTGAGCCGGTTGGCCGACTCCACCAGCTCGGCGATCTCCCCGCGCTGGGTGTTCAGCGCGGTCATCATGGCCGCGGTGTTGCCGGTCAGCTGCTTGAGGTCATCCGACTGGGCGGCCAGCGCATCCAGCGCGGTGTGTCCACCCCTGCCGATGGCGCCCAGGCCCTGGACCGCCGCCGCGATGGACTCCTTGCTGCCCTCGGTGGCCGCGCCCAGCGAGCGCATCTCCGAGGCCAGCGCGCCCCGGGTCTTGCCGTCCAGGGACACCAGCACGTCATTGAGCTGGGTCGGCGGCCTGCCGGACTCCGGCGGCAGCGTCGATCCGGACGGCAGCGCCGGGCCGGTGCCGTCGAGGATCTCCACGAAGCTTTCCTCGACCAGCGTCTTGGCCCGGACCTGCGCGGTCGCGCCCTGGTGCAGCGGTTGGTAGCTGTCCAGGTCCATGACCACCCGGGCCCGACCGCCCTCCGGGGTCACCTCCTGCACTTTGCCGACCTTGACCCCGGCCACCATGACGTCGCCGAAGTACACCAGGTTGGCGACCCGGGGGAAGTACGCGGTGACCCGGTAGGACGTCGTGGTGACGCCGGGGATCTTGCCGCCGGAGTTCACCCACAGATAGGAGAACACCACCACGCACAGGATTGCGAACAAGATCAGCGTGGTCAGCTGCACGACTTTTGCGGACAGTCTCATTCCCCGGTCCTCAGTTCTTCTTGCCCGGAATCGGGAGCAGCCCACCGGACGAGCCTCCGGTGTCCGGCGCGTGCAGCAGGCCCGGCTGGTCGCTGTCGTTCTCGCCCGGCGTCTGGGCCGGCCGGGTCTCCGGCTCGGAACCGTCCTGCGGAACGGAGGGTTGCCCTCCCGGCCCAACCGGTACCAGCTTCTGCAGCGCGGTGGTGCCCTCGTCCAGCCCAGGCGGCGGGGGCAGCGGTCGGAGTCCGTTGTTCGCCCCGAGCACCGGCGGCAGCGTCTGCGCGGTGATCGGCGCGATACCCCGCAGGATGCCTCCGTTGGCGTCCTCCAAGCTCACGATCGAGCGGGTCTGGATGGTGAACGCGGCCAGGTCGGGCAGGTAGGGCAGCAGCGCGTTGGTCATCGGGTCCAGCCGCTGGACGGCCGCGCGCAGGTCGGGCAGCGTGTCCGACAGATTGTTGACGAACGGCCGCAGGCAGCGCACCACCGGGCGCAGCGCGTGCAGGAACGGCTCGGCCGCGTCCACCACGTCGTCCAGCTTGTCGGAGGTCTTACGCAGGTGGCGCAATGCGTCCGGGAACGCCTCCGAGGCGTCGTCGAGGTGGCGCAGGGTGGGATCGAGCTGGTCGGACAGGTCCTGCACGGCATCGGTGGACCGTCGTAGGTTGTGCACCAGGCCGGGTAGCTCGGCCAGCGTCTGGTCGAACTGCGGCTCGTGGGTGCCGAACGAGTGCAGCGTGGTCTGTAGTCCGCCGGCCAGGGTGGCCAGCCGCTTGTCGTCCCCACCCACCGCCTGGGAGATCTGCCCCAGCGCGGTGATCAGCGTGCGGATCTTCTCCTTGCGCAGCGCGAGCTGCTCGGACACCGGCCGCAGGTCGTTGCCCACGGTCCGGATGCCGTCCAGGCCGCCGGGCAGGTCCGTCTTGGCGTTGGTGAGCGCCACGTCGGACTCGGCGAGCAGCGAGGTCAGCGCGCGCTGGGCGTTGTCGTCCAGGTGGTCCAGCACCTCGTCCACCTGCACCGGGCGCACCGTGTTGGCCTCCGGGTAGGTGTAGCCGTCCGGAATCTCCCTGGCCGGTGCGCCGCCCGGGTCGATGGTCACGTACATCTCGTTCAGCGGGCTCTTCGGGCGCAGCACGAGATGGGCGTTCTCGTAGAGGTGGTGGCCCCGTTCGATGGACATCTCTACCCGGGCGTGGCCGTTCTGGTCCACGTCCGCGCCCACGATGTCCCCGACATTGACCCCGGCGATCCGGACTTCCTGCCCGTTGCCGGGGCTGATGCCCGGGGTGGCGGCAAAGTTCGCATAGAACACCTGCCGGTTGTCCCACGGTGCGACGAACCGCTGGTTCGCCAGCACGATCCCGCCCACCACGGCGGCGATCGCGATGAGGGCGATCACCACGATGCTGTTGCGCGCCAGCCCGGGCTCGGTCTTCACCCGCTCGAACGCCCGCGCCAGGTGCTCGCGGCGAGTAGGGCTGCTCACTTGCCATCACCGCCCATCATTGGCAGCAGCTCCGGGTGCCCCGGAGAGGCGTGCTCCGGCTTTGGAGGCACCTGGATCGGCGGGTTGATCCGCAGGGGATCGGTCACGCTGCGCTCCAAGGTTTCCGATCTCGGCTGGCCGTCGTTCTGGACCAGGTTGTCCGCCGGCTCGGGGATGGGCATCGGCTGGAAGGCGATGCCGGAACCGTTCTTGTCCTGCATGGTGGCCCGGTCCAGGTCCGCCACCGCGTAGCCGAGCTCCTGGAAGACCGGCTTGTCGGTGAACGTCTGGGCGTACGGCCCGGAGCCGTGGTAGGTGCCCAGGATCAGATCCGAGATCGGTCCGTTCACCCGGTCCAGCGTCGGACGCGCCTCCCTCAGCACACCCTTGAGGTCGTCGCAGTTGTCGACCAGCTCCTCGAGCAGCGGCCGGGTGTCGTCCAGCACGTCCCGCAGGTCGCGGACCACCGGGCGGGCCCGGCGCAGCACCGGGTCCAGCCGCTTGAGCGTGTCGTTCAGCTCCCGCGCACTGGGCCGGATGTCGTCGGCGGTGTCCTTGAGCACGTCCAGCGTGGTGTTCAGCCGCTTCAGACCCTTGTTCGCGCTGTGCAGCGCATCCGGCAGCTCGTCGAGCGTGGTGGAGAACTCCTGGCTGCGGTTGCCGAACACCGCGCTGGTGGAGGCCAGGTCGACCAGGATCGAGTCCAGCCGCCCCTTCGGCTCGGCCAACTCCCTGGAGGTGGCCTCGAACCCGTTCACCACGTTGGTCAGGTCGTGGTTCGCGTCGGTGCCGCGCAGTGCGTCCAGCACCTGCCCGGTTGGGCGCAGCGCGCCTGGGGCATCCGCCGCCAACCGCTGCAACGCGGCCGTGCCGCCACCGGCCAGGGTCTCGTCGAACTTGGTGACGGTGCCCTTCATGCCGGCCAGTGCGTCGGGCTGCAGTGCCTTGGCGATCTTGTCAAGCTCCACCGGGAGGAGTGCCCGCTCCTTGGGGATCAGGTCAGCGTTGAACCGGCCGCGATCCCCACCCGGCTCCAGGTCCAGGAAGTAGTTGCCACCGAGCAGCGTGGTCGGGCGGATCACCGCGCTCGGCTCGCTGCCGAGCCGGTCCCGGCTGTCGCCGTACAGCTTGACGTCGACGATGGCGGAGCCGTCGTCGGCCTTGGACACCCCGGTGACCATGCCGACCGGGACGTAGGCGATCTTGACCTGGCTGAAGTAGGGGCGCAGGCGGTAGTCGCTGGCGAAGTTGACCTTGATGGTCTCGCCGGGGGTCAGCCACGTGGTGATCTGGGCCTTGTTGAACACCGCCCAGCCGACGATCAGCACTCCGGCCAGGAAGCCGAGGCCCAGCTTCCAGGCCGACAGCGTCCGGTGCCCGTGCACCACCGGGCCGCCGAAGATCCTCATTAGGAAGTTCTTCATCGTCCGCTCACCCCTGTGTGAGTGCCGCCCGGTAGGCCTTGGTACTCCTTCGGCGACTCACCCGGCGCGGGGTACGCATCGCGCCCCTGCAGCGGGTTGCGGATCGGCGTGGAGATCGCGTCGAACGCCGAGTCGGCGTTCACCCCGGTATCCACCCGCAGCCAGTGGTAGCTGTCGTTGCCGTTCTTCAACGCGTCGGTGGCGTTGGTGAAGAACAGCGCGGCCTCCGGCGAGTACGGGCTGACCAGCTGCGCCAGCGGGCCACCCCGGCCGAACGCGTCGACCAGCATCGGCGTCAGCGGTTTGGCCTTGTCGACTGTGTCCCGCAGGTCACCCAGCGCGGGCTGGGCGTCGTCGGAGACGCCCGGCACCTTGTCCAGCGGGGATCGGCTGTCGGTCACGAAGCCCCGGAAGTCCGGCGTGGCCTTGCCCAACGACTCGCCGCCCGGCCGCAGGTCGCGGGCTGCCTGTGCGGTGTTCCCCAGCGGGGTGTCCAGTGACTGCAGGGCCTTGCGGGTGTCCCGCAGCACGCTCGGCGACATCTGCAGGGTCTGCGCGAGCGGGCCGCCGCCGTCGGCGTTGAACGCCGCGAACGTCCGATCCAGCTTGCCCAGCAGCTGACCGATCTGCTCCTGGCGCCCGACGAACGACACCGAGAGCTCGTTCGTGCTGCGCAGCAGGGCCGCGGTGTCCCGTCCGCCGTTGTTGGCGAACGCGGCGGACACGGTGCCCAGGTCGGGCAGCACGTCCGGGAGCGCCTGGCCGGCCAGGTTGAAGTCCTCGCCGCGCCCGGCCAGGCCGCCACCGACGTTGCGCACGAAGGAGCCGATCGCCTGCCGGGTGGGCACGTCCAGCACGGCCAGCACGTCGGACAACTCCTGGGCGCCGATCGTGTGCACCGGGGGAACCACGGCGTCCGGCGGAAGCAGGCCGGCCGACGGGTCGCCCGGGTTCAGCTCCACGAACTTCTGCCCCAGCGCGGAGCGCGCGCCCACCGATGCGGTGATGGCCTGCGCGTTGTTGTACACCGGCCGTTCACCGTCCAGCTTGAGGATGGCGATCGCCAGCTTGCTCTGCCCGGTGGGTGCGTGCGCGGCGTCGACCAGGTCGACCTGCTGCACGTACCCCACCCGGACGTTGGCCATCCGGACGTCGTCGCCGGTGCGCAACGCGCCGACGTCCTCGAAGGCCGCCTTGACGGTGGTCCGAGGGGCGAACGGCAAACCCTGCTGGGACACCAGGGAGAGCGACACGAGGGCCACGAAGAAGATCAAGACACCGGCGCCGAGCACTACCGCTCGACGCCTGCGCATCACCGACCGCTTGACCATCAGTTATTACCTCCCAGCATGAAGCCGAGAGCGCCGCTCTCCTGCTTTTCATTGAGGCCGGTTGCGCTGCCGTTGCCGGAGTCGTCCGGGGCGAGCAGGCCGGTCGGCAGGTTCGGGCCGTTGTTGACCGGCTGCCCGGAGTCCGGCGCCGGATCCCGCCCGCCCAGGTTCGCGTTGCCCGGGCCGCCGGGGATGTTCCCGGTGACCGCCGTGGGCTCCACGTTCAGGTGCGCGCGGAAATAGTGGGAGAGGCCGTCGCGGCCGTTCGTGGTCAGCGCCCAGTAACGGATGAAGTTGAGGACGTTGTCGATGTTGCCGTCGAGCTGCTCGACGATCGGCCGCAGGCCTTTCGACGTGGCGGCCATGTCCGGCCCGGCTGCCCTCAGGTCCTCAGACGGCTTCCTGGCGGCCTCGAGCAGCTCGGTGCCCTTGTTCAGCACCGGCACCAGCTTGTCCAGCGCCGGGTCGGCCGAGTGCGAGAAGTGCACCAGCTCGTCGCTGATGTCCTTCAAGTTGTCGGTGGTCGGCCGGATCGAGCGGAGCAGCGGGGTGGTGTCGTCCGCCGTATCCGCCAGGTTGCCCAAGGTCTTCCGGGTGGCGGCCAGCGAGCTGGGCAGCTCCTGCAGGGTGGCATCCAGCGCCTGCACATTGGTGGACGTGGTGTTCAGCAGCGAGGTGGTCGACCCCACCAGGCTGTCCATGGTCCTGCCGTTGTCCTGAGCCAGCGACTGCGCCACCGGCTCGAGGTTGTCCACCAGGCTGCTCAGCGTGGCGTTCTGGCCCTGCAGCACCTTGACGAACTGGTCCGTCTGGGTCATCGCCGGGGTGAGCGCCTTGACCGCGGCGTCCAGGTTGGCCCCGTTGCCCTGCACGCCCTCGCCCAGCACCGCGACGAACGCGGCCAGTGACTGGCCGGTCCGGTCGTCGAAGACGTTGAGCACCTCGTCCAGGTCGGTGTTCTGGCCGGTCTGCGAGACCGGGAGCACGCCGCCGTTCTGGAGCAGCGGCGCGGAGGTGGTTCCGGTGTCCAGGTCCATGTACCGCTCGCCGAGGAGGCTGACCGGGCGCACCGTTGCCCTGGCATCGGTGTGCAGCGGCAGCGCCTCGGGCCCGAGGTCGAGGGCGACCTTGGCGATGCCGTTCTCCTCGGTCATGCCGGCCACCGAGCCGACCGTCACACCGTGCAGCTTCACGTCGTTGCCGACCAGCATCGGCGAGGCGTCCCGGAACTCCGCGATCACGATGGCCCGCTGCTGGGTGGCCTGGACCGCGTAGCTGCCCGCGCCGGCCGTGCAGCTGCCGATCGCGACCAGCGCGACGGCCACCACCCGGGCCTTGGACACCCGCATGGGGAAGGGTTGCCCGCTCATCTCACACCGCTTCCGAAGGCGTCGGTCCATGGCGTGCCGCCGTTCTGACC
>DASWST010000179.1:0-25713 GCA_036402515.1 Pseudonocardia sp.
GCGAAGGAGCAGGGCGTGCCCGCCTACGTGATCTTCCACGACGCCACCCTGCGGGAGATCGCCACCCGGATGCCGACCAGCCTCGACGAGCTAGGCACGATCAGCGGAATCGGCGAGAACAAGCTGGCGAAATACGGCCAAGGCGTCCTAGAAACCCTAGCCGAGCAATCCGACGCCACCAACGCGGTCAGCTAGCCGGAGCCCCGCGCCGTCGCCCGACGCCGTCGTCCGGCGCGGCGTCGTCCGGTTATCTCGTTCCGACGACACGCCGGCGCGGGGATAACCTGCGCGGCATGGGTTTTGCCGGGTTCGGGGAGCGGCTGGTCGACTTCTACGACGGGTTGGAAGCGGACAACTCCAAGCCGTACTGGACCGACCACCGCGCGGTGTACGAGGAGCAGGTGCGCGCGCCGATGGCCGCGCTGCTGGCCGAGCTGGAGCCGGAGTTCGGCCCGGGGAAGATCTTCCGCCCGTACCGCGACGTGCGGTTCAGCCCGGACAAGACGCCGTACAAGACGCACTGCGGGGCGACCGTGGGCGGCTACTACGTGCAGGCCGGCGCGGACGGGATCATGATCGCCGGCGGCTACTACCACATGGCCGGCGACCAGATCTCCCGCTACCGGGTGGCGGTGGACGAGCAGCGCCGGGGCGAGGACCTGCGCCGGCGGCTGGACGCGATCGGCGCAGCCGGGCTGACCAGGGCCGGCGACCTGCTGGCCACCCGCCCCCGAGGGGTGGACCCGGGGCACCCGAGGCTGGAGCTGCTGCGGCACCGCTCGCTCTACGCCTGGCACCGCTGCCCGGGAGAGGAGCTGATGCTGTCTCCCAAGCTGGTCGATGAGGTGGCCGGCACCTGGCGCACGATCACCCCGCTGATCGATTGGCTGACCGACCACGTGGGCCCCACCGAGCAACCGCGCCGGTGACCACCGAGGTCGCCGGCGGCTCACCGCCGGGCGCGCCCGGCGCGCCATCGGCAGATTGCCCGGCTGCGCCCTCTGCCTCGCTCGCAACCGCCAGTCGTGTCAATTGCGAAAAATGGCGCAAATGGGCTTGCAAGTGCCGTGTGAGTGCCCTCGGCGGCCTCCGGCTCGCTCCGGTCACGGCGGTAAAAGGCCAGCTCAAGGCGGCTTAACCGGTGAGAAGTCGGTGGGCGGCGGAATGTGGCGCCGATCACTAATCGGGGCGGACGTTCACCTCGTGGTCGCCGAGGCAGTCTCGAGTGAGGGCTACTCTTTGAAGGTGTGAGCCGTCGCGCAAAGATCGTATGCACCCTCGGGCCCGCTACGGCCAGCCCTGAGCGAATCAGGGATCTGGTTCAAGCTGGGATGGACGTCGCCCGGCTGAACTTCAGCCATGGCAACCGGGAAGACCACAAGCGGGTCTATGAGCTGGTCCGGGAGGCCGCCGACGCGGAAGGCCGCGCGGTAGGCATCATGGGCGACCTGCAGGGCCCCAAGATCCGCCTCGGCCGCTTCGCCGCGGGACCGGTGGAGTGGCGCACCGGCGAGGAAGTCCGGATCACTGTCGAAGACGTGGTCGGCACCCACGACCGGGTGTCCACCACCTACACCGGCCTGGCCGACGACGCCCGGCCGGACGACCGGCTGCTGGTGGACGACGGCAAGGTCGGCCTGCGGGTGATCAAGGTGGACGGCCCGGACGTGGTCTGCAAGGTCGTCGAGGGCGGCACGGTCAGTGACAACAAGGGCATCTCGCTGCCCGGGATGAACGTCTCGGTGCCGGCGATGAGCGAGAAGGACATCTCCGACCTGGAGTTCTCGCTGGGTCTGCGGGTGGACTTCGTGGCGCTGTCCTTCGTGCGCAGCCCCGCGGACATCGACGCGGTGCACCAGGTGATGGACCGGGTCGGCGGTGGCCGGCTGCCGGTGATCGCCAAGCTGGAGAAGCCGGAGGCGGTGGACAACCTGGAGGCCATCGTGCTGGCCTTCGACGGGGTCATGGTGGCCCGAGGCGACCTGGGCGTGGAGTTGCCGCTGGAGCACGTGCCGCTGGTGCAGAAGCGGGCGATCCAGATCGCCAGGGAGAACGCCAAGCCGGTCATCGTGGCCACCCAGATGCTCGACTCGATGATCACCAACCCCAGGCCGACCCGGGCCGAGACCTCGGACGTGGCCAACGCGGTGCTGGACGGGGCCGACGCGGTGATGCTGTCCGGGGAGACCAGCGTAGGCCGGTACCCGATCAAGACCGTGCGCACCATGGCGGAGATCGTCGAGGCGGTGGAGGCCGGCTCCTTCGGCGTGCCGCCGCTGAACCACGTGCCGCGCACCAAGCGCGGCGTGCTGTCCTACGCGGCCAGGGACATCGGCGAGCGGCTGTCCGCCCGGGCACTGGTGGCGTTCACCCAGTCCGGCGACACCGTGCGCCGGCTGGCCCGGCTGCACAGCAAGCTGCCTCTGCTGGCCTTCACCCCGGTGCCGGCGGTGCGCAGCCAGCTCTCGCTGACCTGGGGCACCGAGACCTTCCTGGTCGACCAGGTGGACTCCACCGACGCCATGGTCCGCCAGGTGGACCAGGCGATGCTGTCCATCGAGCGGTCCGAGCCGGGCGACCTGGTGGTTGTGGTTGCCGGGTCGCCACCGGGCACCGTGGGTTCCACCAACCTGATCCGGGTACACCGGCTCGGCGAAGAGGATCTCTCCTGAACTTACGGATCGGACCTCGCCGGATAGGGCAGACTGCACGTTCATGACGCAGTCCGAGACGGCGGCCGAGTCCCTCCGCGAGGAACTGGGCGCGGACGGGGTGCCCACCGGCCAGCCGGTACTGGACAAACTGGTCGCCCGGCTGGATCTGGAGCGCATCGAGGTCAACCTGTTCCGCGGGGTCAGCCCACCGGAGTCGCCGCCCCGGGTGTTCGGCGGCCAGGTCGCCGGGCAGGCGTTGGTCGCGGCCGGCCGGACGGTCCCGCCGGAGCGGGGGGTGCACTCGCTGCACGCCTACTTCATCCGGCCCGGTGACCCCAGGGTGCCGATCGTCTACGAGGTGGAGCGGGTGCGCGACGGGCACTCGTTCACCACCCGCCGGGTGCTGGCCATCCAGCACGGCGAGGCGATCTTCTCGCTGTCCGCGTCCTTCCAGCTGCCGCAGCCCGGGCTGGAGCACACCGAGGAGATGCCCAGCGGGATCCCCGGTCCGGACGAGCTGCCCGACATGGGCACCCGGATCATGCAGCTGGGTGAGCCGGTCAGTCCGTTCCAGCGCCAGCCCCGCCCGCTGGACATCCGCCACGTGCGCGACCCGGTCTGGTCGGCCGGGTTCGTGCCGAGCAGGGAACCGGTCCGGGTCTGGATGCGCGCGCACGGCACGCTGCCGGACGACAAGCTGCTGCACGTCTGTGTGCTGACCTACGCCTCCGACCTCACCCTGCTCAACTCGGTGCTGGCCCGCCACGAGATCCCGGTGCGGGACGAGGAGATCCGCCGGGCCAGCCTGGATCACGCGATGTGGTTCCACCAGCCGTTCCGGGCCGACGAGTGGCTGCTCTACGAGTGCTACTCCCCGGTGGCGTCCGGCGCGCGCGGGCTGGCCACCGGCCGGTTCTTCACCGAGGACGGTCGGCTGGTCGCCACCACGGTGCAGGAGGGCCTGGTCCGGATCGCCCGGTCCTCGGCGGCGAAGTCGCGCTGACCGGCGCGGTGGCTCGAGGGCTACTAGGGTCTGGCGCATGCAGAGCGACGTGACGTTTCGCTGTGACGACGGCTTCTCCATGCCCGGCGTGTTGACGAGCCCCGACGGTCAGGCTGAGGCGGTCCGCCCGGGGCTGCTGCTGATCTACGAGTTGTTCGGGATGAACGAGGAGATGGCCGAGGTGGCCCGCGACCTGGCCGGCGAGGGCTGGACGGTGCTCATCCCGGACCTGTTCGCCCGGGGCTCCAAGCCGCTCTGTGTGGCTCGCTGCCTGCGCACCGTGGCCACCGGGCACGGGCCGGCGCTGGACGACCTGGACGCGGCGCGGCGCTACCTGAGCGAGCTACCCGGGGTGGACGCCGAGCGGATCGGGGTGATCGGGTTCTGCATGGGCGGCGGCTTCGCCCTGTTGCTCGCGATGACCGGGCAGTACCAGGCCAGCGCCCCGTTCTACGGCATGGCGCCGAAGCAGATGCCACGGTCCTGCCCGGTGGTGGGCAGCTACGGCGGCAAGGACCTCAGCCTGAAGAGCGCACCGGCGAGACTGGAGCGAAACCTCACCGAGCTCGGCGTGCCGCACGACGTGAAGGTCTACCCGGAGGTCGGGCACTCGTTCTACACGAAGCCGGCGAACCGGGTGATGGAGCTGGTCGGCCCGTACACCCCGCTGCGGCTGGGCTACCACGAGCCCAGCGCCAAGGATGCCCGCGAGCGGGTGGTGGCCTTCTTCCGCCAGCACCTCGGCGCCCAGCCCGCCGACGACCCGCAGAGCTGACCGTGCCTTGATGGCTGAGCAGGCAGGTACCGGGCCCGAGGGGGCTGGCGAGTCCAGCGAGCACGGGGAGAGCCTGCTCACCGTGCTGCTCGCGCTGAGCGCCAACGCGGCGATTGCGGTGGCCAAACTGGTGGCCGGGTTGCTCACCGGGAGTGCCGCGATGCTCTCCGAGGCGGCGCACTCGGCGGCGGACTGTGCCACCGAGCTCTTCCTGCTCACCGCGCTGCGCCGGTCCGCCCGCCCAGCCGACCGCAGCCACCCGTTCGGCTACGGCAAGGAGCGGTACTTCTGGTCGCTGTTGGCGGCGGTGTCGATCTTCACCGCCGGCGCGTTGTTCTCGATCTACCAGGGTGTGCACACGCTCACCGGGAACCCTGAGGAACACCAGGACGTGCTGGTCGGTTACCTGGTCCTGGCCGCGGCGGCGGTACTGGAGAGCATCTCGCTGGCCCAGGCGATCCGGCAGGTGCGCAGCGAGCAGGCCAAGGACGACCTGCCGCTGCTGCCCTACCTGCGGCGCAGCGACGATCCGACGGTGAAGACCGTGCTGTACGAGGACTGCGCGGCGCTGGTCGGGCTGCTCCTCGCGTTCGGCGGGCTCGGTTTGACCCAGCTCACCGGTTCGCAGGTGTGGGACGGCATCGCCTCACTGCTGATCGGCTTGCTGCTGGTGCTGGTCGCCTACCTGCTCGGCCGCACCAACATGAACCTGCTGATCGGTCGACAGGCCGACTCCCGGCTGGTCTACGCGGTGCGGGACCGGCTGGCCGGGCAACCGGAGGTGGAGGCGGTGGTGGACCTGCTCACCATGCTGACCGGCACCGACCGCGTGCTGGTCTGCGCCCGGTTGGACTTCGACGACTCGGTGAGCGCCGCCGACCTGGAACGGGCCTGCGTGCGGATCGACGGCGAGCTGCGCCGGGAGTTCCCCGACCTGGACGAGATCTTCTTGGAGCCCGTGCCGCGCAACGATCCGGAGCTGCGGGCGAGGGTCCGGGCCCGATACGGGCCCAGCCAGCTGGGGTAGCCCAGCGGGCCGGCCTAAAGCCGACCCATGTGATAGGAAATTGAGTATGCGTCACCGGGTTGGGGAGATTTGATGGCCGACCGCCAATGGGGTTTCCGCACCCGGGCGGTGCACGCGGGCGCGGCGCCGGACCCGACCACCGGGGCGCGCGCGGTACCGATCTACCAGACCACCAGCTTCGTGTTCGAGGACACCACCGATGCGGCCAGCCTGTTCGCGCTGCAGAAATACGGCACGATCTACAGCCGGATCGCCAACCCCACCGTCGCGGTGCTGGAGGAGCGGCTGGCCAACCTGGACGGCGGCCTCGGCGCGGTGGCCACCGCCAGTGGGCAGGCCGCCGAGTTCCTCACCTTTGCCTGCCTGGCCGGCGCCGGGGACGAGATCGTGGCCGCCGCCGGGCTCTACGGCGGCACCGTCACCCAGCTCGACGTGACGCTCCGCCGGTTCGGGGTGAACACGGTGTTCGTCGGCGGTGGTGAGCCGGCCGATTTCGCCGCCGCCATCACCGACCGCACCAAGCTGCTGTTCGCCGAGGTGGTGGCCAACCCGTCCGGCGAGGTCGCGGACATCACCGGGCTGGCCGAGGTGGCGCACGCGGCCGGGATACCGCTCGTCATCGACGCCACCCTGGTCACCCCGTACCTGTGCCGGCCGATCGAGCACGGCGCGGACATCGTGATCCACTCCGCGACCAAGTTCCTCGGCGGGCACGGCACCACGCTGGGTGGCGTGGTCATCGAGTCCGGCCGGTTCAACTGGGGCAACGGGCGCTTCCCACAGATGACCGAGCCCATTCCGTCCTACGGCGGGCTGAGCTGGTGGGGCAACTTCCAGGAGTTCGGCTTCCTGACGAAGCTGCGCTCCGAGCAGCTGCGTGACATCGGCCCCGCGCTGTCCCCGCACAGCGCCTTCCTGCTGTTGCAGGGCGTGGAGACGCTGCCGCAGCGGATGGAGGCGCACCTGGCGAACACCCGGGTGGTGGCCGAGTGGCTGGCAGCCGACCCCCGGGTGTCCTACGTCCGGTGGGCCGGGTTGCCCGACCACCCGCACTATGACCGGGCGGCTCGCTACACGCCGCTCGGGCCTGGCGCGGTGTTCGCGTTCGGGGTGAAGGGCGGCCGGGCGGCGGGGCAGACATTCATCGAATCGGTGGAGCTGTGCAGCCACCTGGCCAACGTGGGCGACGCCCGCACCCTGGTCATCCATCCCGGCTCGACCACCCACCAGCAGCTGACCGACGAGCAGCTGCGCATCGGTGGGGTGCCGCCGGACCTGGTCCGGATCAGCATCGGCCTGGAGGACCCGGACGACATCCTCTGGGACCTGGACCAGGCGCTCGCGGCGGCGACCAAGGACGTGGCGACCGACCTTCGGGAGACCACATGAGCAGCCCGCCCAGCAACGGCGTGGAGTGGACCAACCCGCCGCCCAGCGCCCGGCTGGCCCTGTTGCGCCGCACCCACGCGGTGGCCATGGTGGGCGCCTCGCCGAACCCGGCGCGGCCGAGCAACTTCGTCGCCACCTACCTGCTGGCCAGCACGAACTTCGACGTCTACTTCGTGAACCCGAACGCCACCGAGATCCTGGGCCGCCCGGTGTACAAGACCCTGGGCGAGCTACCGGTGGTGCCCGACCTGGTGGACACCTTCCGCCGCCCCGAGGATCTGCCCTCGGTGCTGGACGAGGTGCTCGCGGTGGGTGCCAAGGCGTGGTGGCTGCAGTTCGGGCTGTGGGCGCCGGAGTTGGCGCTGCGGGCCGAGGCGGCCGGGCTGACCGTGGTGATGGACCGCTGCCTGAAAATCGAGCACGCCCGCTTCCACGGCGGCCTGCACCTGGCCGGCTTCGATACCGGGGTGATCAGCTCGCGGCGGGCGCCGCGTTGAGCACCACGGCGGGCCGGGCACCCAGCGGGGTCCGGGGACGTGTGACCGGCGCCTGGCTGGACGGCGACCCGCCGGGTGACCGCCGGTTCCTCGAGCTCCCCGGGCGCACGCTGGAGTTGGGCGGCCGGCTGCCCGGTGTCCGGCTGGCCTACGAGACCTGGGGCGAGCTCTCCCCAGCCAGGGACAACGCGGTGCTGGTGTTGCACGCGCTGACCGGGGACAGCCACGCCATCGGCCCGGCCGGCCCGGGGCATCCCACCAGCGGCTGGTGGGACGGCGTGATCGGGCCCCGGCTCGGATTGGACACCGATCGGTGGTTCGTGATCTGCCCGAACGTGATCGGCGGCTGTCAGGGCAGCACCGGGCCCTCGTCGCTCGCCCCGGACGGGCGGCCGTGGGGCAGCCGGTGGCCGGACACCACGATCCGCGACCAGGTGCGGGTGGAGCTGGACCTGGCCGACGCGCTCGGGGTGCCCCGGTGGGCGGCCGTGCTGGGCGGCTCACTGGGCGGCCAGCGGGCGCTGGAGTGGGCGGTCGAGGCGCCGGAGCGGGTCGAGCGGCTGATCGTGCTGGCGGCGAACGCCGAGGCCAGCGCGGACCAGATCGCCACCTGCACGATCCAGATGGACGCGATCCGCGCCGACCCGCACTGGCTGGGTGGTGACTTCTACGACGACCCGGTCGGCCCGCACCTGGGCATGGGTATCGCGCGGCGGATCGCGCACATGAGCTACCGCACCGCGGCCGAGGTGGACGAGCGGTTCGGCCGGAGCTGGCAGGACAGCGTGGACCCGCTGCGCGGCGGGCGCTACGCGGTGCAGTCCTACCTGCAGCACGCCGAGGACGGGCTGCGCAACCGGTTCGACGCGAACAGCTACGTGTCGCTGACCTGGGCGATGAACAGCCACGACGTCGGCAGGGGCCGGGGCGGCATCCGGGCCGCGCTGGACCGGGTGCGCGCCACAGCGACCATCGCCGGGGTGGACTCGGACCGGCTCTACCCGCTGCGCCAGCAGGTCCAGCTGGCCGAGCAGCTCGGCGTCGAACCGCTGGTCATCCACTCCGACCGGGGCCACGACGGCTTCCTGGTCGAGGTGGAACAGGTCAACACCATCCTGGCCACCGCCCTCAGCACCTGACCGTCGCGGCCGCCGCCGCGCTGACCGCCGCCGGTTACTCGGAGGGGAGGCGGCCGTTGGCTACCGCTTTGACCAGCGCCTCGTGGTCGGCCTCGGTCTGGTCGGCGTAGGCCGAGGCGAACTGGCACATCGCGTCGTCCAGCGCGGTCGACTTGCCGACGTAGCCGGCGATCATCGAGGCGCCGCTGGTCCGGGAGTGGCCCTTGGCCAGCAGGTGCCCGACCACGCCCGCGTAGTCGTCCAGCGCGGCGGCGTCGATCGAGTCCAGCGCCACGGTGCCCTTCATGTTCCGGAACTGGCGCACGTAGTAGTGCCGGTCGCCGGCGGTCATCCAGCCCAGTAGCGGGTCGCTGACCGTCTGCAGCGCCTGCTGGTACTCCGCCACCCGCTGACCCTGGTGCGCGTGCCACGCCGACTCGCCGTGCACATACCGTGCCAGCACCGAGCGGCGGGCCTCCTTGAGCTGCAGGAACACCACGTCGTCCGAACTGCTGCCCTCCAGCAGGGCGACGTACGCGCGCAACCCGACGCTGCCCACGCCGACCACCTTGTGCGCGATGTCGACCAGGGTGTAGCCGCCGAGTACCCGCCGCCAGTGCGGAGCCAGCGTGTTCAGGTACTGGTCCAGCCCGCTGGCCAGCGCGTCGGCGTCCTCGTCCGGCACCCGGGTGATCAGCGGCGGTTCCTCCACGATCCGGCGCGTCTCGCCGTGCGCCTCGGTGAACCGGGGCAGCGCGCGGTCGCTGGTGCGCTTGCGGGCCCGCTCGGCGGCCCGCTTGATCTCCGCCCGCAGGTGCTCGTCGGAGGCGTCCGCCGCCAGGCTGTCCACGGTCAGCCGCTCGTAGGAGCGGGACAGCAGCGGCTGGTCGGCGAGGTAGCGCACCTCGGCGCGATACGCGGCCACGCAGGCCGCCACCGCGCTCTGGCAGTCCTGCTCGCTGGCCCCGTTGTGCCGGCCGGCCACCCAGATGCTGGCCACCAGGCGCCGCAGGTCCCACTCCCAGCCGCCGGGGTGCGCCTCGTCGAAATCGTTCAGGTCGATGACCAGGTCGCGCTCCGGCGAGGCGTAGAAACCGAAGTTGCCCAGGTGCGCGTCACCGCACACCACCGGGGTGATCCCGGTGCTGGGCAGGTGTGCCACGTCCTCGGCCATGACCACCGCCGTGCCGCGCAGGAAGCCGTACGGGGAGGCGGCCATCCGGGCCACCCGCACCGGGATCAGCCATTCCAACCGGCCCTGGTGCGACTCGTTGATCAGCTCCACCGGGTCGGGCCGCCCGACCGCCGGCGGCCGCCACTCGCCCAACGCCGAGCGGGGCACCCGTTTGCGCAGCTCGCGGCCCAGCTTGTAGCGCTCCGCGCGGGGCTGCGGGCGGCGGCGCAGGGAGGCGTACGCCGACCCGTCAGCGCCAGCGATCACCACATGTTCATGCGGCTCCACCACCGGTCGGCTCATCCCGCATCACCCGTCCGAAGGGAGAACTTGTCGCCAGATACTACGACCACCCAGGCCTCCCGCGCCGTGTGCACGCCGCGCGGCCCCGGCACGGTCTGTGCGGCAGTACCCGGTCTGTGCGGTGCTATGCCTAGGCGCGCAGCTTGATGACGTAGCGGTACAGGTCGCCCCGGGCGGCGGACTCGGCGTACTCGACGGGCCGGCCGTTCGGGTCGTAGGTCCAGCGGCGCATGAAGAGCACGGGGGTGCCCAGCGCAACGGTCAGCGCGTGGGCTTCGTCCTCGCCGGCGGCTTCGGCGTGGATGCTCTCGGTCGCCTCGGCCACGGTGACCTGGCAGTCCTCGCTGAGCACCCGGTACAGCGACTGCACCTGAGCCAGCCGGCGCGGGTCGAGGTGGCGGCCGATGTGGTCGGGCAGCCAGGAGTCCATCAGCGCGAAGGGGCGGCCGGAGGCGGTGCGTACCCGCCGCAGCCGCCACAGCACGCCGGGGGCAAAGAAGCCGCTGACCTCCGGCGGCGGGTCGGGGTCGACCGCCAGCTCGAGCATGCCGATGCCCGGCTCAAGTCCCAGGTCGGTGATGATCTGGGTGAGGCTGCGCAGGCTGCCCAGCGAGTGGCTGATGCCATTTCCCTCGGCGACGAAGGTGCCCGAACCTCGGCGCCGGTGCACAAGGTTGGCGGCGGTGAGCCGGTCCAGCGCTGAGCGGACGGTATTGCGGCTCACCCCGAAGTGCTCACCCAACTCGAGCTCGCCCGGAAGCCGCTGACCGGGGTGGTAGTCGCCCTGCAGGATTTGCTCCCGCAGCGCCGCCGCCACGGTCTGGTAGGCCGGCTGCCTGCTCATCTCCCCCTCCCGCAGCCCCGGCACATGTCCGGGTGGGCGCTGACGTTAACACGATTTGTACCTACATGTATTGACGGTTGTGGGTACAACTTCATAGTCTCGGCGCTCAGCGCGCTGACCTGGGACCGGATCGCCACCCGTCCGGTCCGAGGAGGTCTCGCGCGGGACCCCGCAGGGAGGTACGTGCGTGAAGATCTCGTTGCTGATCCCAAGGCCCCTGGTCGTACTGGTCGCGCTGCTGGTCGCGCTGCTCTCGGCGTGTAGTTCGGTCGGTGGCGGCTCCGGGGCCGGCGGGCCCAGCGGTGCCGGCGGCGCGAGCGGCACCGGACCCAAGGTCGCGTTTGTCTCCCAGGTGGAGGGCATCCCCTACTTCGCCGGTTTCAAAGCGGGCGCGGAGCAAGCGGCGCAACAGCTGGGGCTGAGCTACACCCAGGCCGGCCCGGCGACCGCCGACTCCACCGAGCAGCTGCGCATCTTCAACAGCCTGGTCTCACAGGGCTACCAAGCAATCGCCATCTCTCCGCTGGACCCGAACTCGATGAACCCGGCGATCGCGGCGGCGCGCAAGCAGGGTGTACACGTGATCACCGCGGACGCGGACGCGCCGGGCAGCGAACGTGAGGTGTTCGTGCAGCAGGCGACCGACCAGGATCTCGGGTTCGCGGCGATGGACCAGCTGGCCCAGGCCATGGGCGGCAGTGGCCAGTACGGGATCATCTCCGGCGCCCCGGACACCCAGACGTTCAACTCCTGGTCGCATTTCATCCAGCTGCGCCAGCAGACCAAGTACCCCGACATCCAGCTGGTCGGCGGGCTGCGCTACACCGCATCCACCGCGCAGGCGCTGCAGGAGGCGCAGAACCTGATGACCGCCTACCCCGGGCTGAAGGGAATCATCGCCGTGCCGTCCACGGCGGTGCCGGGGGTGGCGCAGGCGGTGCGGAATGCGGGCAAGACCGGACAGGTCGCGGTCACCGGGTTCGGCTCACCGAAGACGGCGGCACAGTTCGTCGACTCCGGGGTGATGGCCTCCACCGTGCTGTGGGACGTGCCGAAGCTGGGCCAGCTGACTGTGTGGGCGATGAAGCAGATCCTGGACGGCAAGAGCTTCGCCCAGGAGAACTCGGTGCCCGGTCTTGACCAGCCGGTGCGGTTCGGTGCGGCGTCCAGGACGTTAGTGATGGGCCCGCCGACGGTGTTCACCAAGGCGAACATCGGCAACTACAACTTCTGACGAACACCGCGATGGCAGCCCTACTGACCGCCCGCGCGGTGTCCAAGCGGTTCGGCGCGACCCGCGCGCTGAGCGGAGTCGACCTGCGGCTGGCGGCCGGAGAGCGGCTGGCTGTTCTCGGCGAGAACGGCGCGGGGAAGTCGACGCTGATGAAGATCCTCGCCGGGGTCTACCCGCCGGACAGCGGCGCCATGACGCTCGACGGGCGGCCCTACCGGCCCGGCTCACCCGCCGACGCGCTCGCCGCCGGTGTCTCGATCGTCTACCAGGAGCCGTCGTTCTTCGCTCGGCTCACCGTGCTGGAGAACCTGTTCGTCGGCCGCGAGCTACGAGCCGTCGGCGGCGGGGTGCACTGGCGGCGCATGCGTTCGGTCGCCCACGACCTATTCACCACCCTGGAGATGCGCACCGATCTGCTCGGCCTGCGGATGGGCGAGCTGAGCCTGGCGGAACAGCAGTTGGTGCTCATCGCGCGGGCCGTGGACCAGGACAGCAAGGTACTGATCCTTGACGAACCCACCTCCATCCTCACCGCGCGGGAGACCGACCGGTTGTTCGGGCTGATCGACCATCTGGCTGGACGGGGCGTGGCGATCCTCTACATCACCCACCGCTTCGACGAGCTCGAGCGGGTGGCGGACCGTTTCGTGGTGCTCAAGGACGGGCAGCTGGCCGGTGAGCTGCCGGCCGAGAATGCCGACCACGACCGCATCATCGAACTCATGACTGGGCGGGCGGTCGAGTACGCCGAGCACACCGGCCACGGCGGCGCGCCCGCCCCGGTGCTCGAGCTGGACGCCCTTACCGCCCCCGGCCTGTACTCCGACGTCAGCCTTAGTGTGGGCGGGGGCGAGATCGTCGGGCTGTACGGGCTGGTCGGGGCCGGGCGCACTGAGCTGGCGTTGACTGTGTTCGGGGTGCTCAAACCCAGCCGGGGCCGGATGCGCCTGGGCGGCCGGCCCTACGCCCCTCGGTCCGCCCGCCACGCCATGGCGCAGGGTGTGGCCTATCTGCCCGAGGACCGTAAGACGCAGGGCATTTTTCCGTCCCTCTCGGTAGGGGCGAATCTCACGGCGGCCACTCTGCCCCGGTTCACTCGCCGCCTCGGGGTGCTCAATACCGTGAAGGAGGACGGGCTGGTCGGGACCTGGATCCGGCGGCTGAATATCAAGGTCTCGAGCGCCGCGGACGACATCCTCAGCCTCTCCGGCGGGCACCAGCAGAAGGTGCTGCTCGCCCGGTGCCTGGCCACTGATCCGAAGGTGCTGGTGCTGGACGAGCCGACCCGGGGCATCGATGTGGGCACCAAAGCGGAGATTCACCGGATGATCATCGACCTGGCCCGGGGTGGGCTCGCCGTGCTGGTGATCTCCTCGGAGCTGCCCGAGCTGCTCGCGCTGGCCGAGCGGGTGTACGTGCTGCGGGAAGGCGCGGTGGCGGCTGAGTTCACTCACGGCGCCATCACCGAGCAGGCGGTGCTGCGCGCGACCCTGCGGGCACCGTGATCGGCACCGTCGATTCGGTCGAGACGTCCACGACCGGGCGGCTGGTCGGTCGGTCCGGCCTGCTGCGCCACGCGATGCTCCCGCTGCTGCTGGCCGCCGAGATCGTCTTCTTCAGCCTCGCCTCCTCCACATTCCTGACCACCAACAACCTCTCCAACGTCGTCATCAACTCCTCGGACCTGGCCGTCATCGCCGCCGGGCTCACCCTGGTGGTGCTGTTGGGCGGGATCGATGTCTCCACCGGCTCGATGCTCGGGGTGATTGCCTGGTTGGTGGCCACGCTGAGCCAGCACGGAACGGCCCCGGTGCTGGTGATCGGCGCGGCCGTACTGGCAGGCGCGGTGCTGGGTTCGCTCAACGGATTCCTGATCGCATTCGGCAGGGTCTCGCCGATCATCGCGACGCTGGGCACGTCCGCCATCTTCAGCACACTGCTGTTCCTGCTCTGGAACAGCACGGATGTGTTCGCCGCCCCGGTCAGCCCGTTGCTGGGCACCGGGCGGGTGGGCGGCTGGCCGTTGGTCGCGGTGGTGGTGCTGGCGGTGTTCGCGCTGTTGCGCTACCTGTCCCGGCAGCGCGCCTACGGCTGGCACGTCTACGCGATCGGCAACGACCGGGAGGGCGCGCGCCTGCTGGGCGTCAAGACCACCCGGGTCGTCTTCGTGACGTACCTGCTGCTCGGCGGCTGCGTCGGGCTCGCGGCGGTGATCTACGCCGGCCGAGTCGGCGTGGTCCAGGCCAGCTCCGGTAGCGAGCTCACGCTCAGCGCCGTCGCGGCGGTGGTGGTGGGCGGCACGTCCATCCTGGGCGGCGAGGGCTCGGTGCTCAAAACGCTCGGTGGGCTGCTGTTCGTCGCCGTGCTGCAGAACGGCGTGGTGCTCATCGGCGTCCCGCCGCTGTGGAACGGCGTGCTCGTCGGCGTCGCGGTCGCCCTGGCGGTGTGGCTGGACATTGCCACCCGGCGCGGGAAGGGAAGGCGGAGATGACCACCGTCCTCGCCAGGTCGTGGGTCAGGAGCACCGGGGCGCTGGCCGACCGCCGTGCGTTCCTGCTGCTGCTGATCGTGGTGGCGGCCGCGGCGATGAGCCTGCTCTCGCCGTACTTCCTGCAGGTGCACAATCTGCTCTCGATGACGCAGTACGGCGCGGTGATCGGGCTGCTCGCACTGGGCCAGAGCCTGGTCATCCTGGGCGGCAATGGCGGCATCGACCTGTCGGTTGGCTCCATGCTCAGCCTCAGTGGCGTGCTCATGGGACTGATGACCCGGTACGGCGGGCTGAACCCCTGGCTGGCCGCCGTGGTCACCCTGGGCGCTTCGGTCGGGCTGGGGGCGGTGAACGGCATTCTGGTCGCCGGACTGTCCATTCCGCCGCTGATCGTCACATTGAGCACGCTCTACCTCTACGGCTCGCTGGCGAACGTGCTCACCGGCGGCGGGCAGCTGGGTGGCTTCGACCGTGCCGGCTTCCCGGCGCTCGGGCAGACCGCCATCCTGGGCATCCCGACACAGGTGCTGCTGGTGTTCCTGCCGGCCACCGCGGTCTGCGTGTGGGCGCTGCACCGCACCCGCTCCGGCCGGGTGCTCTACCAGGTCGGGACCTCGCAACTGGCGGCCAGCCTGGTGGGCATCGACGTCCGGCGCACCCGGTTCACCCTGTACTGCGTTTCCGGGCTGCTCGCCGGGCTCGGCGCGATCGTCACCAACTCCTGGCTGCTCACCGCGCGCCCGTCCGCCGGCGCCGGCCTAGAGCTGCAGGCGATCACCATCGCGGTGCTCGGCGGGATCGACATCTTCGGCGGCCGGGGCTACCTCTCCGGCACGTTCCTCGGGGTCATCCTGGTGGTGGTGCTCAACTCCGGCCTGCAGCTGGCCGAGGTGGGCGGCTCGGTACAGAACGGTTTGCTCGGCGCGGTGCTCGTGGTGAGCGTGCTGCTGAACAACCTGGTGCTCAACCGGAAACCGCCCCGGTGACCGCCGAGCTCCGGCGCGGGCCGGCGCGTCCGGTGGACGTGCTGGCCATCGGGGACACCAGCGCCGATCTCTTTGTCGCCGTGCCCTACCTGCCCGGCCGGGACCAGAAGGTCATGGGGCGTTTCCTGGGCACCCACGGCGGGGGCATGTCGGCCAACTTCGCGGTCGCGGCGGCCCGCGAGGGAGCGGTCGGCGCCCTGGCCAGCGTGCTCGGCGACGACGAGCGCGGCCGCGCCTGCCTGCGCGAGCTCGTCGAACAGGGCATCGACACGACCGCGGTGACCACGGTCGGTGGCGCGAACACCTGGTTCTGCATGGTGCAGCTGGACCCCAGCGGAGAGAAGGCGCTGACTGGGGCGATGACCGAGATCAAGGTCCCGCCGCTGGAGCAGATCACCGACCAACTGCTCGCCAAGGCCGCGCTGGTGGCCCCGCTCACCGACGACGTCAGGTGGGCCACCGAGGTAGCGATGCGGGCCAAACGCCAGGGCTGCCTGGTGGCGGTCGATCTCGAAGCGGAGGCGATGGGCGACGGCCTCGGCGCTCTGGACCGGCTGCTGCGCCACACCGACCTGGCGTTCACCAACCGGCCGGGCCTGGCCAGTGCCGGCCACCACAGCGTGGACGACGCGGCGCGGATCCTGCTGCGTTCCGGGGCGGCCGTGGCGGTGGTGACGCTGGGCGCGGACGGAGCGGTCTGTGCCGCCGGTGGCCAGCGGCTGCGCTCGCGAGCCCTGCCCAGCAAGGTCGTCGACTCCACCGGCGCCGGGGATGCGTTCAGCGGCGCGTTCGCCTCGGCGTACCTGCGCGGCGCCCCGCTGACGGACTGCCTGGGCCGAGCCACCGCGATGAGCGCGCTCGCCGTCGGCTCGCTTGGCGCGCGCACCTACACCGCCGGGCCCGAGCTCGACCAACTCGCCGCCCGGGTCGACATCACCGCGAACGACCAGCCCGAGAGCATGAAAGAGGAACAGTGCTAACCACGGCAACGCTACGCGACAAGATCCTCGGCAGCCTCGCCGGAGCGTGTCTGGCTGATGCGCTCGGTGCCCCCACCGAGCAACGCTCTATCCGGGAGATCCGCGAGGTGTTCGGCGGTCGGGTCGAGACGTTTGTCGCGCCACCGGCCGACTCGCCGTTCGCCCATGGCAAGGCCGCGGGCCACATCACCGACGACTCCAGCCAGCTGTTGATGCTCGCCGAGGCCTACGTCCGCCACGACGGCGTGATCACCCCGGAGATCGTCGCTGACATGCTGATCCGTTGGTCGGGCAACCCCGAGTACTTCCCGCATTTCGCCGGGCCCAGCACCCGGGCCGCGATCGAGCGGCTCAAGGACGGCGCGGACCCCCGCGAGACCGGCAAGCTCGGTCGGCTGACCAGCGAGGGCACCAGCAACGGCGGCGCCATGCGGGTCGCCCCCGCTGGGCTGGTGCATGCCGGCAACGTCGAGGCCGCCGTCCGGGACGCGCACATCAACTGCATCCCCAGCCACCACACCAACATCGGGGTGGCCGGGGCGGGCGCGATCGCCGCCTCGGTCGCCGCGGCCCTGCTCCCGATGGCCAACCTCACCGACATCGTCCGCGCGGCCCGGGCAGGCGCCACCCTGGGTGCGGCGCTGGGCTCCCACGAGGGCCGCCACGTCGCCGGACCGTCGGTGGCCGCCCGCATCGACCTGGCCTGCGCGCTCGCGCTTCGGGCGGACGACATCGACGGGGCGGTAGAGGCGATCACCGCCACAGTGGGGACCGGGCTGGCCGCGGCCGAGGCCTGCCCCGCGGCGGTCGGGTTTGTGGTGGCGGCCGGCGGGGACCCCTACCTGGCCGCGATCGCCGCGGCCAACGCCGGCGACGACAGCGACACCGTCGGTTGCATGGCGGGCTCCATCGCCGGCGCCCTCAGCGGCATCCAAGCCATACCTGAGGAGCTCTACAAGCAGGTGTGCGAGGTCAACAATCTCGACCTCGAGGCGCTCGCCGACCGGCTCACCCCACTCGCCGAGCGCTCTCTTCAGTCCGCCGCGCGACCCACTCCGCGTTCGGTGCCGGTTCGAGGCTTGTCGGGGTGATGATCACGCATCAGTTGATCAGTATTGGCGCGGTCGGTCGGTCACGCTATGTGTCCCGGGTGAACGCCTCGAGGATGCGGTCGGCGGCCAGGGTGGGGGTGAGCTCGCCGTCCAGCACGGCCCGCTCCAACTCGGGCGTCAGCGCGCGTACCTCGGGGTGCTCACGCAGCCGGGCGGCCAGCCGGTCGTTCACCATGGTCCACATCCAGCGCACCTGCTGGCGGCGGCGGCGCTCGGCGAGCTCGCCGGAGACGTCCAGCCGATCGTGGTGGTCGACGACCTTGCGCCACACTTGTTCGACGCCGCCGCCGGTGGCGCCGCTGCAGGTCAGCACCGGCACCTCCCAGCCGTCCGAATCAGACGCGGCGGGACCGCGCAGCATGCGCAGCGCCGAGGCCAGCTCGCGGGCAGCCCGGCGGGCGTCCCGCTCGGCCGGCCCGTCCGCCTTGTTCACCGCGATCACGTCGGCCAGCTCGAGGATGCCCCGCTTGATGCCCTGCAGCGCGTCCCCGGTGCGGGCCAGGGTGAGGAACAGGAAGGTGTCCACCATGTCGGCCACCGCGTACTCGGACTGCCCGACCCCGACCGTCTCGATGATCAGCACGTCGTAGCCGGCGGCCTCCAGCACCACCATGCTCTCCCGGGTCGCGGTGGCCACGCCGCCCAGGGTGCCGGCGGTGGGGGAGGGCCGGATGAACGCCGCCTCGTCGCCGGCCAGCCGGGACATGCGGGTCTTGTCGCCCAGGATGCTGCCGCCGCTGCGGGAGGAGGACGGGTCCACCGCGAGCACCCCGACCCGGTGGCCGGCGCCGGTGAGCTGGGTGCCCAGCGCGTCGATGAACGTGGACTTGCCCACCCCGGGCACCCCGGTGATGCCCACCCGGCGGGCCTTCCCGGTGGCCGGCAGCAGCTCCACCAGCAGCCGCTGGGCCAGCTCGCGGTGATCGGCGCGGCGGGACTCCACCAGGGTGATCGCGCGCGCCACCCAACGGCGGGAACCCTGACGCACCCCGTCCACGTACGGCTGCAGATCCGCGATCACGTGCTGGCGTGGGCCCGCTCGCGCAGCGTGGCGAGCAGCTCGGTGGCCGCCTCGGCGATCACCGTGCCGGGCGGGAAGATGGCCGCCGCGCCGGCCTCACGCAGCGCGTCGAAGTCGCCGGGCGGGATCACCCCGCCGACCACGATCAGCACGTCGGAGGCGTCCAGCGCGGCCAGCTCGTCGCGCAGCGCGGGGACCAGGGTCAGGTGCCCGGCGGCCAGCGAGGACACCCCGACGACGTGTACGTCGGCCTCCACCGCCTGGCGGGCCACCTCGGCCGGGGTCTGGAACAGCGGGCCCACGTCCACGTCGAAGCCCAGGTCGGCGAACGCGGTGGCGATCACTTTCTGGCCCCGGTCGTGGCCGTCCTGGCCCATCTTTGCCACCAGGATCCGGGGCCGGCGGCCGGTCTCGTGCTCGAACTGTTCGGCGGCTGCCCGGCAGTCCTCGATGGCACCCACCTGTCCGGCCTCCTCCCGGTAGACCCCGGACAGCGTGCGCATGGACGCGGTGTGCCGCCCGTACACCTTCTCCAGCGCGTCGGAGATCTCGCCCACGGTGGCCTTCGCCCGGGCCGCGTTCACCGCCAGGGCCAGCAGGTTCTGCTCGAGTCCGGGTGCCCGTGTGCCGTCCGCGGCGGCCTGGGCGGCGGCAGTGAGCTTGCGCAGCGCTTCGTCGCACGCCTCGCTGTCCCGCTCCTCGCGCAGCGTGCGGAGCCGGGCGACCTGCTGGGCCAGCACGTCGGCGTTATCGATCTTGAGTACGTCGATCGACTCGTCCGCGTCCACCCGGTAGGTGTTCACCCCGATCACCGGCTGGCGGCCGGAGTCGATCCGGGCCTGGGTGCGCGCGGCGGCCTCCTCCACGCGCAGCTTCGGGATGCCCTCGTCGATCGCCTTGGCCATCCCGCCGGCCGCCTCGACCTCCTCGATGTGCTCCCAGGCGCGCCGGGCCAGGTCGTGGGTCAGCTTCTCCACGTAGTAGCTGCCGCCCCACGGGTCGATCACCCGGGTGGTACCGGACTCCTGCTGCAGCAGCAGCTGGGTGTTGCGGGCGATCCGCGCGGAGAAGTCGGTGGGCAGCGCCAGCGCCTCGTCCAGCGCGTTGGTGTGCAGCGACTGGGTGTGCCCCTGGGTCGCGGCCATCGCCTCCACGCAGGTGCGTACCACGTTGTTGTAGACGTCCTGCGCGGTCAGCGACCAGCCGGAGGTCTGGCAGTGCGTGCGCAGCGACAGAGACTTGGCGCTCTTCGGGTCGAACCGCTGGACCAGCTTGGCCCACAGCAGCCGGCCGGCCCGCATCTTGGCGACCTCCATGAAGAAGTTCATCCCGATCGCCCAGAAGAACGACAGCCGGGGCGCGAACGCGTCGATGTCCAGCCCGGCGTCCACCCCGGCCCGCAGGTACTCCACCCCGTCGGCCAGCGTGTACGCCAGCTCCAGGTCGGCGGTCGCCCCGGCTTCCTGGATGTGGTAGCCGGAGATGGAGATCGAGTTGAACTTGGGCATCATCCGCGAGGTGTAGGCGAAGATGTCCGAGATGATCCGCATCGACGGTGCCGGCGGGTAGATGTAGGTGTTGCGGACCATGAACTCTTTGAGGATGTCGTTCTGGATGGTCCCGGCCAGCTGCTCCGGCGCCACCCCCTGCTCCTCGGCGGCCACGATGAACAGCGCCAGCACCGGCAGCACCGCGCCGTTCATGGTCATCGACACGCTCATCTTGTCCAGCGGGATGCCGTCGAACAGCTGGCGCATGTCGTAGATCGAGTCGATGGCTACCCCGGCCATGCCCACGTCGCCGGGCACCCGGGGGTGGTCGGAGTCGTAACCGCGGTGGGTGGGCAGGTCGAACGCGACGGACAGCCCCTTCTGCCCGGCCGCCAGGTTGCGCCGGTAGAACGCATTGGACTCCGCGGCGGTGGAGAACCCGGCGTACTGCCGGACGGTCCACGGCTGGGTGGTGTACATGGTCGGGTAGGGGCCGCGCAGGAACGGGGCGAGGCCCGGGTAGGTGCCCAGGAAGTCCAGGCCGTCGAGGTCGGAGGCGGTGAACACCGGGGGCACCGCGATGCCCTCCGGGGTGGCCCAGGCCAGCTCGGCCGGGTCGGTCCCGGTGCTCTCCCGGACCAGCTCGGCCCACTGCTTGGCGGACTCGGGGTCACCGGTCGGCTCCTGGTAGGGCAGCTCGCCGAAGTTCGGGATCACGGCTTTACTCCCAACTCATCCAGCAATCCGGTCAACACCTCGACCGCGTCGCAGCCGGCGTATATGTAACCGTCTACCGTCCCGTCGGCCACTGTGCCTGGCTTGCCGGCCAACAACACACGCGTCGCGCCGGACTGCCGCAGTGCGTCGGCCACCGGCTCGGCGTCGTCGGCGTAGCTCCGGTCCGCGCCGCACAGGCAGGCGACCGGGGTGCCTTCGGCGCGAAATGCCGCCGCGATCTCCTCCGGCGTGCCGCCACCGCGCGGGGTGTCCAGTCCGCCGGCGTGGAAGAGGTTGGCGGCGAAACCAGACCGGGCGCTGTGCGAGGCCGGCGCGCCCAGGGTGGCCAGGAACACCGGCGGGCGTCGGCCGGCCGCGGCCAGCTGCCCGTCGGCGCGGTCGCGCAGTGCCTCGAATGGCGCCGCCTTGCGCACCTGGGGCAGCAGTCCGCGCCGGGCCGGCCGGGTGTCCGGGGCCCGGGTGGGCAGCCGCTCGGTCAGGTTGGCGTACTCGCTGACCCCGAGGACGGGTTCCTTGCGGGTGGCCAGCCGCCCGGCGCGCGCGGCCCAGGTGGTGGCCAGGGTCTCGGCCAGCGAGCCGTCCCGCAGCACGGCGAGCAGACCACCGGCGCGCTCGATCCCGGTGAACACCTCCCAGGCCCGCCGGGCCAACGCCGAGGTCAGCTCCTCCACGTACCAGGAGCCGCCGGCCGGGTCCACCACCCTGGCCAGGTGTGACTCGGCGATGAGCAGCGACTGGGTGTTGCGCGCGATGCGCCGGGAGAACGGGTCGGGCAGCCCGAGGGCCGCGTCGAACGGCAGGACGGTCACCGCGTTCGCCCCGCCCACCCCGGCGCTGAAGCAAGCCAGCGTGCCGCGCAGCATGTTCACCCAGGGGTCCCGGGCGGTCACCATCGGCTCGGAGCTGACCACGTGCTGGCGCTGCGCGGCATCCGCGCCGGTGACCCCGCACTCCGCTGACACCCGCGCCCACAGTCCCCGGGCTGCCCGCAGCTTGGCGATGGTGGCGAATTGGTCGGCGGTGGCCGCGTAGCGGAACTCCAGCTGGCGCAGCGCATCGGGCACGGACAGCCCGGCGTCGGTGAGCGCGCGCAGGTACGCCACCCCGGCGGCCAGCGAGCAGGCCAGCTCCTGGGCGTCGTCCGCGCCGCCGCCGTGGTAGGCGGTTGCGTCGACGGTCACCGCGCGCAGGTTGGGGCGCTCGTTGGCGCAGCGGGCGGCCAGCTCGCCGGCCAGCCGCAGCCCGGCCTCGACGTCGGTATCGGCGTCGGCGGCGGCCAGCTGGCCCAGCGGGTCGGCGCCCAGCGTGCCGGACAGCGCCTCGGCCGGCAGGTTCCGCTCGCCGGCCAGCGCGAAGAGCGCCTCGGCGGCCTGGCCGGTGAGCGGGCCGGCGTCCAGCGCGACCGGGGCCAGCTCCAGCATCACCTTCTCCAGCACCACGGGCAGCGAGCCGACTGGCAGCGCGCCCTCGCCGAGCACCAGCCACAGCGAGGTGGCCCCGTTCTCCAGGTCGGCCAGCACCGCCTCGGTGGTGGCCGCCACGTCCGGGTCGGTGTGCCGCTGGCGCAGGTCCCAACCGTCCGGGCTGGCACCCAGTGGCCGGGCGCCGCGCACGAACGGGGCCAACCCGGGGGCGCCGGGCTTGGGCGGGCAGTCCTCGGCGGTGTACAGCGGGGCGACGGTGACGCCCTCGGCGAGCGTGCTGGCGAGTAGGTCCTCGACCGGACCGGACTGGTTCTCCGGGAGCCGGCCGGCCTTGCGCAGCACGCCGGCCACCAGCTCGCGCCACTCGTCCCGGGTGGCCGGTGGAAAGTCCCCGGCTAGGGTCAGCGTCGTGGCCGCACTCTGCTCGGACAGCTGTTCGAAGGGCTGCTCGGACGGCTGCTCGGACGGCACTGTCATGGCAGCACTCTAGGTCCCTGACAGTCAGTCGTGACCGGTTTGTGGTGTGCTCAACTCCTGATGACGACCCATTGGGGGATGTCATTGCTGGATCGCGCGGACTGCTGGGGGTCAGAGCTCGATGACCGCGAACGACTCGGCGGGCAGGGACAGCTCGGTGCCGTCGATCGTGGCGTCCGCGCTGGCCAGCAGGATCTCCCCGGCCGGCTTGCCCAGCGCCACCACGGCCGGCGCGGCGCCCAGGTTGACCGCCACCCGCAGAGCGCCCCGGCGCAGCACGATGGTCCGGTCCGCCTCGCGCACATCCACCCGCAGCCGGTAGAGCCACGGGTCGGACAGCTCGGGGCGGGCCCGGCGCAGCGCGATCAGCTCCTGGTACGTGCGCAGCAGGTTCGCGTGCGGCTCCTTGTCCGGCTCCGACCAGTCCAGCTTCGAGTTGGTGAACGTGGCATCCGCGTTCGGGTCCGGCACCACGGCGCCTGAAGTCAACGCCGTATCCCAGCCGTGCTCGGCGAACTCCTCGGTCCGGCCGCGCCGCACGTTCTCCCGTAGCTCGGCGTCCGGGAAGTGGGAGAAGAACTGCCAAGGGGTCGTCGCGCCCCACTCCTCGCCCATGAACAGCATCGGGGTGTACGGCGAGCACAGCACCAGCGCCGCCCCGCAGGCCAGCAGGCCGGGGGAGAGCGTGGCGGAGATCCGGTCGCCGGCCGCCCGGTTGCCGATCTGGTCGTGGTTCTGCAGGTAGGCGAGAAAGCGGTGGCCCGGGATGAGGTGGGTGTCCACCGGTCGGCCGTGGGCACGCCGGCGGAAGCTGGACTCGGTATCCGTGTGGAAGAAGGCCTGGCGCAGCGTGGTGGCCAGTCCGGGCAGCGAGCCGAAGTCGACGTAGTAGCCCTGCCGCTCCCCGGTCAACGCGGCGTGCAGCTGGTGGTGGATGTCGTCGTCCCACTGCGCGTGCAGCCCGTAGCCGCCGCCCTCCCGCGCGGTGATCAGCTTCGGGTCGTTCAGATCGGACTCGGCAATCAGCGTCAGCGGCCGGCGCACGTGCGCGGACAGCGCCTCGACCTCGGTGGACACCTCCTCGAGCAGGTGCACCGCGCGGGAGTCGTGCAGCGCGTGCACCGCGTCCAGCCGCAGTCCGTCCAGGTGGAAGTCGCGCAGCCACATCAGCACGTTGTCCAGCACGTACCGGCGCACCTCGTCAGAGCCGGCGTCGTCCAGGTTCAGCGATGGACCCCAGATATTCTCGCCGGCAAAGTACGGCCCAAACCGATCCAGGTACGCTCCGGACGGGCCGAGGTGGTTGTACACCACGTCCAACACCACGCCGAGCCCTCGGCGGTGGCAGGCGTCCACGAACCGCTGGAACGCCTCGGGCCCTCCGTAGTTCTCGGTCACCGCGTACCAGAGCACCCCGTCGTAACCCCAGTTGCGCGGCCCGTCCACGGCATTCACCGGCAGCACCTCGACCAGGTCCACGCCCAGGTCGACCAGGTGATCCAGCCGCTCGATGGCCGCGTCGAAGGTGCCGGCCGGGGTGAACGTGCCGATGTGCAGCTCATAGATCACGCTGCCCGGCAGCGCCCGCCCGGTCCAGTCCCGGTCGGTCCACGCGAACGCCTCCGGCCGGTACACCTGGGAGGGGCCGTGCACTCCGTGCGGCTGGCGGCGCGAGCGCGGATCGGGCAGCGGGGTGGGATCGTCGTCGAGTAGGTAGGCGTAGTCGATACCCGCACCCGCGGTCGGCACCTCGACCCGCCACCAGCCGCCGCCGGCTGGGCTCAAGTCATGCACCGCGCCGGCCACGTCCACCCGGACCCGCTTCCGCCGCGGCGCCCACACCTCGAACTCAGTCACGTGGATCGATCCTAGGGGTTCTGCGTTCGTCGACTCGAGCCCAGGACCGAAATCTTAGTCGGCTCACGCCGGGCGTGGTGGCCGCCGTATCGTGTTGGTCGCCCTCAGGATTGCTGGTCATTTCGAAAGAATGCTTTGGACGGAAGAACAGTCAGTCTGGCTTCCGCCTTTTCTCTCGGGTCGAGGACCCGGGTGGGGACGCTGGTGAAGTATCCCAAGAAATTCCTTGAGAAATTACGTAACCAGCTTCGAGTGAGCTTCGGAAAATGTCGGACCCCGCTGCGACAATGCAGGTATGTCGGAGAGTCCGCTTGTCCCCTCGCGGGGGTCCGTGGCCAGGCAGGATCGGATTGATCAGCTGTCGTATCTGAAGACGGTGCTGCGCCAGGCCGAGCACGACATGGTCGAGTTGGTGGCCTCGTTGGATAGCGGCGGTGATTTCGTCGAGCTCGGGGTGCGCCCGGTGTCGGCGGTGGCGGTGCGGTGTCGGGAGTTCGAGGCGCGTCGGATGGTGGCGGTGGCTCGGGCGGTGTTTCCCACCACGCTGGGTGGGTTGGCGTTGGAGCCGAGGTTGCCGGCCACCGCGATGGCCTTAGCGGGGTGGGAGATCGATCAGGCGCACGCCGAAGTGATCGAACACGCGCTGCGCAAAGGTGCCGCCGAGCGGATCAGCCCGGAGCAGTGGTCGAGTTTGGAAGAGCAGTTGGCGGGGTTGGCGCGGCTCTACCGGCCCGATGAGTTGGCCGGGTTGGCCGCGCGGATGCTGGACCGGTTGGATCAGGACGGCCCACCGCCGAATGACGATGAGCCGCAGGTCAACGAGCTGCATCTGTCCGCTTCGGCGGACGGTGCGGGGGGTCGGGTCAAGGGTCGGTTGGACGCGGCGACGTTTGAGGTGCTGTGCCGGGCGGTCCGCGGGGTGTTGTGCCCGGCCACCGATGAGCTCAAGTCGTTGGGTGAGCGCCAGGCTGATGCGCTTGGGGAGATTTGTGAGCATGCCCTGGATGAGGGTCGGCTGCCGTTGGAGGGTGGGGAGCGGCCGCATGTGACCGCGATCCTGGACTACCAGTGGATGCGCGAACAGGCCCGCGGGTTGATGTTCGACTTCGGCGGTCGGGG
>DASWST010000180.1:0-37342 GCA_036402515.1 Pseudonocardia sp.
CGAACTCCCGACACCGCAACAGATCAGCCACCGCCGAGACCGGACGCACCCCGAGCTCGACGAAATCACCGCCGCTATCCAACGAGGCCACCAACTCAACCATGTCGTGCTCGGCCTGGCGCAGCACTGTCTTCAGATACGACAGCTGATCAATCCGATCCTGTCTGGACGCGGAGCGCACATCCACCCGCATCGCGGCCAAACCCGCATACACGGATCCCCGCGAGGGAGCAAGCGGACTCTGCGACATACCAACATTGTCGCAGCGGGGTCCGACATTTTCCGAAGCTCACGAAGCTGGGCACGTAATATTTCAACGATTTTCTGGGCGCCTCGCCTGCCGTCCCCGACCAGGGCCCCCGACCCCACAGACAAAAGGCGGAAGCCAGACTCTGCTCTTCCGTCCAAAGCATCTTTCGGAATGACCAGCAACCCCAAGCCGACCAAGATTTTCGGACGATGATACGGCGGCCACCACAACAAACGGCCCCCTATCACGCATGCGCATCTCGGGCCGTCCCCCGCGCATCCGATCGTGATAGCTCTACCCTCGCCACCCCGAAGATCTGCCGACCCGGTGAGGGCATCTCGCCGTTCATGGCACCTGTTGAGCCGGACCTCCCCCAGCAGACCGGAGGGCGCGCGGGAACCGACCGGACCCCCGCGATCGGACCTGACACACGTGGACGGAGCACTTAAGCCTTTGCCACTGGGACGGCGGACGAGGGACCGTAGATCAGGGCTCTGGATGAACTCGCGGACCACTACTCGCCTGGCCTGTCCGTAACGAACCGTCGCCATCCAGGACGGTTCAGTCACCGAGTGCCCGCACAGACCCCAGGTGAGCAGGAGGAGTTCGACGTGCCGGTAGCAGACCCCGAGGTGGAAGTATTGATCGTCGGTGGTGGGCCGGTCGGGCTCACCGCCCGAGCGCTACTGGAACGCTGGGGCGTGTCGACATTGCTGGTCGAGAGATACGCCGAGCTCTCACCCTTTCCCCGGTCCCGGCTGGTCAACGTGCGCTCGATGGAGATCTTTCGCCAGCTCGGGCTCGCCGCCACGATCACGGCCCGCGCGTTCGCACCGGAGTACGGCCGCATCCGATTCCGCGACACCCTGCACGGCCGCGACTTCGCCACGGCGGCGATGGTTGGGATCAACGCGCCGATATCCGAAAGCCCCCTGATCGGCGTTCTCACCTCGCAGGACCGGTTGGAACCCACTCTGCTCGGCGCGGCGGACACCCCGATGCGGTTTGGGGCCGAGCTCATCGAGCTGGTCGAAGAAGCCGAGAGCGTCGTGGCCACACTCGTCGACCACGACAGCGGTGAAGAGACTCTCGTCCGGGCCCGCTATGTGCTCGCCGCCGACGGCGCGAACTCCACCGTCCGACAACGGCTAGGGATCGACACCACCGGCCCCGGAGCGTTGGGGAGGTGGACCACCGTCGTGTTCGATGCCGATCTCAACCGCTGGTCCGCCCAGCAGCCCGCCGGCGTCTACGCCACCGCGCACGGATCATTCCTCCCGCTGTACCCCGACGGAGGCTGGGCCTGGATCGGTCCCCCGCCCGAAGACATCGCGGGCGCCGACTGGCCCGACCTCGTCTCGCGCGCCCTCGGCAGCGCCGACGTACGAGTCGACGTGTTGCGGGTGCAGCACTGGGTGGTGAACGCGTTCGTCGCCGAACGCTTCCGCCACGGCCGGGTTCTGCTGGCCGGCGATGCCGCGCACGCGGTCCCCCCCTCCGGTGGCCTGGGCATGAACGTCGGCATCGCCGATGTGCACAACCTGTGCTGGAAACTAGCGGGTGTTCTCCATGGGTGGGCCGGACCAGGCCTGTTGGAAACCTACGAGACGGAACGACAGCCCGTCGCCCACCGGACTCTCCGCCAAGCGGTGGCCAACAGCCAACTCATGCTCCAAGCACAGAATCGGCGCCGCGAACAGCTCCAAGCCGGCGAAGCAGCGCTGGGCCAGATCGAAGTGCCCTGGTCGGAACGGTACTTCGCCCAACTCGGCCTCGTGCTCGGTGTCGCGTACCACTCTGCCGCTGTCCTGACCGACGACGGCACCCCACCCGAGCCATCCGACACAGGCGCGGACTATGCCCCCACCGCGGAGCCAGGCCACCGCATGCCACACCGCTGGCTCAAGGACAACCACTCCACGCTCGACGCCCTCGGCGAATGGTTCACCCTGCTCACCCCAGACCCCACCCGCTGGGAGCAACAAACCACCCCACCACTGCCGCTACACATCGAGACCCTGCCCAACGAGCACGCCGACCTCTGGGGCCTCGGCTCACACGGAGCACTGCTCATCCGACCTGACGGCCACATCGGCGCCCGCTGGCCCGACCGCCCACCCAGCGACTCCACCCTCCACCACACCCTCACCACAATCACCGGCTCGACATGCCCTAAACCCGCTCATTGATGAGGTTGTGAGCCACGAAGCTCTTACGCATTCGGCGGTGACAGCGGAAAAGAAGGGTCAGGCGCCAGGCAGCGTGTAATGCAGGGATATGTCGAGCGTGGTCGCGAAGGTGAGGTACATCAGCCACAGGCCGGTAGCGATACGGACGAATCCGAGCGCACGCTCCGCGGGGTTGTGTGCAGGCGCGGCCGCGGCACCAACACTGACCGTGCTGCCGCGATTCTCGTCCGCCGCCACTCTGTTCAGTGCGGGCGGAGATGTCCTGGCACCGATTCGGAAACTGGCGAAGAATTCACAAATGTACACCGCGGTGAGCCCCACAAACACGATGCCAACGGGCCAGGCCCCGGCGGAGAAGAACACCACAAGGCCGAGTACCGAGATAATCGTGAACGGGATCGACATGAGTCCGATCGGACGTCCGTCGTTGCCTTGATAGCGGTTCCAGCCGATCGCGAACCAGTGGATACCGTAAGCGGAGAACGCCAGCGCCGCGGTGTAGAGGATGGGTTGCCTCAGGGACTCCAGCCAGGTCAGGGCGACGAACAGGTAGACACCGGTGATGAACTGGCAGAAGCCCGGCATCCATATGCCCCAGATCCCGCTCGAGCGGTCCACCGACGCGTCTCGGCGGGGGATGCCGAATAGTTCCTGCGGTCCGTAGATGAGGTAGCCGGTGCCGAGCCCGAAGAACCCCAGGACAACCGGCGCGAACGCCGTCGTGGCGAACGTGACATCCATCGATTCCGCCTCCTGATCCCGCTGCGGTTCGTATGCCCCGCAATCCTCAGTCGGTCCTCATTCGCAGGCGATGGAACTTGACCCGCCGAGAGAACACGCTCCTTCCCAGTATTCTGATTTCACTGACTCTTGCCTTTGCCGTCAGCAGGTATCTGCGCCACCCGCGAGCACCCCCACGGCACCCCCGCCACCTGGAAGACGCAGAAGCGGTAAGAGCGCGCGGTCGGCGTCGACGGGCTTCGTCGGTGACGATGTCCTCGATCTGGGCGAACGCCCACGGCCGGATAAAGGTAGAGGTGGTCACCGCTCGATTGCGTGACCCGCCTCGTCTCTCACCGCAAGGAACGTCGTGCTCTCCGCTGCTTCGGATCTGGTTTGTCGCCGTGCGAGCGAGCGCATGCGTTCGATCTTCAAGGCGCGCGCTGGGATCCTCGTCCCCACCACGCTGGGTCGAGACAAGCTCGCCCCGTGGGGCTTCGGGGCTCGGCCCGGGACACGCCCCCACCACGCTGGGTCGGGAGAAGCTCGCCCCGTGGGGGGCATGGGGGCTCGGCCGCCCAACAGTGGACACGACAACAGCCCGCGCTCTCCGCGAGCACAGGCCGTCCAGTCGGGTGGAGCTGAGGGGACTCGAACCCCTGACCCTCACACTGCCAGTGTGATGCGCTACCAGCTGCGCCACAGCCCCGAGGTCAACCAACTTACCTGACGGTTGCCGGCAGGCAGAATCGGGGGGCTCTTTCCGGCACCGCGCGCACTAAGCTCGCCCGGTGAGTTCCGCACAGTCCGCGCCGCCGCCACTGGTCGATCCGGATGCCGAGGGCTGCGCTCCTGGGCAACGCCGTGAACTGCAGCAACAGCGGCTCGGGGAGCTGGTCGATCGGTTGCTACGCGCGGACGGGTTGCAAGCGCGGCGGCTGCGCGGCGCGGGGGTGCGCGCCGGAGCCGACGTCTCGCTGGAGGATCTGGCCAAGCTGCCGCTGGTGACCAAGCAGGACCTGTGGGAGCACTACCCGTGGGGGCTGATCGCGGTGCCCCGGGAGCAGGTGGTGTGTCTGCACGGCTCGTCCGGCACCAGCGGGCGGCCGACGCTGGTGCCGTACACGGCGGTGGACGTGGCGATCTGGGCGGACGTGATGGCCAGGGCGCTCGGCGGCGCGGGGGCGAACCGGTCCAGCGTGATCCAGGTGGCCTATGGGTACGGGCTGTTCACCGGCGGCCAGGGCATGCACCACGGTGGCATGCGGCTGGGTGCCACGGTGCTGCCGCTGTCCGCCGGCATGACCGACCGGCAGCTGCGCATGCTCACCGACCTGCGCCCGGACGTGCTCTGTTGCACCCCGTCCTATGCGATCTACCTGGGCGAGGCGCTGCGGGCGTCCGGTGTCGAGCCCGGCACCGGGTCACTGAAGGTGGGTATCTTCGGCGCGGAGCCGTGGACCGAGGGGATGCGCACGCAGATCGAGTCGCTGCTCGGGCTGCGCGCGCTGGATATCTACGGGCTCTCCGAGATCATCGGTCCGGGCGTGGCCTGCGAGTCGCTGGATTCCGGTGGGCTGCTCAATGTGGCCGAGGACCACTTCTATGTGGAGGCGATCGACCCGGAGGGCAACCCGGTGCCGGACGGCACCCCGGGCGAGCTGGTGTTCAGCACGCTGACCAAGACCGGCATGCCGCTGCTGCGCTACCGCTCCGGTGATATCGCCACGCTGTCCGGGCCGGCGGAGGACTCGCCGCGCACCTTGCGCCGGATGAGCAAGTTGCTCGGCCGCCGGGACGACATGCTGGTGATCCGAGGGGTGAACGTCTTTCCCACCGAGATCGAGGCGGTGCTGTTGGCCGACTCGAGGGTGGGCCCGCACTATCTGATCGTGGAGGACCGCCGGGCGCCGGCCCGTCCGGAGCTGCGGGTGGCGGTAGAGCCGTCGAGCGAGGCGGTGGGCGCCGAGGCGCTGGCCACCGAGCTGGGCGGGGCGCTGCGGGAGCGGCTCGGGGTGGGTTGCCACGTGCGGGTGGTGTCCGCCGGCACGGTGCCGCGCACCGAGGTGGGCAAGGCCCGCCGACTGGAGCGGTGGGCCGAGGGCGACGAGGTGCCGGACCGCTGGCGGGTGCTGCTCTAACTCGCGTGCCCCGGAGTGCTACCCGCTGCTGGACAGGGCCAGGTAGCCGGCGAGGCCGAGGAAGCAGGCGCCGGTCGCCTTGTCGAGGCGCCGGCGCACCCGGCCGGGCACGACGCCGACGCCGCCGATCCGGGCGCCAACGGCGGTGTATCCCAGGGCCACCACAGTTTCAATCACGAGGTAGGCCGCACCGAGAATGGCGAGCTGGACGCCCATTGATTCGGGGCCCGGGCTGGTGAACTGGGGCAGTAGCGCGGCGAACAGCAGCATTGCCTTCGGGTTGGTGATAGCGACGAGGAATTCCTGGCCGACGAGGCGCCCGGTCGCCACCGGGGGCGGTTCCGGAGCGAGCTCGGATTCCCGCAAGGACCGGCGCAACGTGCTCAGCCCGATCCACAGCAGGTAGCTGACGCCGGCCCACTTGATTACCGTGAAGGCCTCGACAGAGGCCCTCAGCACCGCCCCGAGGCCGATCACCACCAACCCGATGAACAGGGAGAACGCCAACAGGCGGCCGGCCACGGCGATCATTGCCCTCACCATTCCGTAGCGCACCGCGTTGCGCAGGCCGAGCAGCTGGTTCGCGCCGGGGATCAGGGAGACCAACACGGTCGTCAGAATGAACCCAACCCAGTTGATCACGTAGGCCTCCTGCGTCGTCGCGCCAATTCTCCGTACCAGGAACACAAGGAGAATCCGCGCGGCGATACGTGAAATGACATCGGCGCCCCGGGACAAAGAACGCCCTTATCATTCAGCCTACAATTCGCGGCGCATGCGGAGCGGTGAGCATAGTCACGCCCACGTGCGCCACACCGCTGTCACTTACTGATGCTGGTCAGCCAGTTGTCGTCGGAGAGGTCGGCCCGCTTGCCGTTCACGGTGACGGTGGGGGTGCCGAAGCCGTTCGAGCCCTCGGCACGCAGCGAGGTGTCCTTGGACGCGCGCAGCGTCTCGGCGGTGACCGCCTTGGAGTACTTGCCACTGCTCACGCAGTTGGCGAAGGTGGCCGGGGCGCCGACCTGGTTGGCCTTATCGATCAGCTCCTGGTCGGTCAGACCGGCGGAGCCTTCGCTGGGCTGCTCGGCGAACAGCTTCTCGTGGTAGGCGGGGAAGATGCCGGCCTCGGCCGCGCAGATCCCGGCGTTCGCGGCGCGCAGTGAGTAACCGACCGGGTTGGTCGCCCGGTTCAGGATGGCCACCGGGTGGTAGCGGACCTGAACCTTGCCGTCGTTGATGGCCTGGGTGAGCTGGCCGCTGAAGTTCGCCTCGAAGCGGCCGCAGATCGGGCAGAGGAAGTCTTCGTACACGTCCACGGTGTTGGCGGCCTGCTTGCCGGCGACCACGACCGAGCCCTGAACCGCGGTGGTGTAGGTCGCGGCAACCTTGGCCTTCGAGCCGCCGGCGAACATCATGAACGCCCACGCGACGAGGACGACGGCCACGAGCACGCCGAGCACAACGTAGATGACCGTGCGACTGCCGCTCTTGGCTGCCACGTCAGGAACCTCCTCAGCCCACCGACTCCCGATCGCCGCGAGTCAGTACGTCGTCCAGCGCGAACAAGGTGCGCGGACGGATGATCAACCAGGCCGCGAGCACGAGGAATCCGGTGTCCCGCAGCAGCTCAGTACCGTAGCTGGTCTGGTCAGGGGCAACGTCACCGCCGCCCCCGAAGCAACCACAGTCGATGTGCAAGCCGCGCGCCCAGGCCTGTGACACGCCCGCGATGAACAACAGAAACACCGCCGCGGAGATTACCCCGACCAGCCGGGTACCCACTCCCAGGAGCAACAACAGCCCCAGCGCAAGCTCGAACCAGGGCAGCGCGGCGGCCACCGCGGCGACCCCGGGCGCCGGCAGCACGTCGTAGGCCTTGACCGCGACGTAGGTCTGATCCGGGTCGGCGGCCTTGATCCCACCGGACACGAGCCACACGGCGGCCAGCCCGACCCGGACCAACGTACCGACCACGTCGAGCCAGGAGTGTCGCTGATCAGCCAACAGCACGCCGGAAGCCTAGAGGCGCCCTCAGGCAGGGCCCGCACCGGCCTCCAACCCAGCTCAGTGCAGCCTTTCCCTACCCGAGGCAAGGCTCGCCATAGTCCAACGTGGACAGTCCGGGAGGTACCATGGGGCGAACGGAGGTGCGCCCATGAGCGGGTCCCAGCCGATCGGCATCGAGCACGGTCTGACGGAGATCGGGCACCAGCACAACGACCTGTCCGGTGGGTGGCTCCGACCTGCCGTCTTCGGTGCGATGGACGGCCTGGTCACCAACATCGCGCTGGTCGCCGGGGTGGGAGGCGGTGGCGCGAGCGGGCACACGATCATCCTCACCGGGATGGCCGGGTTGGTCGCCGGCGCGTTCTCCATGGCGCTCGGCGAGTTCGCCTCGGTGGACACCCAGAACAATGCGGTCCAGGCCGAGGTCGCGGTCGAACGCGAGGAGCTGCGCCGCCACCCGGACGCGGAGAAGGCCGAGCTGGTCGGCATGTACCAAACCATGGGGCTGTCCCAGGACATCTCCGAGCGGCTGGCCGAAGAGGTGCACAAGGACCCCGAGCTGGCCGTTCGCGAGCACATCACCGCCGAGCTGGGCGTCAACCCGGACGACCAGCCCTCGCCATGGACCGCGGCCATCTCGTCGTTCTTCTGCTTCGCGATTGGCGCGCTGTTCCCGCTGATGCCCTACCTGCTGGGTGTGCACTCGCTGCTCATTGCGCTGGGCGTCGGCGGGGTCGGGCTGTTCGCGGCGGGCGCGCTGGTAGCCCGGTTCACCACCCGCTCGTGGTGGTTCAACGGGCTGCGTCAGCTGGCCTTCGGCGCGATCGCGGCCGGCGCGACCTTCCTGGTCGGGTCGCTGATCGGGATCGGCGTCGCCGGCTAGCCGTTGGGCAGCCCGGCGAACAGATCGGCCTCCCAGCCCTGCTCCGTCGGGCCGGCCGGGCCGCGCTCCCCTCGGACCAGCTGGAAGTGCTCGACGGCGAACTCGGGGGCGCGCACCACCCGGGCGAAGAACCCATCGTCCAGATTCACCTGACTGCGGTAGACCCGCAGCGCGGCCACCTTGGCGCCGAGATACGCCCGCCCATCGATCTCGGCGGTGATCACCTCGTCGGGCACGCCTGGCATGTCGTCGGCGATCTCGAAGCCGGCGGTCTCCACCATCCGCTGCACCCGCGAGCGGGGCATCACCTGCCAGTACACCTTCGGCACCCGCCACGGCTCGCCCAGCTCCGGGGCGTAGCCGGGGTCGGCCGCCGGGTCCAGCGCGGCCATGGTGACCCGGTGCGCCTGGATGTGGTCCGGGTGGCCGTAGCCGCCGGTCGGGTCGTAGGTGATGACCACGGTGGGCCGCTCCCGGCGCAGTATCTCCACCATCGCGCGGGTGGTGTCGGCCCGGTCGGCGCGGGCGAACGCGCGCGGGTCCTCGTTCTGTGGAGTGCCGATCATGCCGCTGTCCCACCACCGGCCGGTGCCACCCAGCCACACGTGCCGCTGGACTCCCACCACCGGCAGCGCGGCGGCCAGCTCGCCCTCCCGGTAGCGGCCCAGCTCCTCCGGCGGCGCGTCCCGCAGGTGGGCCAGATCCTCGGCGACGACCTCACCCCACTCGCCCCGGGTGCAGGTGACCAGGGTGACCGGGACCCCCATCGCGGCGTAGTGGGCGATGGTCGCGCCGGTGCCGGTCACCTCGTCGTCGGGATGGGCGTGCACCAGCAACAACCGCCGGGCCCCGTCCTGATTGGCGGGGGCGGCGGCGGCAAGCTCGGCGGAAGGCACGGTCACGTCCACAGTTGAGCACTGATCGGCGGACGCGAGCTCAGCGGGTGGCTCCGGGCTTCGGCGGATCGTCCGGGCGCATCCAGCCGAAGCTCAGCTCCACCGCGCGGTGCCAGTTGCGGTACTCGGCCGCCCGCCGCTCGGCGTCCATCCGGGGCTGCCACTGCGCGGCGCGGTGCCAGTTGCGCCGCACGCCCTCCAGGTCCGGCCAGTAGCCCACGGCCAGCCCGGCTGCGTAGGCCGCGCCCAGGGACACCGTCTCGGGCATCATGGCCCGCACCACTGGCACGTTCAGCACGTCGGCCACGGTCTGCATGAGCAGGTTGTCCGAGGTCATCCCGCCGTCCACCTTCAGCGTCGTGAGGGTCAGCCCGGAGTCGGCGTTCATCGCGTCCACCACCTCGCGGGTCTGCCACCCGGTGGCCTCCAGCACCGCGCGGGCCAGGTGCCCCTTGGTGATGTACGAGGTCAGCCCGACGATGACGCCGCGCGCCTCGCTGCGCCAGTGCGGGGCGAACAGCCCGGAGAAGGCCGGCACGATGTAGCAGCCGCCGTTGTCGTCCACCGTGCGGGCCAGCGTCTCGATCTCCGGCGCCGAGGTGATCAGCCCCAGGTTGTCCCGGAACCACTGCACCAGCGAGCCGGTGACCGCGATCGAGCCCTCCAAGGCGTACACCGCCGGCTCCTCGCCCAGCTGATAGCCGACCGTGGTGAGCAGGCCGTTCTTCGACTTGGCCGGCTCCGTCCCGGTGTTCATCAGCAGGAAGCTGCCGGTGCCGTAGGTGCACTTGGCCTCGCCGGGGCTGAAGCACATCTGGCCGAACAGCGCGGCATGCTGGTCGCCCAGCGCGGCGCCGATCTGGATTCCCGGCACGATCCGCCGCGACACCCCGTACGCCGAGGTGGACGAAGTGATCCTGGGCAGCATCGCGGCCGGCACGTCGAAGAACTCCAGCAGCTTGTCGTCCCAGGTCAAGGTGTGCAGGTTCATCAGCAACGTGCGGCTGGCGTTGGTCACGTCGGTAACGTGCACGCCGCCCTCCGGACCCCCGGTGAGGTTCCAGATCAGCCAGCTCTCCATGGTGCCGAACAGCACGTCGCCACGTTCCGCCCGCTCCCGCAGCTCAGGCTTGCGGTCCAGCAGCCAGCGGATCCGGGGCGCGGAGAAATAGGTGGCCAGCGGCAGACCGCAGCGCTCCGGCACCTGCTCGGCACCGGGGCGGGCGGCCAGCTCGGCGACCAGCGCGTCGGTTCGGGTGTCCAGCCAGACGATCGCCCTGCTGACCGGCTGGCCGGTGTGCCGGTCCCACAGCACGGTGGTCTCCCGTTGGTTCGCGATGCCCACCGCGACCACGTCCTGGCTGTCCACACCGGCGTCGCGCACCGCCTGCGGCAGGATCTTGCCGAGGTTGCGCCAGATCTCAGCGGGGTCGTGCTCCACCCAGCCCGGCCGGGGGAAGTGCTGCTGGTGCTCGCGCTGCGCCACGGACAGCAGCTGCCCACGCCGATCGAACAGCATGCACCGGGTCGAGGTGGTGCCCTGATCGATCGACATCACGCAGCGTTGCGCCATCCGGCCCTTCCTCCGCACTGGCCAGGGTCACCATCGGGCGGCCCCGAGGTCCCGGGACACCGCGCGAGCGGCGTCCCGAACATAGATGACGAGCCTCGGGTCCGGGTGCCCCTTTCCGTCCAGGATGCGCTCGGTGGCACCGGAGATGCCGATCGCACCCACCACCAGACCACCGTGGCCCCGGATCGGCGCGGCGACACCGGCCTCGCCGGCCAGGTACTCCTGGACCTCCCCGGCCCAGCCGGCCTCCCGGACCTCGGTCAACGCGCGGGTGAGCGCCGGCGCGGTGACCACGGTCCGCCGGGTGAACGAGTCCAGCTCGGTCCGGCGCAGCGCGGTGGCCAGGTCCGCGTCGTAGCTGAGCAGCACCTTGCCCAGCGCGGTGGCGTGCAGCGGCAGCAGGGAGCCCACGTCGAGCGTCTGCAGCGTGTCGTCCGGGCGGAAGACGTGGTGCACCACCAGCACCTTGCCCTCCAGCGGGGTGCCGATGCGCACCGCCTCGCCGCTGCGCGCCGCCAACGCGTCCGCCCAGTTGATCGCGCGGGAGCGCAGCTCGTTCACGTCCAGGTAGCTGGTGCCCAGGTGCAGCAGCGCCGCGCCCAGCTGGTACTTGCCGGTCTCCGAGTCCTGCTCGACGAAGCCGACGCCCTGCAGGGTGCGCAAGATGCCGTGCGCGGTGCCCTTGGCCAGCTCCAGCGAACTCGCGATCTCCCCCACACCGAGCCGCCCGGAACCCCGGGCGAGCAGCCGCAGGATCGCCGCCGCGCGCTCGATGGACTGCACCGCCCCAGGCATAGCGGGACGGTAACCACGACGACCGACGTTCGACAATGCCGAACAGCGCTTGTCATTCTTTTGTGGGTACCCCCGGATGGAGGGATGCATGACACTCCGAGGGCTGATGAGGGCGAGCGCATCGTTCGACAATGTCGACCGGAGTTTGTTGTGGGTGTGTGACCCCTCTCATAGCGTTGCCAGGCATCGTTGGATGCGCTTGACAAGGCGAGGAGCTTCCAATGGCGGGACTCAGATCAAAAGGCCTGCTCGGCGAACTGCTGGCCGAGTTCGCCGGCACCATGGTCCTAATCTTGTTCGGGGTGGGCGTGGTCGCCCAGGTGGTGGCCGGTCAGCTCGGCGCCCACGACAGCATCGCCTGGGCCTGGGGCCTCGGGGTGGTGCTCGGGGTGTACATGTCCGCCGCGATCAGCGGGGGGCACATCAACCCGGCGGTCACCTTTGCGTTTGCGGTGTTCGGCGACTTCCCATGGCGGAAGGTGCTGCCCTACTCGCTGGCCCAGACCGCCGGCGCGTTCGTCGCCGCGCTGCTGGTGCGGTGGAACTACAGCGAGGTGCTGGCCGCGGCGGACCCCGGGCACACGATCAAGACCCAGGGGGTGTTCTCCACCCTGCCGGGCAACGGGACGCTGCCGGTCAGCGACCTCGGCGCGCTGCGGGACCAGATCATCGGTACCGCAATCCTGCTGTTCATCGTCGCCGCGCTGGTGGACGCCAGGAACAAGTCCGCGCCGGCGGCGAACATGGCACCGTTCGTGATCGGCCTACTGGTGGTGGGCATCGGCATGGCATGGGGTACTGACGCCGGTTACGCGATCAACCCGGCGCGTGACTTCGGGCCCCGACTGGCTTCCTTCTTCACCGGGTACAGCACGGCGTTCTACGACCAGTACGGCGACCTCTATTTCTGGGTTCCGATCGTTGGCCCGCTGGTCGGCGGCGTCATCGGCCTGGGCCTGTACAAGCTGCTGGTCGGACGGTTCATGCCGGCGGAGGAGCCGCAGCCGGCCGCGCCGACCGCCGACGCCACCCGCCTCGAGAACGCCTGAGCGAAAAGGAAACGACGGACATGGCTGATTTCATCGGCGCAATCGACCAGGGCACCACGAGCACCCGATTCATGGTGTTCGACCACGGCGGCAACGAGGTAGTCCGCCACCAGCTGGAGCACGAGCAGATCCTGCCCAAGGCCGGCTGGGTGGAGCACAACCCGACGGAGATCTGGGAGCGCACCCGCGCGGTGGTGGAGACCGCGTTGAGCAAGGCCAACCTGACCTCCACCGACCTGGGCGCGGTGGGCATCACCAACCAGCGCGAGACCACCATGGTCTGGGACCGGCGCACCGGCCGGCCCTACTACAACGCCATCGTCTGGCAGGACACCCGGACCGACCGGATCGCCACCGCGCTGGACCGGGACGGCCGGGGCGACGTGATCCGCCAAAAGGCCGGGCTGCCGCCGGCGACCTACTTCTCCGGCGGCAAGCTGCAGTGGATGCTGGAGAACGTCGACGGTTTGCGCGAGGCCGCCGAACGCGGCGACGCGATCTTCGGCAACTCGGACACCTGGGTGCTCTGGCACCTCACCGGCGGTACCGAGGGTGGCGTGCACGTCACCGACCCGACCAACGCCAGCCGGACCATGCTGATGAACCTGGAGACGCTGGACTGGGACGACGAGCTGCTGGGGTTCTTCAACGTGCCCAGGGAGATGCTGCCGACCATCAAGCCCTCCTCGTGCCCGGAGCTCTACGGCAAGACCGTCAAGAACGGCCCGTTCGCCGGCGAGGTGGCGCTGTCCGGCGACCTGGGCGACCAGCAGGCGGCCACCGTCGGGCAGGTCTGCTTCAACCCCGGCGAGGCCAAGAACACCTACGGCACCGGCAACTTCCTGCTGCTCAACACCGGCACCGAGCTGGTCCGCTCGAAGCAGGGGCTGCTCACCACGGTCTGCTACCAGTTCGGCGACCAGGCCCCGGTGTACGCGCTGGAGGGGTCCATCGCGGTGACCGGGTCGGCCGTGCAGTGGCTGCGCGACCAGCTGGGCATCATCTCCGGCGCGGCGCAGTCCGAGACGCTGGCCCGCCAGGTCCAGGACAACGGCGGGGTCTACTTCGTGCCCGCGTTCTCCGGGCTGTTCGCACCGTACTGGCGCTCCGACGCCCGGGGCGTGATCGTCGGGCTGTCCCGGTTCAACACGAACGCCCACCTGGCCAGGGCCACCCTGGAGTCCATCTGCTACCAGAGCAGGGACGTGGTGGAGGCCATGGCGGCCGACTCCGGGGTCACCCTGGACGTGCTGCGGGTGGACGGCGGGGTGACCGCCAACGAGCTGTGCATGCAGATCCAGGCGGACATCCTGGGCGTCCCGGTGTCCAAGCCGGTGGTCGCCGAGACCACCGCGCTGGGCGCCGCCTACGCCGCCGGCCTGGCCACCGGGTTCTGGCGGTCCACCGAGGACCTCGTGCAGAACTGGAACGAGGACAAGCGGTGGAACCCGACCTGGAGCGAGGATCAGCGCAGGGACGGCTACGCGCAGTGGAAGAAGGCGGTCACCCGGACGTTCGACTGGGTCGACGTCGGCTAGGGATTGGCTCAAGGATCGGCTGAAGTTCGGCTCCGAGGGGCTCCCGGTGCATCGGGGGCCCCTCGGCACGTCCACCGCGACAATTCACGGACACTAGAATTTTCTCTGCTCCCCACAAGGATCAGGTCGTAGCCTCTGGCCATGCGTCTCGGACTGGTGGCTGGCAATCCCATGGAGTGGCTGGCGAAACGGCTCAACCTGGTGCCATGGCCGCTGATCGACACCCAGATGGCATTCACCCTGTCCCGGATCGTCATGGTGTCCAGCAAGATCGGGCTGTTCGACGCGCTGGCCACCGCCCCGGCCACCGCCGAGGAGATCGCCCGCCGCTGTGACACCAACCCGGAGGGCACCGCCAAGCTGCTGCCAACCCTGGTCGCCTCGGGCTACCTGCGCGCGGTCGGGGACTCCTTCGAGTTGACCAAGTCCGCCCGCAAATGGCTGCTGTCCAGCAGCCCGCAGTCGCTGAACGACAAGCTGCTGTTCCAGTTTCTGGAGTGGGACTGGATGGAGCGGGCCGAGGAGCTCGTGCGGACCGGCAAGCAGGAGGATTTCCACGCCAGTTTGAACGACCGGGAGTGGAAGCTCTACCAGCGCGGGATGAGCTCATTGGCCAGCTCGCTCGCCGAGGCGGTGAGCCGGTCCGTGCAGATCCCCGCCGGCGCTACCGACCTGCTGGACATCGGCGGCTCGCACGGCGCCTACTCGGTGGCGCTGTGCCGCAAACATGCCAAGTTGAACGCGGTGGTGCTGGACCTGCCCGGCGCGGTCCGGCACGCCGCCCCGCTGCTGGCCGCCCAGGACATGGGCGAGCGGGTACGCCACCAGGTGGGCAATGCGCTGACCGACGACCTGGGCACCGAGGCCTACGACGCGGTGATCATCGTCGGCGTGGTGCACCACTTCACTGAGGAGCAGAACCGCGCGCTGGCCGGCAAGGTGGCAAGGGCGCTGCGCCCGGGCGGGACGTACACCATCGCTGACTTCTTCCGGTTGCCCCATGCCAGCAAGGCCCGGCAGTTGCCCGCGCTGATGGATTTCTACTTCGCGCTGACCAGCCAGTCCGGCACCTGGTCCCCGGAGGAGATGGCCGAGTGGCAGCGGGCCGCCGGGCTCACCCCGAAAAAGCCCAAGGACCTGCCCGCCGGCGGCATAGGCCTGCAGAGCGCGGTCAAGGAATGACCTCGGCAACCGGATAACTGGAGGCATGATCAAGACATGCGGTTGGTGACGATCGAGGACATCCGAGCCGCGGCGAAGCTGATCGACGCAGCGGTGCTGCGCACTCCGCTGCTGCCCTGCGCCTGGTCGGACAAGGAGCGCCCACTCTGGCTCAAGCCGGAGAACCTGCAGGCGGTCGGCGCGTTCAAGGTGCGCGGCGCGCAGCATGCGGTGTCCCGGCTGGACGCGGCGGCGCGGGCCCGGGGCGTGGTGGCCTACTCCAGCGGCAACCACGCGCAGGCGGTGGCCTACGCCGCCCAGGTCGCCGGGGTGCGCGCCACCATCGTCATCGACGACACCGCGCCGGCGATGAAGGTGGCCGCGACCCGGGCGTGGGGCGCGGAGGTGGTGTTGGTGCCGCTGGACGTGCGGTCCCAGGTCGCCACCGAGCTGGCCGAGCGGACCGGCGCCACCCTGATCCCGCCGTTCGACCACCCGGACGTGGTCGCCGGGCAGGGCACCGTCGGCCTGGAGATCGCTGAGGACCTGCCCGACGTGGCCGTCGTGCTGGTGCCGATCAGCGGTGGTGGGCTGGCGGCCGGCATCGGGGTGGCGATCAAGGAGTTGTGCCCGGGCGCCGCGGTGTTCGGCGTGGAGCCCGAGCTGGCCGCGGACACCCGGGACAGCCTGCGCGCCGGCGAGCTGGTGCGGTGGTCGGCCGATCAGCGGGTCCGGACCAGTGCGGACGGCCTGCGCGCCGAGCCGTCGGAGTTCACCTTCGCGCACCTGCGGGCCGTGCTGGACGATGTGCTCACGGTCAGCGAGGCGGAGATCCTGTCGACCGTCGGCGTGCTGGCCCGCCAGTCCAGGCTGGTCGCCGAGCCGTCCGGCGCGGTGGCCCCGGCGGCCTACCTGCACCGGGCCGATCAGCTGCCGGCCGGGCGGACCGTGGCGGTGGTCTCCGGCGGCAACATCGACCCCGCGCTGCTCAGCCAGATCCTGGCCGAGTAGCCGGCCCCTCGTACCGGACGCTAGGTGCTGGCCAGGCCACTTTGGTAAGCGATCACCACGAGCTGGGCGCGGTCTCGCGCGCCCAGCTTGGCCATCGCCCGGTTGACGTGCGTCTTGACGGTGAGCGGTGAGACGGTCAGCCGCTCGGCGATTTCCCGGTTCGACAGGCCGGTGGCGACCATGGCGGTGATCTGTCGTTCCCGGGTGGTCAGATCGGCCAGTTGGACATGATTGACCGCCCGGGCCCGGTTCGGATCGGCCAAGAAGTGCGCGATGAGGGTGCGGGTGGCGGTGGGCGAGAGCAGTGCTTCGCCGGCGGCGACCAGCCGGATCGCGCCGATCAGCTGATCGGGCTCGACACCCTTGCCGAGAAATCCGCTGGCCCCGGCGCGCAGTGCCTCGAACACGTACTCGTCGATCTCGAAGGTGCTGAGCACGAGCACCTTCACACCGGCCAGATCGTCGTCCTGGGTGATCCGCCTGGTCGCCTCGAGGCCGTCGGTCCCGGGCATCCGGATGTCCATCAGCACCACGTCGGCGCGCGCGGTCCTGGCCAGCTGCACCGCTCCGTCCCCATCGGTTGCCTCGCCGACCACCTCGAGGTCGGGCGCCGAGTTGATCAGGACTCGGAATCCCGCGCGGATCAGCGCCTGATCGTCGGCGAGCACGACCCGAACGGTGTCCACGTCAGCCTCCACCACCTGTCGGGAGAACCGCGGACACCAGGAATCCGCCGTCCGGCCGCGGACCGGCGCTCAGGGTCCCGCCCACCGAGGCGGCCCGTTCCCGCATACCGACGATGCCGTGCCCGGCGGGCGAGTTGCCCGGCGCATCGGCCGGCGACCGCTCCCCGTCGGGACTGTGCACGTCGGGACCGTGCACGTCGGGACTGGACACGTCGGGGCTGGACACGTCGGGGCTGGACACGTCGACCAGCACGGCGTCCGGCTTGTGGGTGAGCCGTACCGTCGCGTGCAGCCCTCGGCTGTGTCGGCGCACGTTTGTCAGCGACTCCTGGATGATCCGGTACGCGGCCAGATCCACCGTGTCGGGCAGCGGGTCGGCTTCACCGGCGACCGCCAGTTCGATGGTCAACCCGGCCGCGGTGAAGGATTGCACCAGCTCGTCGAGTTGGGCGAGCCCGGGTGTGGGTTCGGTCGGCGCCGGCGAGTCCTCGGAGCTGCGCAGCACGCCCAGCAAGGCGCTCAGTTCGCCCAGTACCGAGCGGCTCGCCGCGCGGACGTGTTCGATGGCTTCGGCGGCATCGTCAGGCTGGGTGCGCACCAGGTGCCCGGCCACCCCGGCGTGCACGTTGATCACGGCGATGCGGTGCGCGACGAGGTCGTGCAGCTCGCGCGCGATGCGCAACCGTTCCTCGGCGACCCTTCGCGCGGCCACCTCGTCCCTGGTCCGCTCCGCGCGGCGGGCGCGTTCCTCCACCTCGGCGACATAGGCGCGGCGGATCCGCACCGCATCACCCGCGGCGGTGGCCATGCCGATCCAGGCGACCGGCTGCACGATCGCAACGTTGCCCAGGTAGTCGCCACTGATGATCATCCCAGCCAGCACCAGCAGGACGGCCGAGGTGATCGAGGTGGTCCAGGCCAGGGTGCGGTCGTACCGGGTGGCAACGGTGTACGCGGCGAGGGCCACCATGATCGGGTAAGGGGTCACCCCGTGGGTGACCACCAGCGCGGCGATCGCTCCGGCCGTGCTCAGCGCGAGGACCGCGATCGGCCAGCGGCGGCGCAGCACGATCGTCGCGCAGACGACCAACCCGGCGATCGCACCCGGCGCGGTGATGCCCGAGTAGTGCTCGGAACGCACGACGGCCACGAGGGTGAGGGCGTACAGCGTGACCGCGAGCACCGCGTCAACGGTGAAGGGATGCGTCCGCGCGAATCGCGTCACCGCGGTCCAACCCATTCGGCAAGCCTACGACCCGCCGCGTCGACCAGCGCCGACCTGGCACGGACTACCGCAACCGCGGTATGACCGGGTCAGTACACGTCGCGCAGGTATCGCTTGTCCCTCTTGAGCCCGGCAACGTAGTCAGCGGCGTCGTCCGCGGACATGGTGCCGTGTTCGGCCACGATCTCGAGCAGGGCGAGGTCGACGTCGCCGGCCATTTCCTCGGCGTCCCCGCACACGTAGAAATGCGCGCCGTCGGCGAGCCACGCGTAGAGCCGCTTGCCCTGCTCCCGCATCCGGGTCTGGACGTAGATCTTCTCCGGCTGGTCGCGGGAGAACGCCAGGTTCAGCCGGTCAAGATGACCGTCCCGCTCCATCGCGGTCAGCTCGTCGCCGTACAGAAAGTCACAGCGGCGGTGCCGGCCGCCGAAGAACAGCCAGTGGGCGCCTCGCGCGCCCCGCACCCGACGCTCGTGCAGGAACGCTCGAAACGGAGCGACACCGGTGCCCGGCCCTACCATGATCATGGCGGCGCCGTCGTCGGTCGGGCACCGGAACAGCTCGTTGGGTTCCAGCACCACCGTGGCCGTGTCGCCTTCGGTGATCCGGTCGGCGAGGTGGGTGGAGCAGACGCCGCCCCGATCACGACCCTGCGCCCGGTAGCGCAGGGTAGCCACGGTGAGGTCCACCTGCCCGGGCGAGACCAATGGGCTGGACGCGATGGAGTACGACCGGTGGGCCAGCGGCCGCAGCAGGCCGAGCAGTTCGTCGGCGATCAGCGGTGGCCGAGTCGCCAGCCGGAGCAGATCCAGGACGTCGCGGGCCCACAGGAACTCGTGCAGGGCCCGGCGGTCGTTTCCGGCCAGCAGCGAGACGAGCTCGTCGTCCTCGGCGCGCCGGCCGATCTCCTCGACGAGCTCCCTGGACGGTCGACTGATCTCGTATGCACTGGTGAGGACCTCGTGCAGGGATCGCCCGGATACATTCTCGTGCCCTGACGCGCCGAGCTGAGCGAGGAGATGCTCGACCAGGACCGGGTCGTTACGCGGCAGAATGCCGATCGAGTCGCCCGCCTGGTAAGCCACCCCGCCGCCGGCCAGGGACAGCTCGACGTGCCGAACCTCTTGCAGCGAGCCGGTCCCGGACAGCCGGCGGCTACGCAGAACTGTCACCTCGTGGGGGCGGTGCCGGCGTGGCTCCTCGGCCGGGGTCTCGACTGGCTCGGCCCGCTCGATGGTCTGAGCAGCGCCGGCCAGCGCGTCCAGGATCTCGCTCGTCCACTGCTCGACATCGTCCTGGTACTCGAAGTCGCAGGCGCGCAGCGGACGCAGCCGCAGCCCGCCCAGTTCCTCGAACCGCGCGTCCAAGTCTCGCGCGGCCTGGCAGAAGTGAAAGTAGCCCGAGTCGCCGAGGCCCAGGACCGAGAAAACCAGCCCGTCCAGCCGGGGCGCGGTTTCCGCGGCCAGGGCGCGCCAGAATCGATCGGCGTTGTAGGGCATGTCCCCGTCTCCGGTGGTCGCGGTGACGACGAGCACCCAGCCGCCTAGCTCGTCCGGCGCCGCGTCGTCGAGCATGTTCACTGAAGCTTCGATGCCACGCCCCTGGACCGCCGCCGCAAGGTCATGCGCGACCCCTTCGGCATTACCGGTCTCGCTGCCGTACAGCACCCGAACAGGCGGCGGGCTCATGCGGGGAGAGATCCTTCCGACGGCGGTTTGTTAGGCGAGCCTAACCTAATTACTCCGTCGGACTCAAGAGCGCGGGCGCGAATCGGAGCTAGTGCTGGGGCGTCGGCGCAGGGCCCGGCATGACCGGTGTGGCGCCGACCGTGCCCAGATCAGTGCTGGTGGTGGCCACCAGGCACAGCATGGGGTGCCCGAGCAGCGCGCCGTACCGGGCGGCCAGGGCGAACACGTCGAGCAGCCCGTGGGCCAGCCGCCGGTCGAACTCGATCACCTGGTCATAGTTGCGGATGGCCAGCACAGTGCCAGCGCCGGCGGGATCGCTGCCGTACTCGAACTCGGCCACATCGCGCAGCGCGTCGAGCAGCGCGTCCAGGTTGCGCCCGAAGTGGGCCGGAAACGACAGCGCGGCGGCCAGCCCCCTGTACACGTCCTCCCTGGACAACCACCCGCCCGCGTCCAGCTCGTGCACCCGATAACCCAGCCCGGTCAGCGCCGCACAAGCCCCACCCAACTCGTCGGCCCGGTCGTAACGGTGCACATGACTATCCCGCAGCAGCTGCCAGTCATACCGCCGCACCTGCTCCACAAACTCCCGCCCCACCGGATCAAACACCACCGCCCGCACCATCCCCCCATCCTCCACCCAGCGAAGAGGACGACCCCCAAGAGGAGCACCAACGAGCCTGATCCAACCGCAATCACCCAAGCCAGGAACGAGGAGCAACGCAACGAGCCCGACCGTCCGAAGCAGGTCCACACCCAACCCCCCGAACCTGGCAGCGAGGAGCACCGCAACGAACCTGACCGTCCGAAGCAGATCCACACCCAACCCACCAAAGCCGGAAGGCAAGGAACAACACAACGAGCCCGACCGTCCGAAGCAGATCCACACCCAACCGACCGAAGCCGGAAGGCGAGGAGCGAGCACCGTGGGGGGCCTGGGGGGCTCGGCCCCCCAAAACGAGGAACGACCCAAGCCCGCGCTTCCCGCGGGCATGGGTCGTCCAGGAGTGGAGGTGCCGGGAATCGAACCCGGGTCCTTCGGCGGTTCACAAGGGCTTCTCCGTGCGCAGTCAGCGTTGCCTCTACTCGGATCCACCGGTCATGCTGACGAGCCGGTGTGACGATCCCAGTCGCTGTTTGGTGTCCCGCCCGACCCCGCGACCGGGTCGGACGGTGAGTCCCCTAACTGGTGCCGGACTCCGGAGCGGGAACGCCCCCGGGCCGACAGACGCTAGTCCTCGCTCAGGCGGCGAGGGCGAAAGCGTCGCGCTTAACCTGTTGGTTGGCGCTTAATTGGTTTGCGACGCGTGTGGTTAACGAGTGCATCGTCGCCTTCCTCGACACGCTTCCCCTTGATCATCGTCCGAAGTCGAAACCGTTCACCCCCTGGGTGGTCTGCCTTGTTTACAACCACCCCAGGGTAACGCCTCGGACAACTCAGATCTTCCCGGAGTCCTCGACGCGCAGCAGACGCGCCGGCGTGTCGTGCAGCACCGCGCGCAGGAACCCCGTGCCGAGCCGGTCATCCGCCGCCGCCCAGTGGTGAACGGCCCGCAGCTGCTCGACATAGGCGTACGGGATCTGCGGGAAGTCGGTGCCGAGCACGATCCGATCGGCCACCTCGACCAGCCGGGTCGGCCAGTCGGCGGGCAGCGGCATGGTGCGCTCCGTGAACGGGGTACCGACCATCGTGGTGTCCAGATACACATGCTCGTAGCGCTTGGCCAGCTCCAGCGCGCGCTGGTAGTCCGGCATCCCGGCGTGCGCGAGCACCGCGACCAGGCCCGGATTGGCGGCGATGACCTGCTCGAACACGTCCAGCCCGGTGAAGTTGCCGGACAGCGGCCCGTCTCCGCAGTGCGCCACGACCGGCACTCCCGCCTCGGCGAGCAGCTGCCACGCCGGGTCCAGCAGCGGGTCCCTCGGGTCGAAGCCGCCTACCTGCACGTGCACCTTCACGCAGCGGACCCCGGCATCCAGCGCGGCGGCCAGGTAGTCGGCGACGCCCGGCTCCGGGTACAGGGTGGCGGTGGGGACGGCGGCCGGCGTGCGGGCGGCGAAGTCCCTGGCCCAGTCGATCAGCCAGGCCGCCATGCCCGGCTTGTGCGGATAGCTCAGCGGGGCGAACCGGAGTACGCCGAGCCGCCGCAGGGTGTCCACCCTGGTGGCCTCGTCGGTGCGGTAGTTGATCGGCCACGCGTAGCCGAAGTGCTCCTCCGCCCGGTCGAAGTACGCCCACACCTTGCGGGTGACCGACTCGGGCAGGAAGTGCACGTGGATGTCCACCAGCCCCGGCAGCCCCAGCTCCGCTATCCAGCGCGGCACGTCCGCGTCGTCCACCGGCTCCGCGGGCAACACCCGATCCGTCACTCCATGCCCTTGGCCCGCCGCCCCACTGCCCGACTGATCTCCCGCTGCGCGTCCCGCTTGGCGAGGTCGTTGCGCTTGTCGTAGCTCCTCTTGCCTCGGGCCAGCGCGAGCTCGACCTTGACCTTGCCGTCGGAGAAGTACATCCGCAGCGGCACCAGGGTCAACCCACCTTCCCTGGTCTTCCCGATCAGCCGCTCGATCTCGGACTTGTGCAGCAGCAGCTTGCGGGTACGCCTCGGCTCGTGGTTGGTCCAGCTGCCTTGGGTGTACTCCGGAATATGCAAGTTGCGCAGGAAGATCTCGCCGTCATCCACCGTGGCGAACGCGTCGGCCAGCGACGCCCGGCCCAGGCGCAGGCTCTTCACCTCGGTGCCCTGCAGCATGATGCCGGCCTCGTAGGTATCCAAAATCGCGTAGTCGTGCCGCGCCTTGCGGTTCGACACGATCACCTTCTGGCCGCGCTCTTGCATACCTCCACCCTACGACGCGCCCCCAACCCCGCACCGCCATTACCCCGCACCGAGCGCCAGCGTCGGACGCTCCGGGCGACACACCGCTCCGCCCCAGCCCGCACCGCCGCCCGACCCGCGCACACAGCCCGCCCCCGCGCACACAGCCCGCCCCTCGCGCTCACACAGCCCGCGCCGTTCTCACACAGCGGCCCAACGCGCTGTGTCGAGCCACGCGCGCTGTGTCGAGTCACGTTCAGGCATTGAGGGCGTTACGGAGCCGGGCGGCGGTTCCGGCGAAATCGCTCAGGTCCTTCCAGCCCCAGCGCACCACTCGCAGACCGGCCGCGCGAAGTCTGTCCTCCCTGAGTTTCTCGTCGAATACCGCATCACCGGGCTCCTGACCAGGCCGCAGCAGCCGGCCGTACTTGATCCGCCCGTCGAACTCAGCGACGGTGCCGCGCTCCGGCCAGCCGAAGTCAACGCGGCCGATCATCTCCCCGTCATCCCACACCTCCCACTGGAGGGTCGGCGCGGGCAGGCCGTGGCGTTGCAGCGCCACCCGACTTCGGGACTCGCCCACGCTCTCGGCAAGCCCATCGGCGAACGCGACGGCCCGACGAGCGGCCGGTACACCACGCCAACCAATGGCCCGCCGAAGCGCGTCAGCCAAGGTCTCCTCCGTGACCAGACCTCGGCGCAGCGCCGCGTCGATCGTGACCACGGCGGACTCGAATGACGACGTCCGCGCGAGGTCCACCACGGTACGGGCCCGGGCACGTCGTCGCCATGCCACCAGCGGTGGTGATCTGCGCGGCGGCCAGGGGCGCGGAGTGCACGGCCACCGTCCGGCCGGTGCGGGCGCCGGTGGCCCGGGACCGGGTCACGTGCACTCGGTCGAGGGGCAGGCCCCAGACCGGGAGGTCGTGCAGAATCGCCGCCGAGACGTGGCTCACGACCGCGCTCGGCGCGACCCTCCCCACCTCGGCGGCGATCAGTAGGGCATGACGGGCCACCGAATCTCCGAGACGCCGGTCAGCCGAGCCCACATAGGCGCCCCGACGGACCACGGCGAGCGCTCCGCTGCGGCGGAGCCGCTGCAACTCGCTGTCGGAGTACCCAGCCGAGAGCATGGCCGGCCTGAGCAGCAACGGGGCCTGCGCGTCATCCACCCACCCACCATCGCCCAGCCTGCCCACCCGAAGTCGCCCACCGAACCCAACCTGTGGATAACCGGCACACCTGTGCACAACTCCCGCTCACACAGCACGCGGCTAGTCGACACAGCGGCCTGGGCCGCTGTGTCGAGCCACTGGAGCTGTGTGAGCGGTTCTAGGCAGGGTGCGTGCGGAAACTGTAACGTGTTCTACATGCCGAGGATTGAGGCGCTTGGCGACGACGACCTGACCAGTTGGCTGACGCCGCGACCGCAGCTCGCCGCCGGGCTGGGCGCGCTCAGCGGCGCGGTGTACCAGCACAGCGCGCTGCCGCTGCGGGTGCGGGAGATCGCCCGGATGCGCATCGCCGAGGACAACGAGTGCGAGGTGTGCCGCAACCTGCGCCACGGGCAGGGCGAGGTGGAGGGCGTCGACGAGGAGTTCTACCGGCACATCGTGGACTGGCGCGAATGGCCCGGCTACACCGAGCGGGAACGCATCGCCGCCGAGTTCGCCGAGCGGATGGCCACCGACCACCGGGCACTGCGCGAGGACGAGGACTTCTGGTCGCGGTGCAAGGCGCACTTCGACGACGCGGAGATCCTGGACCTGGGCATCTGCTGCGCGCTGTGGCTGGGCTCCGGCCGGCTGATGCGCGTCCTGGACGTGGCTCAAGCCTGCAAGATCGTCCTCTGACCGACGCGGCGGCCACCGGCCAGTTTAGAGGCGGACGTACAGGCGCAGCGTGACGTATCCGGTGATCGAGGCGATGCCGATGCCGAGCATGAACAGCCACGGTGATACCGACAGGATGTCCGAGTACTGGATCATCGGGATGACCCCGTCGCCGAAGCCGTTGCTGATCGCCGAGTCCAGGAACAGGGCCTTGCCGACGAGCAGGCTGCCCACCGCCAGCGCGGTACCCACCACCCCGGTCACCGCCGCCTCCAGCAGGAACGGCAGCTGGGTGTACCACCGGGTGGCGCCGACCAGCCGCATCACGCCGACCTCGGTACGCCGGTTGTAGGCCGACAGCTGCACCATGTTCGAGATCAGCAGCGCGGCGGCCAGCACCTCGATCAGCGCCAGGGTGAACACCACGTCCCGGATGGTGCGCAGGAAGCTGAACAGCCGCTCCACCACGTCGCGCTGGTCGGTGATCCGGGAGACGCCGACCTTGCCCTGCAACAGGGCGCGCAGCGCGTCGGTCTGGTTCGGGTCCACCAGCTTGACCCGAAGCGAGGCGGGCAACCCCTGCGGGCGGGCCAGTCCGGCCAGGGTCTGCCCCTGGAACAGCCGCTCGAACCGGGCGTAGGCCTGCTGCTGGTTCTCGAAGTTCACCGACTGCACCAGCGGCGAGCTCTTCAGCTGGGATTGCAGCCCGGCGCAGATGCTCTGCGAGCAGTCCTGGTCGCGGCTGGACACGTCCAGGGTCAGCGACACCACCACCTCGAGCCGGTCGCCGTAGAGGCTCTCGGTCTGGTCGATGGTGTGTACCGCGAGCAGACCGGTGCCGAGCAGGCCCAGGGAGATCGCGGTCGTCAGGATCATCGCGACGGTCATCGTCACGTTGCGGCGCAGGCCGGTGACGACCTCACGGAACACGAAGTTGAAGCGCATCAGGCCTTCTCGGGGAGCGGGCGGGGCTGGGGGTCCAGGTCAGCGGCCGACGCCGTAGACCCCCCTCGTCTCGTCGCGGATCACCCGGCCGAGGTCCAGCTCGACCACCCGCCGCCGCATCGAGTCGACGATCGAGTGGTCATGGGTGGCCATCAGCACGGTGGTCCCGGTGCGGTTGATCCGTTCCAGCAGCAACATGATGTCCTGGCTGGTGTCCGGGTCGAGGTTGCCGGTGGGCTCGTCGGCCAGCAGCACCAGCGGCCGGTTCACGAACGCCCGGGCCACCGCGACCCGCTGCTGCTCACCGCCGGAGAGTTCGTTCGGCATCCGGTTGGCCTTGCCGGCCAGCCCGACCAGCTCGAGCACCTCCGGCACCACCTTCTGCACGGTGCGCGCCGGCTTGCCGATCACTTCCAGGGCGAACGCCACGTTCTCCGCCACCGACTTGTTCTGCAGCAGCCGGAAGTCCTGGAACACGCAGCCGACCCGCTGGCGCAGCCGAGGCACCTTGCGCCGGGGCAGCTTGGCCACGTTCCAGTCGGCCACGAACACGTCGCCCTTGGTGGGCACGTCCTCACGCAGCAACAGCCGCAGGAAGGTGGACTTGCCGGAGCCTGACGGGCCGATCAGGAAGACGAACTCGCCCTTCCCGACGTCCACCGAGACCTGATCCAACGCTGGTCGGGTCGACGTCCGGTAGGACTTGGACACTTTTTCCAGCCGAATCACGGGGCGCGAGCCTACTCGCCCAGGGTGGGCCGACCGGCCGCCGACCCGCCGCCACCCGGCCGCGCGCCGCCAACCGGTCGGATCCGCCGCTGAGCGGCGGAGCGCCGATCCCTAGACCCGCTGGGTCTGTTGCTGGCGGCGCCAGCGGATGCCGGCCTCCAGGAAGCCGTCGATCTCGCCGTCCAGCACCGCCGAGGGGTTGCCCACCTCGTAGTCGGTGCGCAGATCCTTGACCATCTGGTACGGGTGCAGCACGTAGGAGCGCATCTGGTTGCCCCAGCTGGAGCCGGTGTCCTTCAGCGCGTCCATCTTGGCCTGTTCCTCCTGCCTGCGCCGCTCCAGCAGCTTCGCCTGCAGCACCGCCATCGCGCTGGCCTTGTTCTGCAGCTGCGAGCGCTCGTTCTGGCAGGACACCACGATGCCGGTGGGCAGGTGGGTCAGCCGGACCGCAGAGTCGGTGGTGTTCACGCCCTGCCCGCCGGGACCTGACGAGCGGTATACGTCCACCCGCAGTTCCTTCTCGTCGATCTCCACGTGGTCGGTGGACTCCACCACCGGAACCACCTCGACCCCGGCGAACGAGGTCTGCCGGCGGCCCTGGTTGTCGAACGGGGAGATCCGGACCAGCCGGTGGGTGCCCTGCTCGACCGACAGCGTGCCGTAGCCGAACGGGGCATGCACCGCGAAGGTGGCCGACTTGATGCCCGCCTCTTCGGCATAGGAGGTGTCGTAGACGTCCACCGAGTACTCGTGCCGCTCCGCCCAGCGCAGGTACATCCGCATCAGCATCTCGGCGAAGTCGGCGGCGTCCACCCCGCCGGCCTCGGAACGGATGGTGACCAGCGCGTCCCGGGGGTCGTACTCTCCGGACAGCAGCGTGCGCACCTCCAGCGAGCCGATGTCCTTGCGCAGCCGGAGCCGCTCGGCGTCGGAGTCGGCCAGCGCTTGCTCGCCCTCGGCACCCTCGGTCTCCTCGGCCAGCTCGTAGAGCACCGGCAGGTCGTCCAGCCGGCGCCGGATGTCGTCGAGCTGGCGCAGCTGGGCCTGTGCGCGGGACAGCTTGCTGGTCACCGCCTGGGCCCGTTCCTGGTCGTTCCACAGGTCGGGTTGGCCGGCCTGCTCGGAGAGGTCATTGACGACGGCCCGCAGCTTGGGCAGGTCCAGCACCGCCTCGATTCCTTCGAGGGTGCTGACCAGGTCCTTGATCTCCGCGGCTACGTCGAGGTTCACAACACTCCAGAGTACGTCCCCGTGCGGGGCCACTGTCGACCCGTCGGCGCAACGGCCGGTGGGTCAGTCGGTCGGCACCGAGTCCAGCAGGGCCAGCACCGCCCGGTTGTGCGCCACGGCGAACTCGGCCACCGCTCGGGCATAGGGGGCCGAGGCTGGTGTGGAGTCGGCGGATTTCGCCGCTTCCTCGGCGCGCACCAGCCGGTCGGAGTACTCCGACCGGCCCCGCTCGATCAGGGCTCGGCGCTGCCGGACGGTCAGCGAACCGGCGTGCAACACCCGCAGGATCATCGGGCTGCGCAGGTGGTCGGTGCCCTCGCCGGCGATCAGCCAGGCCTTGAACGCCCGCCGACCGGCCGGAGTGATGGCGAACTGCTGGGAGGCCCTGACGCCCCGGGCACCCAGCCGGAGCAGCCCGGCGTCGGCCAGCACGGGCAGCTCCCGGTACACCTGGCTGCGGGTCACCGAGAAGAACGCCCCGTACCGCTCACCGGCCGCCGCCACCAGCTGGCCACCGGTCATCGGTCCGGCGTGCAGCAGCCCGAGCAACGCGGCGGCCGTGGCGTTCACAGTGTTCACCTCGGTCACACCGCCACCGTGCCACGGTCGGTCCGCGGCTGTCCACAGTGTCCACGGCGCGGTGCACCAGGCGGTCCGGCGTGGTCCACTGTGCCGCTACCCACCCGGGTGAGTGGCCCGGACCGCGCCTTATACTCCCGCAAATCGCGGGGGCGTAGCTGTACGGACGCTGGCACGGACGAGGAGCGAAACGCCCATGGCCGGATTCCTGGCCCGCAGGTTGGCGAACTACCTGGTGCTGCTGATACTGGCCACCTTCCTGGCGTATGCGCTGGCCTCGCTCACCTTCCGCCCGCTGGACGCGTTGTCCCAGCGCCAGCCGCCGCCCCCGGCCAGCACGATCGAGGCCAAGCGGGTCGAGCTGCACCTGGACAAGGCCATCCCGCAGCGGTTCGGCATCTGGGCCGAGGGCGTGGTGCTGCACGGTGACTTCGGTCGCACCGTGGCCGACGCGCCGATCAACGACGAGCTGTGGCGGCGCGCCGGGATCAGCCTGCGGCTGTTCCTGGCCGGCACGGTGATCGGGGTGATCGCCGGTGTGCTGCTCGGGGTGACCGCCGCGATCAAGCAGTACAAGATCTTCGATCACGTCACCACGCTGTTCTCCTTCCTGATCCTGTCCACCCCGGTGTTCGTGATCGGCACGCTGCTGAAGGTGCTCTGGCTGCCGGTCAACCAGGCCGCCGGCACCCAGATCCTGTACTTCAACGGCGAGTCAACCGCCGGCTTCAGCGGCACCGGGTGGGCGATGCTGGTGGACCGGCTGCAACACCTGGTGCTGCCCACCATCGCGATCGCCATCGGACTGGCCGCCGTCTACAGCCGCTACCAGCGCAGCGCGATGCTGGACGTGCTGGGCAGCGACTTCCTGCGCACCGCCCAGGCCAAGGGGCTGACCCGGCGAAGAGCCCTGTTCACCCACGGACTGCGCACCGCGCTGATCCCGATGGCCACCCTGTTCGCGTTCGGCTTCGGGCTGCTGGTCACCGGCGGGGTGTTCACCGAACGGATCTTCGGTTGGTTCGGCATGGGCGACTGGCTGATCGTCGGGGTGCAGAACCAGGACGCCAACATCATCGCCACCGTGACGCTGTTCGTCGCGGTGCTGGTGCTGTTCTCCGGCTGGCTGTCCGACGTGGTCTACGCCGCGCTGGACCCTCGGGTGCGGGTGGGGTGATCTGGTGAGCGAAACGACTACTTCGACTTCGGCACCGTCCGCCTCGCCGGTGGAGGAGACCGGGGCGGCGCCGATCACCCGGGGCCGGCTGGTGCTGCGCCGGCTGCTGCGCAACAAGCTGGGGCTGGCCGGCGCGGCCGTCGTGGTACTGCTGTTCATCGGCGCGTTCGTCTCCCCGCTGGTCTACCCGTGGGACTACCGCACGCAGGACGACCTGGCGCTGCTCATGCCGCCGTCCCCGCAGCACTGGTTCGGCACCACCAAGCTCGGTGAGGACCTGTTCGCCCAGTGCATGCGCGGGCTGCAGAAGTCACTGCTGATCGGGCTGCTGGTCGGGGTCATTTCCACCGGGGTGGCCTCGGTGGTGGGCGCCACCGCCGGCTACTTCGGCCGGGCCACCGACCGGAGCCTGATGTGGCTGGTGGACCTGCTGCTGGTGCTGCCCACGTTCCTGATCGTGGCCATCCTCAGCCCGGCGTTCCGGGGCAAGTCGTGGCTGCTGCTGGTGCTGCTGCTGTCCGCGTTCAGCTGGATGATCACTTCCCGGATCGTCCGAGGCATGACACTGACCCTGCGCGAGCGGGAGTACGTGCTGGCCGCCCGGTACATGGGCATGCCGGCGTGGCGGATCATCGCCCGGCACATCATCCCGAACATGGCCTCGCTACTGATCATCGACGCGACCATCGGCGTCGGCGGCGCGATCCTGGCCGAGACCTCGCTCAGCTTCTTCGGTTTCGGCATCCAGCCGCCGGACGTCTCGCTGGGCACCCTGATCGCCTCCGGCACCGACTCGGCGCTCACCTTCACCTGGCTGTTCACCTTCCCGGCCGGGCTGCTGGTGGCCACCGTGCTTGCGGTCAACTTCTTCGGCGACGGGCTGCGCGACGCGCTGGACCCCACGTCCAGCAGGGCCCGGGGCCGGCGTGCGAACCGAGGGAGGCGCCGGTGACCCCGTCGCGCGCGCGGCTCGGCGAGCCGATCCTGCGAGTGGACGACCTGCGGGTGTCCTTCCCCAGCGAGGCCGGCCGGGTGGAGGCGGTGCGCGGGGTGAGCTTCTCGGTCGGCGCCGGCGAGGTGCTGGGCATCGTGGGCGAGTCCGGCTCGGGCAAGTCGGTGTCCGCGCTGGCCACCATGGGTCTGCTCCCGCCGCAGGCCGAGGTGGCCGGATCCATCCGGTTCCGGGACGAGGAGCTGCTCGGCCGCACCGACGCGGAGCTGGCCAGGATCCGGGGCAAGCGGATCGCCATGGTGTTCCAGGACCCGCTCTCCGCGCTCACCCCGATCTTCTCGGTGGGCGACCAGGTGGCCGAGGCGCTGCTCATCCACGGCCGGGGCACGGTGTCCAAGCAGCAGGCCGCCCAGCGCGCGGTGGAGCTGCTGGACGTGGTGGGCATCCCGCGCGCATCGGAGCGGGCCAGGGCGTTCCCGCACGAGTTCTCCGGCGGCATGCGGCAGCGGGTGGTCATCGCCATGGCCATCGCCAACGACCCCGACCTGATCATCGCCGACGAGCCGACCACCGCGCTGGACGTCACCGTGCAGGCCCAGGTGCTGGACGTGCTGCGCACCGCGCGCGAGCTGACCGGCGCCGGGCTGATCCTGATCACCCACGACCTGGGCGTGGTGGCCGGCGTGGCCGACCGGGTCCAGGTGATGTACGCCGGGCGGATCGTGGAGACCGCGCCGGTGGACGAGATCTTCGCCGCCCCTCGGATGCCGTACACGCTCGGGCTGCTCGGCTCTATCCCCCGGCTGGACGCCGGCCGCCGCCAGCCGCTGGTGCCGATCGAGGGTCAGCCGCCGTCCATGGTCAACCTCGATCCGGGCTGCCCCTTCGTGCCCCGCTGCCCGCTGGCCATCGACACCTGTCTGGTCGAGGAACCGCCGCTGGCGCTCACCAAGGCCGGCGCCGAGTCCACCGCCGCGAACGGCGGCACCACCGGGGTGGCGGCCGCGCACCGCACGGCGTGCTGGCGGGCCGGCGAGCTGGTCGAATCCGAGCCGGACGCCGCCGAGGTGTTCGGTGTCGAGCCAGTCCAGCTGCCCGGTCTCGAGGCCGCGGCGGAGCCGGGCAACGGCGCGGAGCCGGCCAACGGCGCCGCCCCGGCCGATGTGGTGCTGCGGGTGACCGACCTGGCCAAGCACTACCCGCTGACCAAGGGCGCGGTGTTCCGCCGCCGGGTGGGCACGGTGCGCGCGGTGGACGGGGTGTCCTTCGAGCTGCGGGCCGGCGAGGTGCTCGCCCTGGTCGGCGAATCCGGCTGCGGCAAGACGTCCACCCTGATGGAGATCCTCGGGCTGAACACCCCGACCAGCGGCTCCATCGAGGTGCTCGGGCAGGACGTGAGCACGCTGGACCGGGGCGGGCGCCGCGCCATCCGCCGGGACATGCAGGTGGTCTTCCAGGATCCGATCGCCTCGCTGGACCCCCGGCTGCCGGTGGGAGACGTGATCGCCGAGCCGCTGATGGTGCACGGAGTGCCGCCGGCGCGCCGGGCCGAGCGGGTCCGCGAGCTGCTGCGCCTGGTGGGGCTGCGCCCGGAGCACGCCGACCGCTACCCGGCGGAGTTCTCCGGCGGTCAGCGCCAACGCATCGGCATCGCCAGGGCGCTCGCGCTGGAACCGAAGGTGCTGGTGCTGGACGAGCCGGTATCCGCGCTGGACGTGTCCATCCAGGCCGGCGTGATCAACCTGCTGGACGAACTGAAGGCCCGGCTCGGGCTGGCCTACCTGTTCGTGGCGCACGACCTGTCGGTGGTGCGCCACCTGGCGGACCGGGTCGCGGTGATGTACCTGGGCAGGCTGGTCGAGGTCGGCGAGGTGGACTCGGTGTTCGGCGCGCCCTATCACCCGTACACCCAGGCGCTGTTGTCCGCGATCCCGATCCCGGACCCGGCGGTGGAGCGCCGCCGCGAGCGGATCCTGCTGCACGGCGACCTGCCCAGCCCGGCGGACCCGCCATCGGGCTGCCGGTTCCGCACCCGCTGCCCGCTGTTCGTCACGCTCGGCCCGCTGGCCCAGCAGCTGTGCCTGGACCAGGACCCGCCCCGCGAGCCACCGCCGGGAGGGTCGGCGGGTGCCGGCCACGAGGTGGCCTGCCACCACGCGCGGGTCCGGGAGGTTGTGTGAAGCGTTCGTTGCTGGTCCTGGCCGGCTGCTGCGTGCTGGCCGGCCAGATAGCACTGACCGGCTGCGCGAACGGGGGCGGCCAGCTCCCGACCCCGGTGGCCGGCACGAACGACATCAACCCGAAACCCCGTGACCAGGTGCGCGACGGCGGCGACCTGCGCTGGCCGATCACCGCGCTGCCGGACAACTACAACAAGAGCCACTTCCTGGGCTCCCAGGTGGACACCGACAAGGTGACCAGCCCGCTGCTGCCCTCAATGTTCACCGGGACCACCGACGGCGGGCTGGCGCCGAACCCCGACTACCTGGTGTCCGCCGAGCTCACCTCGACCTCCCCCCAGGTGATCACCTACACGCTGAACCCGAAGACGACCTGGAGCGACGGCGTACCGATCACCTGGCGCGACTTCGAAGCCCAGTGGAAGGCCCGCAACGGCTCCAATCCGGCCTTCCAGGTGGCCAGCAGGACCGGCTACGAGGACATCGCCTCGGTGACCAGCGGCGGCGGCGACAAGCGGGTCGTGGTCACCTTCGCCCGGCCGTTCGCCGAGTGGAAGAGCCTGTTCAGCCTGCTCTACCCAGCCTCGACCAATACCGACCCGACCGTGTTCAACACCGGCTGGGTGAACCGGATCCCAACCACCGCCGGGCCGTTCGCCCTCGACTCCATCGACCAGGCCGCGAAGACGGTGACGCTGCGGCGGGACCCGAAATGGTGGGGGCAGCCGGCCAAGCTGGACCGGATCATCTTCCGGGCCTACGAGCGCAGCGCGCAGGCCGACGCGCTGGCCAACAACGAGATCGATTTCTACCCGATCGGCTCCAGCGTGGACCTGCTGAAACGCGCCCAGGCCATTCCCGGAGTCGCGATCCGGCAAGCCCCGGAGCGGTTGTACGACCACCTCACGTTCAACGGTTCCCCTGGGGCGATCCTGGCCGATGTGAAGCTGCGTCAGGCGATCGCGAAGGGCATCGACCGCACCGCCATCGCGAAACGCCTGGTGGGCCAGATCGTGCCCAACGTCAGCCAACTCGGCAGCCACATCTACTCGTTCGGCTCGAAGGACTACCGGGACAACTCCGACATGCTGCGCTTCGATCCGGCGGCGGCGAGCCGGGAGCTGGACGCGCTGGGCTGGGTGCGGCCGGCGCCCGACGCCACCCGGGTCAAGGAGGGCAAGGAGCTGCGGCTGCGGCTGCTGGAAGGCGCGCCGAGCCCGGTCCGCGAGCAGATCGACCGGACGGTGCTCGACCAGCTCTCGCGGATCGGCGTCCGCGTGGCGATCGAGACGGTGCCGATCGGGCTGGTCGCCACCCAGTACAAGTCGGGCAACTTCGACCTGGTCAGCTTCGGCTGGCAGAAATCCCCCACCCCGTTCATGAGCAGCCGAGCGCAGTACGCCGTGCCCAATGGCAACGACGTGCAGCAGAACTACGGCCGGATCTACAGCCCCGAGATCACCGCGCTGTTCGACCAGGGCCTGCGCGAGCTGGACGACGCCAAGCGGGCCGAGATCGGCAACCGGATCGACCAGCTGGCCTGGCAGGAGGTGCACCACCTGCCGCTCTACCCCGGTACCGGGGCCTACGCGGTGCGCTCCACCCTGGCCAACTTCGGCGCACCCGGATTCGCCGACATCGACTACGTCAACATGGGATACCTCAAGTGATCAGCCGCCGCCAACTGCTGGGGGGCGGCGGCCTGCTCGCCGCCTCGCTGATGCTTGCCGCGTGCGGCGGCGGCGCAGGTTCGGGGCTGGCCCCGTCGACACAGGCGGTCGGCAGCATCGACATCAACCCGCGGCCCCGGGAGAACGTGCGCGACGGCGGCGACCTGCGGCTGCCGCTCACCGGGTTGCCGAACAACTTCAACTACAACCAGGTGGACGGCACCACGACTGTCGTCGGCGACCTGTCCGGCGCAGTCCTACCGTTCTGGTTCATCGGCACCGCCGACGGCGGCGTGCGGGTCAACCCCGACTACGCCACGTCCGTGGAGCTCACCTCCACCAGCCCCCAAGTGGTCACGTACACGATCAACCCGAAGGCCACCTGGAGCGACGGCAAGCCGATCAGCTGGCTGGACTTCGCCGCCTACTGGAAGTCCTCCAACGGGTCCAACACCGCGTACCAGACCTCCGGCACCACCGGATACGCGGACATCTCCTCGGTGACCAGGGGTGTGGACGACCGGCAGGCCGTGGTCACCTTCGGCAAGACCTTCGCCGAGTGGGAGGGCCTGTTCAACCCGTTCTTCCCGGCCTCGCTCACCTCGAGCCCGGACGCCTTCAACACCGCGTGGCGCACCACCATCCCGGTGAGCGCCGGCCCGTTCACACTCGACTCGATCGATCAGGGCGCGCAGACCGTCACGCTGAAACGGGACCCGAAATGGTGGGGCACGCCGGCGAAGCTGGACCGGATCATCTACAAGGTCGTCGACACGTCAGCCCTGTCCGACTCGATCGCCAACAACGAGATCGACTTCTTCGAGCTGGGCTCCAGCGCCGATCTGCTGCGCCGCGCACAGAACACCCCGGGCGTGGTGGTCCGCAACGCCCCCTCGCGCATCTACAACAACATCACCATCAACGGTGCGCCCGGCGCGATCCTCAATGATCGGGCGCTGCGCCGAGCCGTCGTCCAGGGGGTGGACCGCGCCGCCATCACCAGGCGGCTGATCGGCGCAACCGTGCCGAACGCGCAACCGGACGGCAACCACATCTATGTGCCCGGGCTGAAGGAGTACCGGGACAACGCCGACGTGATGCCGTTCGACCAGACGGCGGCCAACCGTGAGCTCGACCAGCTCGGCTGGGTCCGCAACGGCGGCGCAACCCGGCAGAAGAACGGCAAGCCGCTGCGCCTACGGATGATCCTGCTCAACGCCCCGACCAACACCGATGTGGCCAAGTCGGTGCAGAACCAACTGGCCCAGATCGGCGTCGAGGTGACCCTGCAGCAGCTGCCGGGCAACGAAATCGGCCCGGCTTCGACTACCGGGAACTTCGACCTGTCGGTGGGCGGCTGGGGCACCACAGTCACCCCGCTGAGCAGCTCGTTCGGCATCTTCGCGACGGTGGTCGGCAACAACGTGCTGCAGAACTACGGCCGCATCTACAACCCGGAGATCGACGCACTGTTCACCCAGGCGATCGCGGAGCTGGACGACACGAAACGCGCTGATCTGGGCAACCGGATCGACCGGCTGATCTGGGAGGAAGCCCACAGCATCCCGCTGTACGCCCGCCCCGGCGCCGTCGCTGTGCGCGCCACCCTGGCCAACTTCGGCGCGCACGGGTTCGCCGACATCGACTTCATCAACGCGGGATACGTCAAGTGATCTGTCGTCTCACCGTGCTGGTGGCGGCCGCCGCGCTGGCCCTGGCCGCTTGCTCGGGCGGCGGAGGCCAGCTCGCCGGGCCGGCCACCGTCGGCGGCAACGACGTCAACCCACAGCCGCGCGAGGCGGTGCGGGACGGCGGCGACCTGCGTTGGCCGATCGACGCGCTGCCGACCAACTTCAACTACAACCACCTGGACGGCACCACCCGGGACACCCTGGCCGTCACCGACGCGACCCTGCCGAAGCTCTTCCCCGGCACGGTGGACGGCGGGTTCCGGATGAACCCGGACTACCTCACCTCGGCCGCGGTCACCTCCACCAACCCACAGGTGGTCTCCTACACGATCAACCCGAAGGCCACCTGGAGCGACGGCACGCCGATCACCTGGCGGGACTTCGAGGCGTCCTGGAAGGCGCAGAACGGTTCCAACCCGGCCTTCCAGACCGCCGGGACGACCGGCTACGAAGACATCGCCTCGGTGGCCAGGGGAGCCGACGACAAGCAGGTCGTGGTCACCTTCGGCAAGACCTTCGCCGAGTGGCAGGCGCTGTTCGAGCCGCTGTACCCGGCGTCTCGGTACGCCGACCCGGCCGCGTTCAACACCGCGTGGGCCACCTCGATGCCGGTCACCGCCGGCCCTTTCACCGTCGAGTCGATCGACCAGACCGCCAAGACGGTCACCATCAAGCGGGATTCGCGCTGGTGGGGCACGCCGGCCAAGCTGGACCGGATCATCTTCCGGGCGATGGATACGGCGGCCCAGCCGGACGCGCTGGCCAACAACGAGATCGACTACTACGACATCGGCTCCAGCGTTGACCTGCTACGCCGGGCCCAGGGCATCCCCGGCGTGGTGATCCGCAGCAGCCCGTCGCAGTACTTCAACCAGATCACCTTCAACGGCTCGCCGGGCGCGGTGCTCTCCGACGTGCGGCTGCGCCTCGCGGTCGCCCAAGGCATCGACCGGGCGGCGCTCGCCCAGCGAATGGTCGGCCAGATCGTGCCGAACGCTCAGGTGGCCGGGAACCGCATTTTCCGGCTGGGCAGCAAGGACTACCGGGACAACTCCGGCGCCCTGCGGTTCGACCCGGCGCAGGCCGAGCGCGCCCTGGACGAGCTCGGCTGGGCACGCCCCTCTGCCGGCGCACCCCGACAGAAGGGCGGGGCGCCGCTGCGGCTGCGGCTGGTCTTTTTCGACACCCAGACCAACGTGGACATGGGCAAGACCGTGCAGAACCAGCTCGGCCAGCTCGGCGTCACCGTGGAGCTCCACCCGCTGCAGGGGTCGACGTGGGTGACCGACATCAACCGAGGGAACTTCGACCTGGCCGCCTTCGCCTGGGGCAGCACCCCGACGCCGCTGAGCAGCTCGGTCGGGATCTACGCCAGCCCGCTGGGCGACAACGTGCGGCAGAACTACGGGCGGATCGGCACCCCCGAGATCGACCAGCTGTTCGCGCAGGGCATCGGTGAGCTGGACGAGGCAAAGCGGGTGGAGATCGGCCACCGGATCGACACGCTGCTCTGGGCCAACATGCACGACCTGCCGCTGTACCCCCGCCCCGAGGTGGCCGCCGTCCGCTCCACGCTGGCCAACTTCGGCGCGACCGGGTTCGCCGATGTCGACTACATAAACGCGGGGTACGTGAAGTGAGTCATCAGATCAACCGTCGTCGCGCGCTGCAGGGTGGCGGGCTGCTCGCCGCCTCGCTGTTTCTTGCCGCCTGCGGCGGGGGCGGG
>DASWST010000181.1:0-3562 GCA_036402515.1 Pseudonocardia sp.
ACCTGTCCGGCAAGGGCCGCTTCGCGCTGCTCACCGGGATCTCCGGGGAGGCGTGGGCGGAGGCGGCGGCCGCCGTGGCGGAGAAGCTGGGCATCGAGATCGCCGCGCACGTGATCGGCCCGGGCCGCGAGCACATCGACGTCTACGAAGACTGGACCCGCGCCCGCGAAGTCGGCGAGGACGGCTGCGTCCTGGTCCGCCCAGACGCCCACGTCGCCTGGCGCTCCGCCCACCTGGTCGACGACCCCGCCGCCACCCTCCTCGACGTCCTGACCAGCGTTCTCGCCACTCACGACCCCTGACCAGCGATTTCACCAGCTCGACGGAAGGAGTCTGATGGGACGGATGGAAGGCAAAGTCGCCTTCATTACCGGGGCGGCTCGGGGACAGGGCCGGGCGCACGCGCTGCGGCTGGCCGGCGAGGGGGCGGACATCATCGCCACCGACCTGGCCGGCCCGGTGGACACGGTCAGCTATGCGCCGGCCACCAGCGAGGACCTGGCCCAGACGGTCAAGGCGGTGGACGAGCTGGACCGGCGGGTGGTGCACTTCACCGCCGACGTCCGCGACTTCGACGCGCTGAAGGCCGGCCTGGACGCCGGCGTGGCCGAGCTCGGCGGGTTGGACGTGCTGGTGGCCAACGCCGGGATCATCAACTCGGTGCTGCCCAGTTGGGAGCTGGACGAGGCCAACTGGCAGACCATGATCGACATCAACCTGAGCGGCGTGTGGCACTCCACCAAGGCCGCCGTGCCGCACCTGATCGAGCGCGGACCCGGCGGCTCGGTGATCCTGATCAGCTCCACCGCCGGACTGCGCGGCATCCCGAACATCGCGCACTACAACGCGGCCAAGCACGGCGTGCTCGGGCTGGCCCGCACGCTGGCCAACGAGCTGGCGCCGCACCGCATCCGGGTCAACTCGGTGCACCCGACGAACGTGCGCACCACGATGATCGACAACGAGTTCAGCGCGAAGATCTACCGGCCGGACCTGGAACGCCCGACGTTCGAGGACTCCCTCGAGGCCCTGGCCAATATCAACATGTGGGACCAGCCGTACCTGGACGTGGCGGACGTGGCCAACGCGGTGCTGTTCCTGGCCTGCGAGGAATCCCGGTACATCACCGGCATCGCGCTGCCGGTCGACCTGGGCATGAGCATGAAGTACTCCGGAGCCTAGGAGCCCCTGTGACGAACACTGAGACGAGCACGGCGATGAGTACGGCGATGCATGTGGCCGCCCGCGAGACGGCGCGACCGGCACAGGGCGGCGGATCGTTCGACGCCGAGGCGGACGTGGTGGTGGTCGGCGGCGGGGGCGGCGGCCTGCCCACCGCGCTGTTCAGCCGATGGCTGGGCGACCAGGTGATCCTGCTGGAGAAGGCGCCGGAGCTGGGCGGCACCGCGAAGAAGGCGGCGTTCTGGTACTGGGTGCCGAACAACGAGCCGATGCGAGCGGCCGGGCTGACCGACGGACGCGACGACTTCCTGCGCTACGTGGCCCGGCTGTCCCGGCCCACCCGGTACGACCCGAGCAGCCGCACGCTGGGGCTGACCGAGTGGGAGCACGCGATGGCCTCGGCGATCTACGACAGCGCCAGTACGGCCACCGAGCTGCTCGCCGAGCGGGGCGCGCTGCCGTACCGGCACTGCCCGGCGGTGCCGGACTACTGGTCGGAGCTCCCCGAGGACAAGGCGCCGTACGGGCGGGTGCTGGTCCCGGTGGACGCGAGCGAGTCGATGTCCGACGGCGGGGAGAACGCAGTGCGCACCCTGTGCGCGGCGGCCGAGCGGGACGGCGTGGACGTCCGCACCGGCCACCGGGTGCAGCGGGTGATCGTCAACGACGGCCGGGTGGTCGGCGTGGAAGCCACCACCGCCGACGGGGCCACGCACCGGATCGGCGCACGCAAGGCGGTGGTCTTCTCCAGCGGCGGCTTCACCCACGACGACGAACTGCGCACCAACTTCCTCGGCGTGCCTGCCTACCGCGGTTGCGCGGCGGCCACCAACGAGGGCGACTTCGTCCGCATCGCCTCGGCGGTGGGCGCGCAGCTGCGCAACATGAACTACGCGTGGATGTGCCCGGTGCCGCTGGAACGCTCCGGGCGGGCGGACCTGGTGGGCATGTTCTCCGTGTCCGGCGACTCGATGCTGTTCGTGGACAAGGCCGGGCGGCGGGTGGTGAACGAGAAGCTGCCCTACAACGAGCTGGCGCAGAAGTTCTTCCAGTGGGACGGCACGGCCGGCGAGTACCCGAACCTGGTGCTGATCCAGATCTGGGACCAGCGCGCCCAGGAGCACAGCGCCAGCGACGAGTACGGCAGGCTGATCGTGTCACCCGGCGCGGACGACTCGCACGTGATCAGGGGCAACACCCTGGCGGAGCTGGCGTCGGCGATCGACAAGCGGCTGGCCGGCCTCGCCTCGAGGACCGGCGGCGTCACCCTGGCCAACGGCTTCGGCGCCACCCTGAAAGACACCGTGGCCCGGTACAACGAGCTGGCCGCGGCGGGCCGGGACACCGACTTCCACCGGGGTGAGACGGCCATCCAGCTCATCTTCAACGGCCCGGTGAAGGAGGAGCCGGGCCGGGAGAACCCGACGCTGTGGCCGCTGGCCGAGCAGGGGCCGTACTACGCCGCCCTGGTCACCGGCGGCACCCTGGACACCAAGGGCGGCCCCCAGACCGACCCGGACGGCCACGTGCTGGACGACCTGGGCCAACCCATCCCAGGGCTCTACGGGGTGGGCAACTGCGTGGCCTCCGCCTCCGCCCAGGCCTACTGGGCCGGCGGCGCCACCCTCGGCCCGATCCTCGCCTTCGCCCACCGCGCCGCCACCGCCGCACACACCGAGTAAAACCCTGTGAGTGGTATTGGTCGCTATAGCGACCAATACCACTCACGGCCGACGCAAGGAGGCACCATGGCTGTTGCCACCCAGACCATGACCGACGAGCAGCGCAAGTCCGTCGCGCTGGAGTACCTGAAGGCGTTCGACAACGGCGGTACCACCAGCGGGGGCGGCTCGATCCTGGACCTGTTTGCCGAGGACTCGCAGGTGTACTTCCCGAAGTGGGGGATCGCCGAGGGTCGCGAGCAGATCGGCCGGATGTTCGGCGACCTGGGCAGCACCCTGAAGTCGATCAAGCACGACTACGCCAACTTCAACTGGATCTTCTCCGGCGGGGACACGATCGTTGCCGAGGGCACCAGTTACGGCGAGCACCAGGACGGGCCGTGGCGGGCCGGCGTGCCCGAGTGGGGTGCCGGGCGCTGGTGCGACGTGTTCGAGATCCGCGACTGGCAGATCCATCGCGTCTTCATCTACCGCGACCCCGACTACGCGGGGCGGGACACCGACCGCTACCCCTGGCTCGCCGCGAAGGCCGCGCCCACCGTCGCCGCCGCAAGGTGACTCGATTCCGGGGGAGCTCCGCGGTGCCCGCGGGGGAGGGAGAACCAGTATGGGTCGATACTTGATCACCGGCGGGGCCGGCGGGATCGGGTTGGCCGTTGGCCGCCGGTTGACTTCGGACGGTCATGAGGTGGTCATCG
>DASWST010000182.1:0-23719 GCA_036402515.1 Pseudonocardia sp.
CCCCCCCCCCCCCACCCACGACCCAGACGAAGGAGGACTTATGTACGAGGGCTTGGATGTGGCCATCAAGGACCGGGTCTGCTGGATCACCCTGGACCGGCCGGACAAGCTGAACTCGCTGACCCCGGAGATGATGCACGCGCTGCGTCGGGTGTTCACCGAGATCGACGACGACCCCGAGGTGTGCGTGGCGGTGCTGCGCGGCGCCGGGGATCGGGCGTTCTGCGCGGGCATGGACCTGAAGTGGTCGGAGTCGCTGACCAAGGCGGACCGCATTGAGCAGGGCCGCCTCGGGGAGAAGACGTTCGCCATGATGGAGCGGTTGTCCATCCCGGTGTTCGCCGCTGTGCACGGCTACGCGGTCGGCGGCGGGCTGGAGCTGGCGCTGGGCGCGGACTTCATCGTCTGCCACGAGAACGCCAAGATGGGCCTGGTCGAGATCACCCTGTCCGCCCGCCCGCCGTACCGGCCCAAGATGACCGAGGACGGCGACCCGGACCAGCCGGAGTTCGGCGGGAACGCCCCCGGCTGGGGCGGCGTCAAGCGGCTGCCGCGGCGGGTGGGGCTGGCCAGGGCCAAGGAGATGCTGTTCACCGGCATCCGGCTGGATGCGCAGCGGGCGCTGCAGATCGGCCTGGTCAACAACGTCTTCGCCGCCGACGAATTCGACTCTCGCGTTGCCGAACTGGCCGAGCGGATCGCCGCGATGAACCGCTACAACCTGCGGCTGGTCAAGGAGCTGGTCACGAACGGCTACGACTGGATCGAACCGCACCCGGTCTAGGCACGGGTCCGACGACGAAGGAGGACACATTGCTGCGCATCTACCGAATTGATCATGTGGCGGCGGTTGCCCCGGACCTGGACAAGCAGGTCGGCCTGCTGGAGAGCCTGTTCGGCTTCCGCCGCACGCACACCTGGGACAACCCCTCGGCCGGCGTGAAGGGCGTGCGCCTGCAGGTGCCGGGCACCGCGGCCCACACCTGGGTGGTGCTGTCCCCTTCCGGTGAGAGCTCGTCGCTGCAGTCCTACCTGGACGACCACGGCGGCCGGCCTGGGTTGCACCACGTGGGCGCCGAGGTGCCTGACCTGGACGCGGCGGTCACCGAGCTGGAGCGCCGGGGCCTGAAGATCACCGACTCGGTGCCGGGCCGCTGGGTGGAAGCCTCGCTGTCTCCGCCCGAGCACGGCCCCGGGGTGCTCTGGCGGCTGCGCGGCCCCGGCAACCTGGCCATGCTCGGCGACGAGGAGGCCGAGCCGGCGCGGCCGGTGGCCACGGACAAGCCCGCCCTGGGCATCCGCAACATCGACCACATCTGCCAGGCGTTCCATGACCGGGACGAGCTGGCCGACTGGTACGCCGAGCTGGCCGGGTTCGTGCAGGTGTGGCGAACCGCCGAGGACGAGATCCCGGACATGGCCGACCTGGTGCTGAACATCCCCGGGTCCAGCATCTGCTGGGAGGTCATCACCGGTCGCGGCGAGGACTCGTTCGTGGACAAGTTCCTGGCCCGCGGCGGCCCGGCGGCACACCACGTCACGTTCGAGGTGGCGGACTGGGACGCCGCGCTGAACGCCTGCGTGGCGCACCAGGTGCCGACCTTCGACGACGAGGAGGGGGTCAAGGACGGCGCCGCCTGGAAGCACACCTTCATCCATCCCAAGCACGCCGGCGGGGTGTTGGTGCAGCTGTTCTGGGAGGAGCGGCCCGGGGTCTGGGTGCGCTCGGACAAGATCCCCCCGCCGTCGCCGTGAGCGGGGGAAACCGATGGACCTGAACCTGACCGACGACCAGCGGCTGATCCAGTCCACCGCGCGGGACCTGCTGCGGTCCTGGGCGGACACCGCCGGTGCGCGGGCGGTGCGCGGCGGCGGCTCTGACGTTCCTGGCTACTCCACCCGGCTGTGGAAGGAGATGGTCGAGCTCGGCTGGACCGGGCTGGCCGTGCCGGAGTCCTACGGCGGGGTCGGCGAGGGATTCCTGGAGGTGTGCCTGCTGATCGAGGAGATGGGCGGGGCCGGGGTGCCCAGCCCGTTCCTGACCACGGTGGCCTGCGCGGGAATGCCGATCGCCCAGTTCGGCACCGAGGCGCAGCGGGCGCACTGGCTGGGCGGCATCGCCAGCGGGCGGGCGGTGGCCTACCTGCGCGCCGCGCCGAGTGGCGGCTGGGGCTCGACCGGCTCGGACGTGCTGGCCAGCGAGGCGCAGGGCGGCGGCTTCACCCTGGATGGCACCGCGATGTTCGTGCCGTGGGCGGGCGCCGCCGACGGTTTCCTGGTCGCCGCGAGCACCGGGGTCGGGCTCACCGTATTCCTGTTGGACGCGGCCACCGAAGGCATCTCGATCGAGCCGCTGGAGGTGATCGGGCCGCAGCGGCGGTACCGGGTGCGGTTCGACCGGGTGGGTGTCGGCGCCGGTGGGGTGCTCGGCTCGGTGGGCGGCGGCCGCGAGGTGGTGGAGGCGGCCGATGCGTTCGGCGCGGCGGCCAGCTGCGCGGAGATGGTCGGCGGCGCCCAGCGGGTCCTTGAGCTGACCGTGGAGTACGCCGGGCAGCGCCACCAGTTCGGCCGGCCGATCGGCAGCTTCCAGGCCGTCCAGCACCACTGCGCGGACATGGCCATCGACGTGCTGGGCTCCCGACTCATCGGGTACGAGGCGATCTGGCGACTGTCCGCCGGCGTCGACCCTCCCGCCGAGGTGGCCCTGGCGGTGTCGGCGGCGAAGGCCTGGGTGTCGGACGCCTACCAGCGGGTCTGCGCGCTCGGCCAGCAGGTGCACGGGGCCATCGGCTTCACCGAGGAGCACGACCTGCACCTGTTCACCACGCACGCGATGAGCACGGCGCTCAGCTTCGGCGACGGCGACTTCCACACCGAGCGCGTGGCCAGCACGCTCGGCCTACCTGGTGGGGACGATCGGGGTGGCGCCCCCGGGCCAGTCAGCTGAGCTGGGTGCTCGTCCCCGGCATGGCCTCGACATAGGGCAGCAGCTCGGGGCGCTTCGGCGCGAAGCCCTCGCCGGTCGGCCGGCCGCTGGCCCAGTTGCGCAGGAACGGAACCAGGTAGTCGCGCGCCCAGGACAGGTCCTCCTGCCGGCGGTGCTGCCACGGGCGGGGGATTTCCACCGACAGTGGCTCCCGCCAGTCCTCGGTGACCGGCACGCCGAGCACCTCGAGGGTGCGCAGTGCCACCCGGCGGTGCCCGTCCGGGGTGAGGTGCAGCCGGTCCCGGCCCCAGGAGCGCGGGTCGGACAGCGGCGCCATCGCCCACAGGTCCACCAGCTTGCAGCCGTGGTTGTCGGCGATGGTGCGTAGCAGCTCGTTGAAGGTGGCGATGCGGCCGCGGATACGGCTGAGCACCGGTACCCGGCGGGTGTCGAACCCGGCGAAGATCACTACCTCGGCCCCGGTGGCCATCACCCGGCCCAGCGCGGCGTCGAACCGCTCGGCCACCCAGTCCGGGGAGCAGCGGGGGCGAATGATGTCGTTGCCACCGGCGCTGAACGTGATCAGATCGGGGCGCAGCTGCTCGGCAACCGGGATCTGGTCGGCGACGACCTGGTGCAGCAGCTTGCCGCGCACCGCGAGGTTGGCGTAGCGAAAGTCGGGGACGTCCATGGCCAGCCGTTCGGCAACCCGGTCAGCCCAGCCTCGGGGTGTGCCGTCGTCGCGTAGGTCATCGAGCCCCTCGGTGAAACTGTCGCCGAGCGCGACGTAGCTCTTCCAGGCTGGCCGCACCTCTTGCCTCCCTCGTGTTCACAGCCGATTCATCGGCCAGTCGCTCATTATCAAGGATTCCTCCTCCGGGACGCGTGCGCCAGGTGTTCTTGAAGCCGAACGAGCGCGGTAGGGCACAGTGAGGACATGGCGAGCAAACCGGATGTTTCGGGGCCGTCACTGACCGACGTCCTGGGTGGTCGGACAGGGGCACTCGACGCGGGCATCCCAGCTGTGGCATTTGTCACAGCCTGGGCGGCGGCCGGCGCCGTCCTGTCGTCCGGCGCTGACCAGCGGGGGTCATCCAGCGCGGCGGTGCTCTGGGGCGCAGGCGCCGCGTTCCTGGCCGGTCTGGTGCTGGCCGGGGTGCGGCTGGCCAGGGGCAAGCGGCCGGCGGGGGTCGCGCTGGGCCTGTTGGGCGTGGTGGTGGCGGCGTCGATCGTGTTGTACACCGGGCGGGCCGCCGACTTCTTCCTGCTGCAGATCGCCTCCAACGCGGCGAGCGCGCTGGTCTGGGTGGCCTCCATAGCGGTCCGGTGGCCGCTACTGGGCGTGATAGTCGGCTTGGGGCTCGGGCAGAAGACCCGGTGGCGGGCCGATCCCGACCTGGTGCGTGGCTATTCCCGGGCGAGTTGGGTGTGGGCGGTACAGTACCTGGTTCGGCTGGCGGTGTTCATCCCGCTGTACCGAGCAGATCAGGTTGTCGCACTCGGTATTGCGCGTGCGCTTACCTGGGTACCCGTGGTGGTGTGTGTGGCGCTGTCCTGGCCGGTGATGCGCACCGCCCTGCCGGATGACCATCCAGGTATCCGTTACCCTCGAGCACGGTCGGGTGAAGCCGCTCACGATCAGTGATCATCTGGATATTCTGGCCAGCCGGCCCGTTGACTATACGAAGCGCAACCCCACCCTCGACCCGGAGCTATGACCGCGAAACCCGACCCAGCCGCCCATTCCGCCAGCAAGGCCGAGGAGTCGAAGGAGACCTCCCCTGCCGAGACGGTCGAGCCGACGTCGACCGCACCGTCAGCGGCGTCGGAGTTTTCGGGGACTTCGGAAACTTCGGGGCAGGCGTCTCAGGCCGGTCAGCCGGATCAGGCGGATCAGACCCAGGGAGCCGAATCGGCGGTCGAGCGGCCCGACGCCATCGCGGCGCCGGCCGGCGAGGCCGAGCCGAAGCCGGATTCGGACGGCGCGCAGGAGGACGGCGCGGAGGAGGGCAAGGCCGAGCCGGATGTAGAGGCCGAGGCGGACGCGTCGGAACCTGGCGCTGCCGCTGACTCGCCCGCTGAGCCGGCCGCCGACCCGGAGCCGCCCGCTCGCACGGAGCCCGCCGCGGCCGAGCCGCCGGCCGCTGACTTCGGGTCGGCCGCTCAGGCCGAGCCAGCCGGTCGCGCCGAGCCAGCCGGTCGCCCGAAGCCAGCCGCTCGCGCGGAGCCGGCCGCTCAGGCGGAGCCGGATGCTGGCGCGACGCCGGCGCTGGACCACGACCCGACGATGGTGTTCGACACCCGGGCGGCCGCCTTCGAGTCGGAAACCGACGGCGCACCGGGGGCCACAACCGAAGCAGCGGCCAACTCGGACGGAGAATCCGAGCCCGACCCGACCGCGGAGGAAGTCACGAACGTCATCCCACGTTTCCGCGGCGCACGTGGCCGCCGCGCGACGCCGCCCCGCCCGCTGCCCAGCCCGGCCCGGAACCAGCCACAGCGCCCGATGCGCGCGCCGGGTTGGCCGGCCCCGGGCCAGGTGCCGAGTGCACTGCCCAGCCAGCCGTTCCCGCCCGCGGTAGGCCCACTGCCCAGCCGAACCCCGGTGCCGCCGGTGGGACCGCCCCGCCGCTGGCCGGAAGACCGTCGGGGCCCGGTGCGCCCGCCGGCGCAATTGCAGCCGCCGGCCTCCCCGCCGGGGCTTCCGCCAGGCGTGCCGCAGGTGTCGTTGCCGCCGGTCCCGGTGGTCAACCAGGTGATCAGCCCGACGCCACCGACGGCGGAGCCCAGTGCGGTCAAGAAGGCGGCCGAAAAGCTGTCGATGAGCAAGGTGCTGGCCGGCAGCATGGCGGCGGCCACCTCGGCGGTGTTCGGCTCCTACTTCGGCACGTTGGGCACGGTGGGTGGCGCGGCGGTGGGTTCGGTCGCCACCACCGTGGCGACCAGCATCTACCAGCGGTCCATCGAGCGGACCCGGGAGACCGTCAAATCCAAGGTGCTGGGTGTGGCCGGCCGAGTTGGCGCGGACGGAGAGGTCCAGCAGTTCGCACCGGTCGAGGACGAACGCACTGTCCGGCTCGAGGCCGGTCGGGCCGCACCGGCTGAGGCGCGCCCGTCCCGCCGCCCCGTCCGGCTGCTCGTCACCGGCACTTTCCTGATTTTTCTGGTGAGCTTGGCGCTGGTCACCGGCATCGAGTGGGCCAAGGGGTCGCCGCTCTCCGGCGGCACCGGCGGCACCAGCGTGGGGCGCGTGTTGGAGCGGCCGGCGCCGCCGCCGACCACCCAGCGTGATGTCACTCCGCAGCCGGAGGACTCGTCCAGCTCGAAACCGAGCAGTGACTCGAGCAACTCGTCCTCCTCGGACCAATCCTCTCAGCGAGAGAGCAGCCGCAAGCACCTCGAGGACCTGTTGCCGTCCGGCTCGGCCGGGCCAAGCCCGTCCGAGTCGCCGGGCTCCAGCTCCAGCCCACCCAGCCCGACCCCGAACCTGTTGCCGAGGTTCGGTCCGTCCGACTCCAACAGCGGGCTGTTCCAGCCGAGGGACCAGCAGAGTCGCTGAGCGGCGGGGCTGCTGGGCCCGGGGCGTCCGAGGCCCGGGCTTCTCAGGCGTGGGTTTTTAGGGCGTGGCGCGCAGCCGGTCGGCCAGCGCGCGGGCGGCGGCGGTCGGGTCCTCCGCTTCGGTGATCGCCCGCACCACCACGATCCGCCGGGCGCCGGCGGCCAGCACCGCGTCCAGCCGGTCGGCACGGTCGATGCCGCCGATGGCGAACCAAGGCCGCGCGGTGCCGGTGCCGGTCACCGTGCGGATCAGGTCCAGGCCGGGCGCCGGCCGTCCGGGTTTGGTCGGCGTTGGCCAGGTCGGACCGGTGCAGAAGTAGTCCACGCCGGCCTCCACCGCGGCCTCGGCCGCCTCGCTCACCGCGTGGGTGGAGCGGCCGATCAGCGGCTCGTCGCCGATGATCCGGCGTGCCGTCGCGACCGGCAGGTCATCCTGGCCGAGGTGCAGCACGTCGGCGCCCACCGCCAGCGCGATGTCCGCCCGGTCGTTCACCGCGAGCAGCGCGCCGTGCCGGGCGCAGGCCTCGGCGAGCACCTCCAACGCGGCGATCTCCTGGCGGGCCTCCAGCGCGGCGCCGTTATCGGACTTGTCCCGCAGCTGCAGGATGTCGACGCCGCCGGCGAGCGCCGCGTCGGCGAACTGGGCCAGGTCACCGGTGCGTTGGCGGGCGCCGGTGCACAGGTACAGCCGGGCGTCGGCGAGTCGGGCGCGACGTTTTCCACCGTCCAGATCAGGCACGCCCCGACGGTACGTCCCCTTGTTACCCGACTGCACACCAGGCAGCTTTGATCATGGAATTACCCGCGCGGTGTGCAGCTGGGTAACCGCGCGGGGGTGGCCGGCTGGGCCGGGCGGTAACGCTGGGGGGCGTTGGCGCGTATCGTGGTGGGTGGTTGCGCACGGGAGCCCGGGGCATACCCAAATGCCACCGCACCGGGCTGAGAGGGGACTATCGCGGTCCCGACCGTCGAACCTGATCCGGGTCATGCCGGCGCAGGGAGCGGGAGTGATGACGGAACAGAAGGCGACACCTCCGGGCCGGCTCGCGATTGTTGGCGCCGGCGTGATCGGCCTGAGCTGCGCGTGGCGCGCCGCCGAAGCCGGTTGGGCGGTCGAGCTGATCGACCCGGCGCCGGGCAGCGGCTCCTCCTGGGTGGCCGGAGGCATGCTCGCCCCGGTCACCGAGGCCTGGCCGGGCGAGGAGGAGCTGCTCGAGCTGGGCACCGAGTCACTGGGTCGATGGCCGGAGTTCGCCACAGCGCTGGCCCAGGCGGCGGACGCGCCGGCCGGGCTGCGTACCGAAGGCACGGTGGTGGTGGCCGCCGCCGCTGGGGACCGCGCCGAGCTGGACGACCTGGCGAACTACCTGGGCCGACTCGGTCGGGACGTGTCGCTGCTCAGTGCCAGGGAGCTGCGCCGGTTGGAGCCGTCCATCGGCCCGGACGTGCGCGGTGGGCTGTCCGTACCGGGCGACCTGGCGGTGGACAACCGGGTGCTGCTGGCCGCGCTGCGCGCCGCCGCGACCCGAGCCGGCGCCGAGTTCGTGCACGCCGAGGCCCGCCGGGTGGCCGGCGACGGCGTGGAGTTGGCTGACGGGCGGTGGCTGGCCGCCGATGCCGTGCTGGTGGCCGCCGGGGCGCACAGCGCGGCGTTGCACCCGGGATTGGCCGGCCTGGTGCGGCCGGTGAAGGGGGAGATCCTGCGGCTGCGGCACCGGCCCGGCGCGCTGCCCCCACCGAGCCGTACGGTGCGCGCGGTGGTGGACGGCCGTCCGGTGTACGCGGTGCCTCGGGACGGCGGAGGACTGGTGATCGGCGCAACCCAGTACGAAACCGGCTTCGACACCGAACCCACCGTCGGCGGCGTGCGTGACCTGCTGCGGGATGCCGAACGGGTGCTACCGGGGGTGGCCGAGTACGCGCTGCTGGAGGCGGCCGCCGGGCTGCGCCCCGGCACCCCGGACAACCTGCCGCTGATCGGCGTGATCCCCGGTGAGGGATCGGCCGGAGGATCGGGCCCTCCGGGGCCGCTGGTCGCCACCGGGCATGGCCGCAACGGCATGCTGCTCGCCCCGGTCACCGTCGCCGCGGTGCTGGCCCTGTTGGCCGGCGAACGGGTACCCACCTCTGTAGCGGTGGCCGACCCGACCCGGCTGGCACCCGCCGAGCCGACCCGGCTGGCACCCGCCGAGAGCGCGAGGAGGTAACCCGATGCGGATCTGGATCAACGGCAAGTCGCATGAGCTGCCCGAGCCGTCGAGCGTCCACGACGCGCTGACCGCGCTGGGCGCTCCGTCCACCGGAGTGGCGGTCGCGGTGGATGACGAGCTGGTGCCCCGGGCGGACTGGGCGCGCTACCGGTTGGCCGCCGACGCCAAGGTCGAGGTGCTGACCGCGGTGCAGGGAGGGTGATCATGACTGACGGAATTGTGGACGAGCCGCTGATGGTGGGTGGCCGCAAGATCGCCTCCCGGCTGATCATGGGCACCGGCGGGGCGACCAACCTGGCGGTGCTGGAGCGCGCCCTGGTCGCCTCCGGTACCGCGCTGACCACCGTGGCGATGCGCCGGGTGGACGCCGCCGCCGGGACCGGGGTGCTGGACCTGCTGCGCCGCCTCGGCATCGAGACGCTGCCCAACACCGCCGGCTGTCGCACCGCCGCCGAGGCCGTGCTGACCGCCCGGCTGGCCCGCGAGGCGCTGGCGACCGACCTGATCAAGCTCGAGGTGATCGCCGACGAGCGGACTCTGCTGCCCGACCCCATCGAGTTGCTGGACGCGGCTGAGCAGCTGGTCGCGGACGGCTTCACCGTGCTGCCCTACACCAACGACGACCCGGTGCTGGCCCGCAAGCTGGAGCAGGCCGGCTGCGCCGCGGTGATGCCGCTGGGCTCGCCGATCGGCACCGGGCTGGGCATCCGCAACCCGCACAACATCGAAATGATCGTGGCGGCGGCCGGCGTCCCGGTGGTGCTGGACGCGGGCATCGGTACCGCGTCCGAGGCGGCGCAGGCGATGGAGCTGGGCTGTGACGCGGTGCTCCTGGCCACCGCGGTGACCAGGGCCGGTGACCCGGAGCGGATGGCGCACGCGATGCGGCTGGCCGTCGAAGGTGGCCGGGCGGCTCGCCTGGCCGGCCGCATCCCCCGCCGCTACTGGGCCCAAGCCTCCAGCCCCGCCGTCGACTAAACCCCGGCCAGGACCGCCGCCCGGGTGTGGCCGGGGGCGGGGGTTAGGGCTGGGTGGGGCGGCGGCGCTCCAGGTCGGTGTTGAGGCGGGTCAGCGCGGTGACGAACTCGGCGAGCTCGCTGGTGGCCCAGCCGTCCAGGCGGCCGCGCCACTCACCCCGCCGGGCATCGGTCGCGGCGGCCAGCCGGTGCAGCCCGTCCGGGGATGGCGTGAGCAGGAACGCCCGCCCGTCCAGCGGGTCGGGGTCGCGTTGCACCAGGCCGAGCCGGATCAGCGTGGACACGTGCCGACTCATGGTCGATTTGTCCAGGCCGAACTCCTCGGCCAGCTCGTTCAACCGCAGTGGCCCGGCCTGCGCGATGACCAGCAGCACCGCGTAGGTGGCGGCGTCGATGCCCGGGTGCACCCGGGAGGCGAAAGTGCGCAGGAATCGGCGGGACCGCCGGTGGAACACGCTGAGCTGCTCCTCCAGGCGGTCGACCTCTTTCTCGCGGGCCGCGTCCCACACGCGGTGACCTTAGCCTCCGCCCGCCGCTCACCGGTCCTGTCGGGTGTGACCAACACGAACGGTGGGCCAAAAGATCACTCTGTTGGGTTGTCGACCCGCAGGACTTCGCGGAGGTCACCGGCATCTGGGTGACCCAGGAGACACAAGTGGTAGCTCAACCGGGTAGCTCAGGTTGCGTTGCGCAACTAACATTGTCGGCAGTCGAGAGAAAGGTTGCGAATGTCCAGCGGTATGGCGGAGCAACCCCGATCCACTCCTGGCGCCACCCCGCGCCGGTGGTCCAAGGACCACCCCGGCTACAAGTGGGTGGCGCTGTCCAACACCACAGTGGGCATGCTGCTGGCAACGGTGAACTCATCCATCGTGCTGATCTCACTGCCGGCGATCTTCCGAGGCATCGGCCTGGACCCGCTGGCCCCGGGCAACTTCAGCTACCTGCTGTGGATGATCATGGGCTTCCTGCTGATCTCCGCGGTGCTGGTGGTGACGCTCGGCCGGCTCGGCGACATGTTCGGCCGGGTCAAGATCTACAGCTTGGGCTTCGTGGTCTTCGCGTTCTCCTCGGTGGCGCTGGCCCTGGTTCCGTTCAGCGGGGGCGGCGGCGCGCTCTGGCTGATCGGCTGGCGGGTGGTCCAGGGCGTCGGCGGTGCCATGCTGTTCGCCAACTCGACGGCGATCCTGACCGACGCCTTCCCGGCCCACCAGCGTGGCATGGCACTGGGCACGAACCAGGTATCCGCGATCGCCGGTTCGTTCCTCGGGTTGGTGCTCGGCGGCGTGCTGGCCGAGTGGGACTGGCGCGCGGTGTTCTGGGTGAGCGTGCCGATCGCGGTGGTCGGCGCCATCTGGTCGTACCGCTCGCTGCACGAGCTTGGTGAGCGGCTGGCCGGCAAGATCGACTGGTGGGGCAACGTCACGTTCGCCATCGGGCTGGGCGTGTTGCTGGCCGGCATCGTCTATGGCATCAACCCCTACGGCGGCCATCCCACCGGCTGGACCAACCCCTGGGTGCTCACCGCGGTGATCGGCGGAGTGGTCGTCCTGGCCGCGTTCTGCGTGCTGGAGACCAAGATCGCCCAGCCGATGTTCCACATCGAGTTGTTCAAGGGGCGACTGTTCGCGCTGGGCAGCCTGGCCGGTCTGATGACCTCCATCGGCCGAGGTGGCCTTCAGTTCATGCTGATCATCTGGCTGCAGGGCATCTGGTTGCCGCTGCACGGCTACAACTTCGAGCAGACCCCGCTGTGGGCCGGCATCTACCTGCTGCCGCTGACCGTCGGCTTCCTGGTCGCCGGACCGGTCTCCGGGGTGCTCTCCGACCGGTTCGGCGTGCGCGCGTTCGCCACCGTCGGGCTGCTGCTGGTCGCGGTGAGCATGGTCGCCCTGATGCTCATCCCGGTGGACTTCCCGTACTGGCTGTTCGCCGCCGTGCTGGTGCTCAACGGCATCGGCTCCGGGCTGTTCACCGCGCCGAACACGTCCGCGGTGATGGGCGCGGTCCCGGCCAACCAGCGCGGTGCGGCGTCCGGCATGCGGGCGACGTTCTTCAACTCCGGTTCGGCGCTGTCCATCGGCATCTTTTTCACCTTCATGATCGTCGGCCTGGCCGGCACCCTGCCCGGCGCGCTGAGCAGCGGGCTGCGTGCTCAGGGCGTGCCCGGCGCGGTCGCCGACCAGGTGGCCGGCCTGCCCCCGGTGGGCAGCCTGTTCGCCGCGTTCCTCGGCTTCAACCCGATCCAGGAGCTGCTCGCGCCGAGTGGGGTGCTCGCGCACCTGCCGGCGGCCAACGTGGCCACCCTGACCGGCACTGAGTTCTTCCCCCGGCTGATTTCCGGGCCGTTCCAGCATGGGCTGTTCGCGGCGTTCCTGGCAGCGCTGGTGCTGACCCTGATCGGCGCGCTGGCCTCGGCGCTGCAGGGCAAGGGAGCAACGGTCGAGCTGGAGATCCCGGTGTCGGCGCCCGCGCCGGGCCCGGACGCGATGCCGGTGCCCACGCCGACCAACCTGGTCGCGGCCCATTCGGCCGATGAACCGGCGTCCAACGGCCACCGCAACGGCGACGCCAGCCCTGACCGAGGCTCGATGAAGGACAGGCTGCTCGGCGTACTGCTCGCCGACCCGGCCCGCGCGCTGCACGCGGTGGGCGACCTGGACTCCAGCAAGGGCGAACTGGCGCAACTGCGCGAGTCCATCGAGCAGCAGCGCGAGCAGCTGGCCGGAGCTGCCCGGCGGCTGCGTGAGGCCGGGCTGACCGGTGCGCAGATCGCCCGGCTGGCCGGCGGGAGCAACCGGGAGCTGGCCGACCTGCTCGGTGAGGGGACCAACGGATCGGCGCCGAACCTCGCCGCCGTCGAGCCCTGTCCGACCGGCGCGCAGTGGGCCGACCCGCACGCCGCCGAAAGGTCCACCTCACCCAACTGACCCCGGTCGGGTGCGGCTCCGCCGCTGCGCCACCCGTCTCTGGTAAGCCTTGCGAGTGCCCGGTACGGACGAGCGCGCCCACGGTCGGCCGCCGCGCAGATCGCCCTCGGCGTGGACCGCCGTGCCGCGAACCGCGGCGGTGCTGGGCGCCGTTCTGGCCGTCGCGGTGCTGGCCGGGTGCGGCCCGTCCACCCCGACCGCCCCGCCGTCGTCCAATTCCCCCTCCGCCGGGGCCGCGCCCTCGTCCGTGAGCGGCGCGCCCTCGGGCGAGGCCCAGCCAGCGCCGGGAGCACCGGAACTGGCCAGCCCACCGGGCCAGGCGCCCCCCGGGACCAGGGCGGTGCCGGTGTACTACCTCGGCCACACCGCGGCCGGGGATCGGCTGTACCGGGAGTTCCACCAGGTGCGGGTGGCCGGGGCCGACGACCTCGGCTCGGCCGCCGTGCGCGAGCTGCTCGCCCACCCGGCCGGGGTGGACCCGAACTACCGCTCGGCGTGGCCGACCGGCTGGACGCTGCGCGCCCCGGTGCGCCGGACCGCCGGGGTGATCACCGTCGACCTGACCGAGCCGAAGGGTGGGGGGAGCCGCCCGGACGCCTCGCGGGCCGGCTGGGCCACCCGGCAGCTGGTGTACACCGTGCAGGGCGCGCTCGGTGCCACCGACCTGGTGCGGGTGCTGGTGGACGGCCGGCAGGTGCGCCAGCTGTGGGGCACCGTCGCCGTCGACCAGCCGCTGACCAGGGGTGACCCGTACACCAGCCGCTCACTGGTGCAGATCGACAACCCGGGCAACGGGGTGACGCTGGGCCGCAGCTTCCAGGTCTCCGGCGAGGCGGCGGTGTTCGAGGCCACCGTGCTCTGGGAGGTGCTCAGCGGAACGACCGTGGTGCGGCACGGGTTCACCACCACCGCCGAGGGGCAGAAGTTCAGCCCCTACTCGTTCAGCCTCACCCTGGAGCCGGGTAGCTACACGCTGCGGGTGTACGAGGACGACCCATCCGGCGGCCAGGGTGGCGCACCTGACAGCGACAGCAAGTCGATCACCGTCCGGTAAACCGGCAGCCCGACCGGCGGACTCATCTGGCGCGCAGCCCCAGCCGCCGCAGCTCCACGGCGGCCAGTTTGCGGACCACCTCGGGGTCGCCCCGGCGCCATCCGCTGGCCGGGTCCTCGGTGACCGCGCGGAGTCGGCGCACCGAGGTCCCGGTCAATGCCCGCAGCGCGAGCAGGTCCAGGTCCCGCTCCCGGCTGGCTGCCGCCGCGCCGGCCATCCGGGCGTAGTGGATCCGCAGCGGCAGCCAGAGCACCAGCACGGGCATCACCCCGGTGAGCAGCACCAGCCCCGCCGTACCGGTGGCCAGCATGGAGATCGCGTTGAGTTGCTGCTCACCGACACCGGCCAGCGAATGCCCGGCGGCCCGGCCGGTGTCCAATGCCGCGGCCAGTTGGTTGCCCACGAACGGCACCCGCGCGGCGGTCCGGGCGGCGCCGGCGAAAGCATCGGCGATCTGGGTGCCGGCGTTGGTCAGCCCGGTGGCCGGGGTCTGCAGCTGGAGCATGAGCTGCCTGGAGCGCTCGGCCAGCCAGCCGATGGCGGCCAGCCAACCGACCGCGAGCAGGTCGGCCAGCAGCTGGCGGGCGGCCCGCCCGGGGCGCTCGGCGTAGAGCTTCATGCCTCCTTCACCCCGTTGCGGTGCCGCTGCGCCAGCTCGCGGTAGATCGCCGGGTTGGAGCGCACCCACCAGCCGGCCGACTCGGTCATCGGGCGCAGCTTGGCCGGCGCGCCCAGTGCCATCTGCCCGTCCGGGACCACCATGTTCGGTGGGACCAGCGAGGCGGCGCCGACCAGTGCGCGGTCTCCGATCCGGGCGCCGTCCTGCACGGTCGCCCCGTTGCCGATCAGGGCGTCGGTGCCGACCACGCAGTTGTGCACCACGCACAGGTGGCCGACGGTCGCGCCCGGGCCGATGACCAGCGGGTCTTCCCCGCCGTGCAGCACCGAGTTGTCCTGCACGTTGGCCCCGGCCCGGATCACGATCGGTCCGAAGTCGCCGCGCAGCACCGCGCCGTACCAGACCGATGCCTCGGCCTCGACGCGAACATCGCCGATGAGCGTCGCGGTGGGCGCGATCCAGGCGGACGGGTCGACGGTCGGCGCGGTGCCCTCGAAGGCGAACAGTGGCATGCGCCGAACTCTATGTCCGGCTAGATGAGCTGGAGTTTCTGGGCGTAGACGATCGCCTGGACGCGGGTGTGCGCGCCCAGTTTCTCCATCAGTGCCTGGGTGTAGCTGCGCACGGTATTGATGGTGAGGTCGAGCTGTGCCGCGATGTCCTTGGTCGTCATGCCGGCGGCCATCAGCCGCAGCACGTCGACCTCGCGCGGGCGCAGCTGCGGGTAGCTGGACTTGTCGGCGTTGAGTAACCCGCTGGCGGTTTCCAACGCTCGGGCGATCCCGGCGTCGACCACCATCAGGCCGTCGCGCACGTCCCGCAGGGCCTGGATGAGGTCCAGGTCGAGGGTGCCCTTGAGCAGGACGCCCGCCGCGCCGGATTCCAGACATCGGCGCAGATTCTCGGTGTCACCGAAGGCGGTCAGCATGACCACCTTCGCCGCCGGGCTGCTGGTGCCGAGCTCGCGGCAGACGTCGGCACCGTTCAGGTCACCGAGGCGCACATCGAGCAGGACCAGGTCAGGGTGTGTGCGCTCGGCGACCTCGAGGGCGTCCTTCCCGGAGTAGCAGGCGGCGACCACGTTGAACTCAGCCGTCGCGGCCAGGACTCTCTCGATGCCGTGTGCGACCAGGGGGTGGTCGTCAGCGATCAGCACGGTACTCATCGGTACGGCGCTCACGGGCAGTCCACCAACGGGATGGTGACGCGCAGGCTGGTGCCACCGTCGTCGTTGGTGGCCAGCCGGAGCACACCGCCGGCCCCGTTGACCTTCTGCAGCAGGCCGGGAATGCCCAGCCCGGAGCGGCGACCGGGGACCGGATTGAGCTCGAAGTCCGCGGGCAGGCCCTTGCCGTCGTCCTCGACGGCGAGGACAAGTTGGTGCGGCTGGTAGGCCAGCGACACCAGCACCGCGCTGGCCCCGGCGTGCTTCTCGATGTTGTGCAGGGCCTCGCGCAGCGTGGACAGCAGGACGGCTTCCAGCTCGGGCTTGGCCGGGGCCGGCGTGCCCAGGGTGACGACCTCGGTGGCGATGCCGGTGCGGGAGGCGAAGGTGGCCACGTCGCGCCGCATGGTGACCGACAGCGCGCCGGCGCTCGGCATCAGGCTGTGCATGGCTTCGCGCAGGTAGGCCGAGGCCTCGGCGGCGTCGGCCTCGATCGAGCGGGCGGATCGGGTGGCGGTCTCCGGATCGGCGGCGGCGGTCTGCTGGATTTCCTTGGCCGACATGGAGATCTTGAACAGCAGCTGGCCGGCGGTGTCGTGGAGTTGCTGCGCGATACGTTGGCGGTCCTCCTCGACGGCGAGCTGGCCGGCTCGATCGGCGCGCACGGCGGTGACGATCAGCGGGGCCAGCGAGGCGCCGAACTCGTTCATCAGCAGTGTGGTCCGTGGGGACACCCGCCGCCCGCGCATCCCCGCGTACGTCACCCCGAGCCAGTTCCCGCCGAACTCGATCGGCACGGCGGCCAGGCCGCGGACGTCGTCAGCGACGAGCAGCTCGACGAGGTCGTCCAGGTGCTCGTCGTCGGCGGCGCAGTTGCCGGTACTGGTCGGCATGCTTCGTTCCAGCGCGCGCCAGCCCAGGCCCGAGCCGCGCGGGAGTCGGATCCCGGCCAGCGGCGCGGTGCTGCCTTCCGACGCCCCGAGGATGAGGGTGTCCGCGCCGTCGTAGATCGCGATGGCCGCGACATCGGCGCCGATCAGGTCGAACATCCGGCCACAGGCCTTGGTGACCAGCGCGGGAAGGTCGCACAGCCCGGACAGGCCGCGGGTGGCGATGACCAGGTTGCGGACATCGTCGATGGATCTCACCGTGTAGCACATTGAGTCGCTCCGTCCGCCAAAGCCGAGTCCGAGTTCACGCCTTCAAGATCCGCCGCGGGGCCGTGCCAGGTTTCGTGGCCGGCGCCGCGCCCGGTGTAGCCGGCAAGTTCGCGCAGCGCCCGCCGGTACCCCATCGATCTCGGCACCGTGCGCAGGTGCTCGATCGCCCGGCTGTCGAACGCGGCGGCGGGTATGACCAGCACTTCGGCTTGCCCGGCGCCGTGGGCGAGTTCGAGTAGCGTGATGGGCCCGAGACGCTCGACCAACACAGCGGCCGCCCGTTCGTCGGGTCGTTCGCCGGCGAGATCGATCCTGACCGCGGCGGCGTGGCAGAGGCCGTCGGCCAGGGCTGCCACGGCGGAACGCTCGTCGAGGGGCTGCCAGTGCACCGCGGCTGCCGGCCGGTCGGCGCCGAGCAGGTCGATGAGCGCGTCGGTCGCCGGGGACCGCAACCCGGCCACGAGGGTGGTACCCGCGGCGAGAGCCGCACCGTCGACCGGCACCGGCCGCACGGTTGTGCCGGCGGGATAGCCAGCGTCGCCGACCGGGATGCGCAGTATCGCCTCGGTCTGCACGAGCGTGTTCTGCGCACCCGCCCCGCGCGGCAGGGCGACAGCGACGAGGGTGACTTGCCCGGTGCGCGGGGCGACGACCCGGGCCAGCCGCACCCGCACGTACTCCTCGAGGTGCTCGGCGGAGACGATCGGGGCAGCCAGGCGGGCGGCCACGGCGAGCTCGTCGGCCGCGCCGGCCTGCAGGATGCGACGCAGCAAGGGCTGAATGAAGCAGGTGAAGGCGCGTTCCGCCGAGGCCGGGTAGCCGGGTATCCCGACCACCGGAACCGCGACCGTTCCGGGCCTGTTGTCCTCGGCGCCGCCGACTACGCCGAGGACAACAGGGTGGCCGGGGCGCATCGCCACGCCGTGCACCGCGACCCGTCCCAGCCGGCTGATGACCGAGGAGGTGTAGTCGTCGCGACCCGCGCTGGACCCCGCGATGACCAGCACAAGATCGGCGGTGCTCGCCGCCTCGGCAACCGCGGCGGCGATCTGGTCGGGCAGGTCAGGGGCAACCGGCAGCGTCTCGGTGGTGCAGCCGGCGTCCTCGGCCAGCCCGGCGAGCATGATCGAGTTGGTGTCCAGGATCTCCCCCGGTGCCAGGCTCGCCCCGACCGGGCGGACTTCGTCGCCGGTGGGCAGGATCGCCGCCTTGGGACGACGACGGACCAGGATGCTGCTGTGGCCAGCGGCGGCCAAGGCAGCCGTGTCCACGGGCCGCACCCGATGCCCGGCGGGCAGCACGACCGTGCCGGCCTCGATATCCTCGCCGACCGGGCGGATGTGCCGGCCGGCGATCACCGGGCCGCTGATCTCCGCGAAGCCGGCCGGGGTGAACGTCACCTGCTCCCGCATGACCACCGCGTCACGGTCGGTGGGTACCAGGTCCCCGGTGTCGACGCGGTCGAAGTTCTCTGGCGAGCACATGATCGTGTTCGCGGCCGACCCGCTCGGGTCGCCGGTGTTGATCTGCGTGCTGGTTACCGCGATGCCGTCCATGGCCGCGGCGCGGTAGGCGGGCACCGACCACCGCGCCCGTACCGGCTCGGCGGTGACCCGGCCGCGCGCCGCGGTGACCGCGACGGCCTCCGCCCCGAGGACCCCGGCCCAGCCGGCCCTGGCGCAGGTGCGCATCCAAGTACGGAAGGCTTCCGCGACGGGTTCGGCCGCGACCCGGTCCGAGTCGGCGCAGGCGTGTTCGCCCCCGCGCGGCGGGGAATCAGGTTCGGGCCGGGGGGATGTCACTCGGTCAGCCGCTGATCACGAACAACTTCTTGAACGGCTGGGTGACCGTCCAGGTTGACTTGGTGCCCTTGGTGAACGAGGCGATGTCACCGGGGCGCAGGGTCACCTTTTCGCCGCTCTCCAGGTCGATGACCAGCTCGCCCTGCAGCGCGTGGATTGTCTCGTCGGCGGTGAACGGATACGGGAAGCTCTGCGGCTCCGACCGCCACAGTCCGACGGCCAGGGTGGCGCCCTCCGCGCCCTCGGTGCGGATCCAGTGGACCTCACCGATGGCCTCGCCTCCCACCACGAACGGCTCGTAATCCTCCGAGATGATCGTGGAACGCGCGTACTCGGCGGTTTGGGTAGTCATTGCCACTCTTTCTTCTGTCGGTTCTATTCGAAGATTGCGGAACCACTGGGCGTCGCATCCATAGCTCACTTCTCGCCCTTGCGGCATGACGAACTCTATCCGGGTAGCGTTCATTGAGGAACACCTGCAAATATGTACGCGACGGCGCTTTCTCGCCCGGCGGGGCGCGCCGAACGGGCACTTTACCGAAACGAAACAGTGATGACTCACGCCATTTACAGATGAGACCTGCATTTATGGGTGTTGATCCTGAATTCGATCGGAGATTCCGCGAGAGTTACACAGCTTCATCGTCGTGTCATAGCGCTGTAACGCGAGCTTGGCTCACTGGGGCCCTATTCGGCACTCCGGTCGATCAATTCACTAGCTCGGACTCAGTGGAGGACTCTCCCGATGACGCTCGCACCCGAGGCCGGCACCACCGGCAAGGAACTGAAGATCGTCCGCGGCGCGTGTCCGCACGACTGCCCGGATACCTGCGCGATGCTCTACCACGTCGAGGACGGCAGGCTCGTCGACGTCAAGGGCGACCCGGACCACCCGATGACCCAGGGTGGTCTGTGCGTGAAGCTGAAGAACTTCCCTGAGCACCACTACCAGTCCGACCGGCTCATGCACCCGATGCGCAGGGTCGGGCCGAAGGGCGCCGGGGAGTTCGAACCGATCACCTGGGACGAGGCGCTCGCCGAGATCAAGCAGCGCTGGACTTCGATCATCGACGAATACGGCAGCCAGGCGATCATGCCGCACGCCTACCTGGGCCATCAGGGCGTGATCAACGGGCTGACCTCGGGTGACGCTTTCTTCAACCGGCTCGGGTCGACCGTTGCCGAGAAGACCTATTGCGAGTCCGGGTCCTCCACCGCGTGGCACATGACGGTGGGCGGCACCGGCGGGCTCGATGTGGAGTCCATGGCCTACTCGAAGTACATCATCGTGTGGGGCATGAACATGACCAGCACGAACCTGCACGGCTGGCCATTCCTGCTCAAGGCCCGCAAGGACAACGGCGCCAAGATCGTGGTGATCGACCCGGTGCGCACCCGTACCGCCCGCCAGGCCGACTGGCACATCCCGATCCGCCCGGGTACCGACGGAGCGCTGGCCCTGGGCTTGATCCACGAGATCATCGCCCAAGCGCTGACCGACCGCGACTACGTGGAGAACTACACCGTCGGCTACGGCGAACTTGCCGAGCGCGCCGCGAACTTCCCACCGGAGCGGGTCTCCGAGATCACCGGGATCCCCGCGGCGGACATCCGCACCCTCGCCAGGGAGTACGCCACCAGCCAGCCCGCCGCGATCCGCCAGGGTGTCGCGATCGAGCGCAGCCGAGGCGGCGGTGACGCCATTCGCGCGATCACCTGCCTGCCCGCTCTGGTCGGGGCCTGGCGGCACGTCGGCGGCGGCACGATGGAGATGCCGATCTGGGAGTTCCCCACCTTGTTCGACAAGATCTGCATGCCGCAGTGGATCCCGGAAGGCACCCGGGTGGTCAACGAACTCGACCTCGGCATGGCACTCAACGGCGAGATGCAGCTCGACCCACCGATCAAGTCGCTGTTCGTCTACAACTCCAACCCGGTCTCCCAGGGCCCGGCACAGGCGAAGACGATGCAGGGCCTCATGCGGGAGGACCTGTTCACGGTGGTCAGCGACCACTTCATCAACGACACCGCGAAGTTCGCCGACCTGGTGCTGCCGGCGACCATGCAGGCCGAGCAGCTCGACATCATGGTCACCTGGGGACACCTGTACATCTCGCTCAACCAGCCGGCCATCGAACCGCCCTCGGACTGTGTGCCCAACTCCGAGCTGTTCCGTCGCCTGGCCAAGACCATGGGCTTCGACGACGACTACTGGGACCGCACCGATGAACAGATGTTGATCGACTTCCACGATTGGGAAGCACCCGCGCTGCAGGGCATCACCTTCGAGAAGTTGAAGGAGGTCGGCTGGATGCGGCTTAATGTGGGCACCCCCGAAGAACGTGCCCCGCACGCGCTGGGCAACTTCCCGACGCCGTCGGGCAAATGCGAATTCAAGTCCAGCCTCGCGGAGGGCGGAAACTTCGTCGTGCCGGTGTGGCGCTCGATGTATGAGGGCATGCAGGACGGCAGCTATGTCGACCCGGTGCCCGACTACATTCCGCCGTTCGAATCCCCGGCCTCCAACCCGGAACTGGCAAAGAAATACCCGCTCAACATCGTCTCGCCCAAGCCGCACGCGTTCCTCAACAGCCAATACGGAAACGCGTCGGACAAGCAGCGCGCCCAGGGTGAACAGCGCGTATTCATCCACCCGGCGGACGCCGCCGAGCGGGAAATCGCCGAAGGGGAGTGGGTGCGGGTGTTCAATGACCGGGGCGCCTTCTCCGGCCCGGCCGCGCTGGACGACGCCCTGATGCCCGGCCTGGTGATGGCCAACGTCGGGCACTGGCAGAACAAGAGTTCCGGCAGCACGGTCAACTCGATCACCTCCGACCGGCACTGCACGCTCGGCTTCGCCGGCGTCTACTCCGACAATCTGGTGGACGTCGAGAAGATCCCCGAGCCGGCGGGCGTCTGAGGCGGCTGCGCCCGGGGCTGGCCGCCCCCCGGTCCGGGGGGCGGTCAGTCAGGACGCGGCCAGGAACTCCGCGATGGTGGCCGTCGCGGTGGGCAGGTGCTCCGGGTCCTTCCACCGCTCGACGAACTGGGCGTCCGGCACCGAGGAGGCCAGCAGCCGGGACGCGCTGCGCGGGTGGTACTGGTCGTCGCCCTGCAGCACCAGGATCGGGGTGGTGATCGTCGGCAGGACCGACTCCGGCACGCTGAACAGCGTGTCCTCGCCTTCGTACAAGGACGAGCGGTAGGCCGCCCAGTTGCCGGAGTCCGCCTCCGGGTGCGCCGGAGCGAGGTCGGTCATCCAGGTGTCGAACATGTCCCGGAACGCGTCCCGGTTGTCGTCCAGGCCGATGGACTGCAACACCACGGCGCGGGCGAACCGGTCCGGCGCGGTGTGCAGCAGGCTGAGGATGAACGGCCCGCCGATGCACATGCCCACCAGGTGGCAGCGCTGGATGCCGAGGTGATCGAGCACGGCGAGCTGGTCCTGAGCGTAGGTGTCCCAGCCCTCCCGGCCGGTCACCGGGGCGGTGGACGAACCGGCGTTGCGCTGGTCCATGGTGATCACCCGGTAGTCGCCGGCCAGCTCCTTGACCGGGTTGTACGGCACCTGCTCCCAGTACGACCCGGCGGAGCGCATGCCGCCCGGTGCCAACGCCAACACCGGGAACCCGGCGCCGTGCACGTCGTAGTGAATGGTCGCGTCGTCTCGCTGCAGGACCGGCACGGCCTCATTCGACCACGGGAGCCCGAGTGGCCTGTGAGTGGGATTGGTCGCTATAGCGACCAATCCCACTCACGGCCTAGACGGGTTCGTCCTTGATCCGCCAGAGCGCGGAGACCGGGCCGTGGCCGGCGCCCAGCGGGTAGGAGTGCCGCACCGCCTCGACGATGTACCGCTTGCCGAAGGCCACCGCGTCCGGCACCGGCATCCCGTGCGCCAGCCCTGAGGTGATCGCCGAGGCCATCGAGTCGCCGCCGCCGTGCGTGTTGCCGGTCTCGAACCGGGGCCCGGGCAGCTCGGTGAAGCTGTGCCCGTCGTAGAGCAGGTCAATGCACACGTCGGTGTCCTCGCGCAGGTGCCCACCCTTGACCAGGACGTACACCGGCCCCAGCTCGTGCAGCAGCTTGGCCGCCTCGTACTGCGCCGCCCGGTCGTGCACGTCCAGCCCGATCAGCAGCCGCACCTCGTCCAGGTTCGGCGTGATCACCGTGGCGCGCGGGAACAACACGCTCCGGAACGCGTCCAGCGCGGAGTCGGCCAGCAGCTGATCGCCGTGCATCGACGCGGCCACCGGGTCGATCACCAGCGGCGTCTTGTGCGCCGCCCCGATGCCGGCCAGGTCGCACGCCTGCGCCACCGCCTCGATGATCTCGGTGCTGGCCAGCATGCCGGTCTTCGCCGCCTGCAACCCGATGTCACCGGCCACGCTCGCGATCTGCGCGGCCACGATCTCCGGCGGGATCGGGTGCACACCGGTGACCCCGACGGAGTTCTGCACGGTCACCGCGCACACGGCCAGGCAGCCGTGCACCCCGCAGGCGGTGAACGCGCGCAGGTCGGCGGCGATGCCGGCACCGCCGCCGGAGTCGGTGCCGGCGATTGTCATCGCCCTGGGCGGGGTGACCCCGACGGTCGGCTCTGGCATAGGTACTCGCTTACTCGGTTACTCGCCGGCGATCGGCAGGTACACCCGGTTGCCCTGCTCGCCGAACTCGTCGGACTTCTCCGCCATGCCGGCCTCGATGGCCTCGACGCTGGTCAGCCCGTGCTTCTCGGCGTAGTCCCGGACGTCCTGGGTGATCTTCATGGAACAGAACTTGGGCCCGCACATGGAGCAGAAGTGCGCGGTCTTGGCCGGTTCGGCGGGCAGCGTCTCATCGTGGAAGCTGCGCGCTGTGTCCGGGTCCAGGGAGAGGTTGAACTGGTCCTCCCAGCGGAACTCGAACCGCGCCTGGCTCAGCGCGTCGTCCCGACCCTGCGCGTGCGGGTGCTCCTTGGCCAGGTCGGCTGAGTGCGCGGCGATCTTGTAGGTGATCACACCGGTCTTCACGTCGTCCCGGTTGGGCAGCCCGAGGTGCTCCTTGGGCGTGACGTAGCAGAGCATCGCGGTGCCGTGCTGGGCGATGATCGCCGCGCCGATCGCGCTGGTGATGTGGTCGTAGGCCGGCGCGATATCGGTGGCCAGCGGGCCGAGGGTGTAGAACGGCGCCTCGCCGCACCACTCCTCCTCCAGCCGGACGTTCTCCGCGATCTTGTGCATCGGCACATGGCCGGGGCCCTCGATCATCACCTGGACGCCCTTGGCGCGGGCGATGTGAGTGAGCTCGCCGAGCGTCTTCAGCTCGGCCAGCTGGGC
>DASWST010000183.1:0-20238 GCA_036402515.1 Pseudonocardia sp.
GGCTTAGGCGGCGGGTTTGATGAGGTCGTCGGCCGTGCGGGCGGCGCCGAACTGGCGGCGGTAGAGGTCGGCGTAGCGGCCCTTGGCGGCCAGTAGCTCGTCGTGCGTGCCGCGTTCCACGATCCGGCCGTGTTCCACCACCGCGATCAGGTCGGCATTGCGGATGGTGGACAGCCGGTGTGCGATGACCAGCGCGGTCCGTCCCTGCAGCGCCTCGGCCAGTGCCTCCTGCACCGCCGCCTCGGACTCAGAATCCAGGTGCGCGGTTGCCTCGTCGAGCACCACCACCGACGGGCGGGCGAGCAGCAACCGGGCGATGGTCAGCCGTTGGCGTTCCCCGCCGGAGAGCCGGTAGCCACGCTCCCCCACCACGGTGTCCAAGCCGTCCGGCAGCGACTCGAGCAGCTCGCCGAGCCGCGCCCGCTCCATCGCCTCGACCAGTTCGGCCTCGGTCGCTTCCGGTCGGGCGTAGCGCAGGTTCGCCGCGATCGTGTCGTGGAACAGGTGGCCGTCCTGGGTGACCACGCCCACCGCGCCGCGGATGGCCGGGAAGCTGAGATCCCGCACGTCCACCCCGGACAGCTCGACCGACCCGGAGGTCACGTCGTAGAGCCGGGGCACCAGGCCGGCCAGGCTGGACTTGCCGGCGCCGGAAGAACCGACCAGCGCCACCAGCGAGCCGGCCGGCACCTCCAGCTCGATGCCGTGCAGCACCTCGTCGCCGCCCCGCGCGTCCAGGGTGGCGACTTCTTCCAGCGACGCCAGTGACACCTCAGTCGCCGAGGGGTAGCCGAAGTGCACGTCCCGCAGCCGCACCGAGACCGGACCCTCCGGGAGCTCGCGCGCGTCGGGCTTCTCGGCCACCATCGGGCGCAGGTCGAGCACCTCGAACACCCGCTCGAAGGACACCAGCGCGCTCATCACGTTGACCCTGGCGTTGGACAGCTGGGCCAGCGGCCCGTACAGCCGGGACAGCAACAGCGCCATGCTGACCACGGTGCCCGGAGCCAGCCGCCCGGTCACCGCCAGGTAGCCACCCAGCCCGTAGACGAGGGCCTGGGCCAGCGCGGAAAGCAGGCTCAACGAGGTCAGGAACACCCGCGAGACCATCGCGGTGCGCACCCCGATGTCCCGCACCCTGGCCGCCCTGGCGCCGAACTCCGCGCGCTCCCGAGCCGGCCGGCCGAACAGCTTGACCAGGGTGGCCCCTGGCGCGGAGAACCGCTCGGTCATCCGGGTGGTCATGTCGGCGTTCAGGTTGGCCGCTTCGCGCTGCAGCCCGGCGATGGTGGTGCCCATCCGCCTGGCGGGCAGCAGGAACACCGGCACCAGCACCAGCGCGAACAGGGTGACCTGCCAGGCCAGCCCGATCATCACGGCCAGCGCGAGCACCAGCTGGATCACGTTGGCCACCAGGCTGGCCAGCGTGTCGGTGATCGCCGATTGGGCGCCGATCACGTCGTTGTTGAGCCGGCTGACCAGCGCGCCGGTCCGGGTGCGGGTGAAGAACGCCACCGGCATCCGCTGCACGTGCCCGAACACCGCCCGGCGCAGGTCCAGGATCAGCCCCTCGCCGATGCCCGCGGACAGCCACCGGGTGGCCAGCCCGACGCCCGCGTCCAGCACCGCCAGCCCGGCGATCACGCCGGCCAGCAGCAGCACGATGCGCACCGGGTCGGGCAGCCGCCCGGCGCTGATGATCGTGTCCACCACCCGGCCGGCGAGCAGCGGGGTGAGTACGCCGATCACCGCCGAGACGACCGTGAGCAGCAGGAACACCAGGAGCTGGCGCCGGTACGGATTGGCGAAGCGCCAGATCCTGGCCAGTGTGCCCTTGGCCACCGAGCGCCGGCCGAGCTCCTCGCGGCGGGCCGCCGCCCACATCATCGATCTACCGCCCATGCCGTCCGCCATGGCGCCCACCCGCTTCCGCATCGCGTTCCCGGAGACGGAACGCGGCGAGCGCCGCGCGACTTCCCGGGAGAACCAGGCCAGTGTGCAACCTGAAGTAATGTCGAGGTCAACGCCTGGTGTCGATGCCGGGGTAGGCGTGCCGAAACTGGATGCTGATCCGAGGCCCGGCGGCGCGCACCTTGGGCACCGAGTGTTGCCAGGTGCGCTGGCAGGACCCGCCCAGCACGAGCAGGTCCCCCGGGCCGGGCATCAGCCCGACCGAGCGGCCGCCGCCGGTCGGCCGCAGCCGGAAGGGCCGCACCGCGCCCAGCGAGACCAGGGCGACGATCGCCGACGGCAGGTCCCTGGCCACCCGGTCGCCGTGCCAGGCCACACTGTCCGCGCCGTCCCGGTAGAAGTTCGCGCCGACCTGGGTGAAACGCTCCCCGTACCGCTCGGAGAGCACCTCCGCCATCCTGGCCAGCAGTGGGTCGGCCAGCTCCCCCGGCGACTGCTCGGGCAGCACCCACCGGTAGGTCAACCTCGGCTCCGGTAGGACGCGCTCGTACATCCGCACCTCCCGGCCGCGCCACGGGGTGTGCTGCAGCAGCCGGTCGAACAGCACATCCGCGCCGCGGAGCCAACCGGGCACCACGTCCACCCAGGCTCCCTCGGCCAGCAGCTGGCGCCGGCAGCCGGAGAATCCGACGTCGATCTCCGGCGGATCGTCACCGCCACCAAACAGCGACGGCTGCCACGCGAGCACCCCAACCACCCGGCCGATCCTAGCCGAGATCGAACATATATTCGACCTCGTAGGGTCTCGTGCGTCGGGCTCCTACCGTGTTGCGGTGCAGGCAGTGGGGCCCTCTGGCCCCTGAGGCCCCAACCCGGGCGGCAGCGGAGGGACCGGCGGACTCGACTGTAGACAGTTCTCCAGCCGTGCCGGATCGAACGACTCGGTGCCCAGGACCAGCTTCAGCCCGGGAATGCCGGAGTGCGCGCGTGCGTAGGTCAATTCCCGGTTCAGGTCGCCGATGTTGTTGACGGCCGGGATGGACAGACCCAGCGTGGAGAGCGTGCCGAGTGCCCGGCCGTCGGGGTCGAGGTAGGCACTTCCGCTGTCGCCGGGTATGCCGGGGGTCGGGGAGGTCACGGTGTGTGACCAACCGCCGGCGGCTGGATCGTCGCCGTGGCTTGCGCCCGACTGTGGGGACAGCCCGGCGAGCCCGAACCTGAGACTGGAGTTGCCGTAGCTGAAGACCTTGTCGCCCGATGTGGTGCCGGTCGTGTTGAGGTCAACCGGGCCACCCCAGAAAGGCACGCCCGGGTTGACCTGAGCGACGTACTTGGCGTCGACCTTCACCAGGGCGAAGTCGTTGTACGCGCACGTGTTGGCGTCCTTCTCGCCGCTCCGCTGCATGGTCAGCCAGCTGCTGTAGGCCAGTTGGCCTCTGCCGATGACGTCACCACCGCCGGCCGGGGAGCCGCCCCGGTGGAACGTCACGGTTGTACCGAGCGCGCGACTACCCGCGTGGCAGCCGTTGGTTTGGTCCTCTTTGCCGGTGCTCGCGCAGTGCGCCGCCTGTCCGAGGTAGACGTTCCCGGCGCCGTCGACGAAGACGAAGTTGGCGGTGCACTGACCGCCCTGGGTATAGGTCTGAACTCCCGGTGTGATGCCGGCGGTCTTCGCGGGTGCCCACCGGTGGCCGGCTTGGGTCGCCGGGATCGTGGACTGCTGGCTCGCGCCCTCGACGCCTGCTTGCGCCGATAGGTCCTCAGCGGCGCCTCGATCCGCACCGAGCACGGCCCCGAAGAGGAGGTAAGCGCCGACCGCGACGACGCCGAGCACCGCGGCGACGACAGGGAGACGGTGGCGGGCGGCGGGCCGGTTCATCAGGCATCCCTGACGGTGGTGCGCTGGGTGCCCAGGTCGACGGTGCCGTCGGCGGTGGCGATCGAGACCTCCACCATGTCGCCGTGGTGCAGGTACTTGGCGTTGTGTGCCTGCCGCTTGAAGAACGCCTTCCACTTCAGGTGCGCCGGCAGCAGTGAGCCGAGAATCTCCACCGGCTTCGGTGGGGCGCTCAGCGCGGTACCGAACGGGGTGCCGGTGAGCACCAGGTCGCCGGCGTCGAGCCGCTGGAACCGCGACAGGGCCTGCAGGGCCCGCAGCGGCGGGTAGATCATATCTCCGCCGACCGTCATGTCCTGCCGCGTCTCGTCGTTGACCCGCAGCTGCAGGCGCAGCTCGCCGAAGCGGTTGAGCTCGTCGGCGTCCAGCAGGACCAGCGCCGGCCCGACCGGCGTGAACGTCGGGTAGGACTTGGACTCGTAGAACTGGGTTTTGGGCAGCTGGACATCGCGGGCGGAGACGTCGTTGGTGACCACCAGGCCGGCGACGTAGTCGGCCAGGTTGTCAGTGGTCAGCGTGGTGCCAACGGGCAGCTCGCGGCCGATGACCAGCCCGATCTCCGCCTCGTAATCGAGGAAGTGCACGTGGGCGGGCTTGATGACGTCGTCGTAGGGACCGCTGATCGAGCCGGAGGCCTTGCGGAAGAACGCCAGCGGGATGCGGTCCGGGTTCATGTCGGCGTCTGTGACGTGCGAGACGAAGTTGGTCATCTGGGCGACCACCCGGCACGGCACGGTCACCGGCGACACCAGCCGCAGGCTCTCCACCGGCACCGCGTCGGGTCCGGCGATCACGGCCTCGAGGGCTGTCCGATCCGCGAGCAGCTCACCGGTGGTGACCGCCTCGGTGGTGACCTTGGCGGCGCCCCCGGGGGTGAGGACCCACCACGAATCGGCGGTGCGCAGCACGGAGATGCTCATGAGTTGGCTGCTTTCAGCAGGCCAGGAAGGCGCTCGGCGGTGAACTCGTTGTCGTCGCGCGGCGCGCTGATCACCGAGCGCAGCTCGCGCCGGGGCTCCCGGCCGGTGGTCAGGCCCAGGAAGTCGGGGCCGCGCTCGCGCTGCCCTTCGTGGTACACCTGCCCGCCGCCGAGGGACTCCGGCACCGCGGTCACTTTCTGTCCGGTCGCCTCGGCCAACCGATGAAGGTCGGTGACGCCAGCCGCGAGGAACGCCGGCCCGAGGAACCGCGACCGCGCATCCTTGCGGACGATCATGCACGGCGCACCGGGGGCGGTTCCCCGCGGATGCAACTCCTCGCCGGTGCGCATCGCCGCTCCTCTCCCTTGTCTGACGATATCGTCAGGTATGTTGGATTCGTCAGACGAGGGTTTGTGACGAGTTCGTCAGAGCTAACGCTTTGCTTCGCTTGGTGGTCGGTCGGCGGAGAACGGAGGGTGACCACATGCCACGCAACACCGAGTCGTCCCGGACCCGGCCGGAGCGCCGACGCGCGCAGACCCGGGCCGCCCTGGTCAGGGCGGCGCAACGGCTGCTCGCCGCCGGAAGGCCAAACGTTTCGGTTCTGGAGATCACCAACCTGGCGGACGTGGGGATGGGGTCGTTCTACAACCACTTCCAGAGCAAGGAAGAGCTCTACGCGGCGGCCGTCGACGAATCACTCGAAGCGCACGGCAACCTGCTGGACGCGCTGACCGCGGACCTTGACGACCCCGCGGAGAGGTTCGCGCGCAGCTTCCGGCTGACCGGCCGGCTCAACAGGCGCTACCCCGAGCTCACCCAGGTCCTGCGCAACCACGGTCTGCTCATGATCGTCGCCGATCGCGGGCTCGCCCCCCGCGCCCTGCGCGACATCACCGCCGCCGCCCAAGCCGGCCGGTTCCACCTCCGTGACCCCGAACTCGCCCTGGTCACCGCCGGTGGAGCACTGCTCGGGCTGAGCCAACTACTGCATAGCCAACCCGAGCGCGACGACGCCGAAGCCACCGACCTGATGATCGAGAGCCTGCTGCGCATGTTCGGTGTCCCCGCCGAGGACGCACACGAGATATGCACCCGGCCGCTGCCGGACCTCGACACCGTCACCGAGAAGGACCCGGCGGCCTGAGGCGCCCCTCGCACCACAATGATCCAGCCTCCTCGGCGAAATTCCCCGTACCCTGCGCTCGATGGCCGATGTCGACGTATTGGTGGCGGGCGCTGGCCCGGTTGAGCGGCCACCGACTCCCGATATGCCCTACGAGAGCGGGCTGATCATTCCGCAATGGCGGACCGAACAGATTCTGCGCGCCCGGCTGGCCGAGTTCGGCGTCACGGTCGAGCAGGCCACCGCGGTGACCGGCTTCTCTCAACCGCCTGACCGGGTGGAGGTCACGCTGGGCACCGGTGAGCAGGTAGCGTCGGGCTACCTGGTCGGCTCCGACGGCGGGCGCAGCACGATCCGTAAGGCATTGGGCGTGCGGTTCGACGGGGACAGCGGCGAGCAGGGAATGGTGCTCGGGGACGTCGCTGTCGAAGGGCTCGCGCCGGACCGGTGGTACCAATAGAGTCATCCGGAGCGCGGGTTCGTGGCGTTGTGCCCGTTCCCGGACTCGAGGTCCTGGCAGTCCAGGGTGTGCCGTTAGCCGATATTGGCCCTGGCGGCCGTTTTCCGGAGCCGTCGCTGGAGTAACCAGCGGAAACTGGAGCGGCTGCGCCGGCACTACCGCACGGCGTGCGGTGCGTGCTTGTCGGCCAGCCCGATGAAGACGGCGTCGACATTGTTGATCACCACGGCGAGGCGCGCAGGGCTTATCAGATCCGCCACGACATGCTGGTGCTCGTCCGCCCGGATGGCTACTGCGCCTTCACCGGCGAGCCGACGGGCGAATCCGCGGTCCAGGACTACCTCTCACGGTTCCACCGTCAGAAGCCGTGACCAATAACCTTGCCGGGCCGACCCAACACGGTGCACCAGATTCCGCTGGTACCTGGAGGAGTCACATGGGAAGCGACGAGGCCACTCAACACGCGGTACCGAGCCGCCGGGGGGTGCTGGCTGGAGCCGGGTCCGCCGCGCTGGCCATCCTGGCCGGGGTCAGCGGATGCGGCACGACCGAGCCGGCCGGAGCGCCGCCCGCTGGCGGCACCGGACCTACCAGCACTGGTTCCGTTGGCGGTGCCAGTTCGCCCGGAGCAGCCGCCGCCGGCTCGGCGGGCACGGTGTTGGGTGCGTCGGCCGATGTCCCGGTGGGCGGCGGGAAAATCTTCGAGTCACTAGAGGTGGTGGTCACTCAGCCGAAGCCGAACGACTTCCTCGGATTCTCCACCATCTGCACGCACACCGGCTGCAACGTCGCCGCGGTTGCCGGTGGGACGATCAATTGCCCGTGCCACGGAAGCAAGTACCACCTGGACGGGACGGTCGCCCGCGGCCCCGCCCCGAGACCCTTGCCCAGCAGGCCGGTCAAGGTGGTGAACGGCCAGATCATCCTGGACTAGTGCCTGCGTCAGCCCAATGACCTCGCGCTATGCCCGAAAAGCCGATGATTATTTGAGGATCACGTGTCATCCTCTGGCGGGTGTGGGCGCGCTCACACAGCGTCGGAGCGCCCTGACATCGGTGCGGCCTGCCCTACCGGTGGCTCTCCGTTGTTGCGCTCGGGCGCCGTGAAGCTGACATGGCCGAGGAGTGTGGGGACATATGAGCGAGCTTCGGCCGCATGGTGACGGAGGCCGGCCCGATCGGTCGGCGGGTACCCAGGCCCCGGCGGCAGAGGAGAAGAACGGAGCCCTGTCGGAGCCTCGAGATTGGCTTCAACCGCCGGCGAAGCCGACCACCAGTCGCCAAGGGCGGCGTCTGATCATAGTGCTCGCCGCCATCACCGCTTTCGCCGTCGCTGTAGCGATCGGCGCCGTGGTATCCACCCTGACCACGCCGACAGGTGGCGGATCAGGAGCAAGCAAGGGCGCGCCGGTCGGCAACCCGGTGGTCATCGGCGGCCCGGTGGAGCACGGGCCCGCCCCGATCGGGACGAGCGTGCCGAAGCCGTCCGTTGGCCAAACAATCCCCGTCGGGCCAACCCCGGGGTACATGGAGATCGCCCCGAACGGTGAGTACGCCTACATCGCCAACCGGGCCGCCGGCGTGCTCACGGTGTTCGACACCACGCGCAACACGGTGACCGGCACCATCCCGGTCCCGCAGGGCGGCCCTCAGTTCATCGCGTTCTCACCGGACGGCACCCGCGCGTACGTCAGCATCTTCAACAACACCCGCTCGGTGAACGTGGTGGGCGTGCTGGACACCGCGTCCGGCCAGTTCCTCGCCATGGTCCCGGTCGGGGTGCGGCCGTTCGCGCTGGACGTGGCGCCTGATGGTCGACGGGTGTACGTGCCGAACCACGACTCCGGGTCGATCACGGTCATCGACACCAGCACGAACACCGTCGCGCAGACCATCCAGGTGGCGCCCAACCCGCACTGGCTGGACATCTCCAGGGACGGCACCCGGATCTACGTCGCCAACCACGACTCCAACCTGGTCTCGGTGATCGACGGCGCAAGCAACGCCGTGCTGGCCACCATCCCGGTCGGGACCAGCCCGCACAGCATCATCGCGCTCCCGGACAAGCCGCTGGTGTTGAACGTCAACTACGACAGCAACACGGTGTCGGCGATCGACCCGAAGACCAACACCGTGATCAAGACCATCCCGACCGGCAGCCACCCGCAGGACCTCAGCCTCTCCGCCGACGGGCGGCACGTCTACATCGCCACGGTCGATGAGAACGCGGTCCAGGTGCTCAACGTCCAGTCGTTGGAGATCACCGCGACCGTGCCCACCGGGAAGAGCCCGACGAGCGTCGCGGTCGCACCGGACGGCCGCCAGGCCTACGTCACCAACCTCGCCGACGGGACGGTCACCGTGCTCAACGTCGCCGGCACCGCCTGACACATTTGAGTTTGGCCGGGGCGCGCCAGTCCCGAGGGACGGCGCGGGCCTGAGCGCGCGCGTTCGGATAGTCCGCGCACTTCGCGATTATTGGCCGAGTACGTCTCGATAGGCATGGTGCCCAGCGCCGCCATCCCCGGCACGCCTCTGCGCTCAGACCGGATCGGGTGTTCCTCGATCCAGCCCGGCGGAGAACACGGGCCCGGCGCCGCGCACCACTACCACGGGTAAAACGTCACGCATCGGGTCGTCGATCGCGCCCACATTCCGCCAGGCGGGCGGGGTGTGCGCGGACGGCGACTGGGCCGGTCGAAACATGGCTACTACCCGGAATGGGCAAACGAGGGGGTGGCCCAGTCCGGTGAAGCGGGTCGGACAGCACTGATGGGATCAGCGCGCCCTACTTCTTCTTGGTACGGGTGGCACCGCCGCGCCCCCGCAGCTGCACCCCCGTCTCGGTGAGGACCCGGTGTACGAACCCGTACGAGCGACCCGTTTGCTCCGCCAACGCACGGATGCTGGCGCCCTTCTCGTACTTCTTCTTCAGATCGGTCGCTAATTTGTCCCGTTGGGTGCCGGTAATACGGGCGCCCTTCTTCAGGTCGGCCACTCGGTCGGCCCTCCTTCGCCGCTTTGGGATCTCCGATCAGATCCCCTGGTGGCGACATGATGATCCACCAGACCCGATCAACGCCAGGAGATCGACACAGAGATCGGTGAACGGTTCGGCCGAATGGCTTTCGCGTCTGGGTGATCATGTTGCGCGTTCGGGTGATCAGGCCAGCGAGACAAGCTCCAGGTAGTCCGCCGACCAGTGATCTTCGGTGCCATCCGGCAACACGATCACTCGCTCCGGATGCAGCGCGCGGGCCGCGCCGGGGTCGTGAGTTACCAACACCACAGCGCCCTCGTAGCGGCGCAGGGCGTCCAGCACCTGCTCACGGCTGATCGGGTCCAGGTTGTTGGTCGGCTCGTCCAGCAGCAGCACGTTCGCCGCCGAGCTGACCAGCCCGGCCAACGCGAGCCGGGTCTTCTCGCCTCCGGAGAGCGTGCCGGCGGTCTGCTGCAGCTGGTCACCGGAGAACAGGAAGGCGCCGAGCAGGGTGCGCAGCCGCTGCTCCGGGGCGTCCGGAGCGGCGTGCCGGATGCAGTCCCAGACCGTCGCGTCCAGGTCCAGCGTGTCGTGCTCCTGGGCGTAGTAACCCAGCTTCAGCCCGTGCCCCGGCACCACGTCGCCGCTGTCCGGCTGCTCCTGCCCGGCGAGCAGCTTGAGCAGGGTGGTCTTGCCCGCGCCGTTGAGGCCGAGCACCACCACCCGGCTGCCCCGGTCGATGGCCAGGTCCACCCCGGCGAAGATCTCCAGCGAGCCGTACGACTTGGCCAGGCCCTCGGCGGTCAGCGGGGTGCGTCCGCACGGCGCCGGCTCCGGGAACCGGATCTTGGCTACCTTGTCGTTCTGCCGCACGTCGTCGAGCCCGGCGAGCAGGTTGTCCGCCCGGCGAGCCATGTTCTTCGCGGCCACCGCCTTGGTCGCCTTGGCGCCCATCTTGGCCGCCTGCAGGTGCAGCGAGGCGGCCTTCTTCTCCGCGTTGGCCCGCTCCCGGCGGCGGCGCTTCTCGTCGGTGGCACGGGCGTCGAGATAGCGCTGCCAGGACATGTTGTAGCCGTCGATCTCGCTGCGGGTGGCGTCCAGGTACCACACCTTGTTGACCACCGCGGCGAGCAGGTCGGTGTCGTGGCTGATCACCACCAGGCCGCCCTCGTGGCGCTGCAGGAAGGAGCGCAGCCAACTGATCGAGTCCGCGTCCAGGTGGTTGGTCGGCTCGTCCAGCAGCAAGGTGGTGGCCGACCGGCCGCCCGAGCCCGCGTCACTGGCCGCGTACAGGATCCGGGCCAGCTCCACCCGGCGCCGCTGCCCGCCGGACAGCGTCGACAGGGTCTGCTCGAGCACCCGGTCCGGCAGACCGAGGTGCGCGCAAATCCGGGCCGCCTCGCTCTCCGCGGCGTACCCGCCGAGGGCGGCGAACCGCTCCTCGATCCGGCCGTACTCGCGGACCGCGCGGTCCCGCTCGGCGCCGTCCACCAGCTCGGCCATCGCGCTCTGCGCCTTCTCCATCTCGCGCAGCAGCTGGTCCAGCCCCCGGGCGGAGAGCACCCGGTCCTTGGCGCTGACCGTCAGGTCGCCCTCCCGGGGATCCTGCGGCAGATAGCCCACCGCGCTGGTGGCGCTGACCGTCCCGGCGTAGGGCGCGGAACCACCGGAGAGCACCCGCATGGTGGTGGTCTTGCCGGCGCCGTTGCGGCCGACCAGGCCGATCCGGTCCCCGGGGGCCACCCGCAGGGTGGCGCCTGCTACCAGCGTGCGCGCTCCGGCGCGCAGCTCGAGGTCGGTAGCGGTGATCACGAGAGACCTGCTTCGGCCGGGGCACCGATCCGGTACCAGGGTCGAGCGATGAACACGACAAAACTCCCAACAGGGTGGTGGACAGGGCGAAGCGGCCCGCCAGCCGTAACTGGCGAGCATCCAGGCGGCTTAGCTCGTCCGGACCACGTCTCCAGTGTAAAGGACACAGCTACTCCGATTAGGGTCAGCGTCCATGACCGACGTCACCCCCGTACCGTCCGATCTGTCCGGCCGCACCGCCCTCATCACCGGCGGCAGCCGGGGCATCGGCTACGCGATCGCCGCCGAGCTGCTCTCCCGGGGGGCCTCGGTAACCATCACCGCGCGCAAGCCCGATGAGCTGGCCGCGGCCGCCGAGGCGCTCGCCGCGACCCTCCCGGACGGGCCGAAGCGGGTGCTCGGGCTGCCCGGCAACGCCGGCGACGCGGCGTCCCGGACCGAGACGGTGGCGGCCACGGTGGACCGGTTCGGCTCGCTGGACATCCTGGTGAACAACGCCGGGGTGAACCCGGTCTACGGCTTCATGATGGACGCCGACCTCGACGGCGTGCGGAAGATCTTCGACATTAACGTGGTTGCCGCGCTGGGCTACCTGCAGGAGGCGTACAAGGCCTGGATGCGTGACCACGGCGGCGCGGTGGTCAACCTCGCCTCCACCGCCGGGTTGCGCTCCACCGGGGTGATCGCCGCCTACGGCGCCGCGAAGGCCGCGCTGATCAGGCTGACCGAGGAGCTGGCCTGGCAGCTGGGCCCCGGGATCCGGGTGAACGCGGTGGCGCCGGCGGTGATCAAGACCAAGTTCGCCACCGCGCTCTACACCGGCCGGGAGGAACAGGTGGCCAACGCCTACCCGATGAAGCGCCTCGGCGAGCCGGAGGATGTGGCCAAGCTGGTCGGCTTCCTGGTCTCCGACGCCGCGTCCTGGATCACCGGGGAGACCGTGCGGGTGGACGGCGGCGTGCTGTCCACCGGCAGCCTGGGCTGACCAGCCAGCCACGTGCTGGATGTCCTGGTGGTCGGCGCTGGTCCAGCGGGGCGGGCGGTGGCCGCCGCGTGTGGCGAGCGCGGGCTGCGCACCCTGGTGATGGACCCGGCACCCAACCGGCCGTGGCGGGCCACTTACGGCGCCTGGCGCGACGAGCTGCCCGCCGGGCTGCCCGAGTCGGTGCTGGCCGCGACCGTACCCGGGCGGGCGTTCGCGGTCACCGAGCACGCCCTGAACCGCCAGTACGCGGTGCTCGACGTGCCGGCGCTGCGGGAGCACCTGGATCAGCGCCTGGCCGCGGCGGGGGTGGCCGTCCAGCGAGGCCTGGCCCACCCCGACGAGCTGCCCGCCGCGGGGTTGGTCATCGACGCCGGGGGCGCCGCGCAACCGCTCGCCCGGGCCCGACCGCCCCGCGGCTACCGCGTCCGCGATGCTCAGGCGCGCGACGCCCAAGGCTACGGCTGGGCACCGGGCGAGCGTGCCCGCCCGGTGCGCGCCGAGCAGACCGCGGTCGGGGTGATCGTGCCGGCCGAGCTGGCCACCCCGGTGCTGGCGCCGGGCGAAGCCCTGTTCATGGACTGGCGCCAGCCCGCCGGCCCGGGCGGCTGGCCGACGTTCCTCTACGCGATCCCGCTGGGCGGCGGCCGGGTGTTGTTGGAGGAGACTTCGCTGGCCCGGCGGCCCGGCCTGGACTTCGACACCCTGGCCGCGCGGCTGCGGGCCAGGCTGGCCGGCCACCGCATCCAGCCACCCGGGGACGCCCCGCGCGAGCTGGTGCGCTTTCCGCTGGACCTGCCTCGGCACCACGCTGCCGGGGTACTCGGCTTCGGCGCCGCGGCACCGCTCACCCACCCGGCCACCGGCTACCAGCTGGCAGAGTCCCTGCGGCTGGCCCCGGCGGTGGCCGATACGGCGGCCGGCGCGCTCGGCACCGGACCGGGTGACGCGCTGGCCGCGACCCAGGCGCTGCTCTGGCCGCGCTCGGCCCGCGCGGCACACCTGCTGCGCCGCCGAGGCCTGGAGACCCTGTTGCGGTTGCCACCGGCCCGCGTGCCCGAGTTTTTCGAAGGCTTCTTCGCGCTACCGGAGCGCCGGCGCCGAGATTATCTGAGCGGGCGAGGAGATCCATTTGGCACGGCTCGCGCGATGGCGGGTACCTTCGGAACGACCGGTTGGCCGGTGCGACTTCGCCTGATTGGGTCTTCATTGCTGGTCAGCGCCCCTCCCGAGTCCACCAGATGGAGCAACGTGGAGTAGTTTCTGAGGCCGGATATGTCGCCAGAAGAAGGAGGCTCCCCGATGGGCTCCTACAAGAAGATCGTCGTGGGCACCGATGGTTCGGACACCTCGCTGCGCGCGGTGGACCGTGCCGGCGCCTTGGCCGGCGACGCCGGCGCTGAGCTGATCATCGTGTGCGCGTACGAGCCGGCGAGCCGCGAAGAGGTCAAGGCCGCCTCGGATGCCCTGAAGGAAGACGCGTACCAGGTAGTCGGGTCCGCGCCGGCGGAAAGCGTGCTGCGCGACGCCGCCGACCGGGCCCGCTCCGGCGGGGCGGCCAAGATTGACACCGTCGCGGTGCAGGGCAGCCCGGTGGAGGTGCTCGGCGACACGGTCGAGGACCGGAACGCTGACCTGCTCGTGGTCGGCAGCGTCGGACTGAACACCCTGAGCGGCCGGATCCTGGGCTCGGTGCCGCAGAGCGTGGCCCGCCGCGCCGGCGTAGATGTGCTCATCGTGCACACCACGTGACTGACCACGCTCCCGCTCGGGAGCGGGTCTGGCGGGCCAAGTTCGCCCGCCTGTTCGACTTCGGTGGCCCTGCCGCGGCGCCGGACGGGGAGGACGACGCCCAGTACCGCCGCGTCGAGGAACTCATCATGGGCGGGCCTCGGCGCTACACCAGGGCCCAGCTGATCGCGGAGAGCGGCCTGGACCACGACATGGCCGTGGCGATGTGGCGTTCGCTGGGATTCGCCGAGGTCGGTGACGACGAGGTGGTATTCACCGCGGGTGACCGGGCCGCGCTGCGCCAGCTCGAGCAGCTGCGCGAGGCCGGCCTGATTCCGGCCGACGTGCAGGATGCGGTGGCCCGGTCGGTCGGCCAGGCGATGGCCGGCCTGGCCGACTGGCAGATCGAGATGCTCTACCAGCTGGTCGACTACGGCCATCGCGGGGTGAGCGAGCGCGAGATGCTGCGCATCGCGGAGCGGGTCATCCCGCTGCTGGAAAACATGCAGAGTTACGTGTGGCGCCGGCACGTGGCCGCCGCGGCCACCCGGCTACTGGCCACCATGCCCGGCGAGTCGGACACCCGCACCCTCGCCGTGGGGTTCGCCGACCTGGTCGGGTTCACCCGAGCCACCCGCCGGCTGAGCCCGGCCGAGCTGACCGCGCTGATCGAGGACTTCCAGGACATCGCCGCCGATGTGGTGGCCAGCTGCCGGGGCCGAGTGGTGAAGACGGTCGGCGACGAGGTTTTGTTCGTGGCTGACGGAGCACATGACGGCGCGGAAATCGCACTGGAGCTGGTGGAGCGGCTGGCCGAGTCGTCCACGCTGCCCCGGCTACGCATCGGGTTGGCGGTCGGGGAGGTGGTCACCCGGTTCGGGGATGTCTACGGCGAGGCCGTCAACATCGCCGCCCGGCTCACCACGCACGCGCGGCCAGGCCGGATCCTGGTGGATCGCAACCTGGCCGCGGCGCTGGAACACGACAGCCGCTTCGAACTGAGCACACGGCGACCATTGGCGGTACGGGGCTACCGGCACCTCCAGCAGTGGGAGCTGGCCCGCTCCGACTCCTGAGCCGGACCCAGGACCCGCCTAGGCCACCGTCGGTTCCTGGTACGGCTTGACCTTCGACGGGCGGCCACGACCCCGCTTGAACGGGATCACCCGCCCGCGCTCGAAGATCTCGCCACCCCAGACGCCCCACGGCTCGCGCCTGCTCAATGCGCCGGCGAGGCACTGCCGCCGGATTGGGCACTCGTGGCACAGCGCCTGCGCCCGACCTAGTTGTTCCGGGTGCTCGGCGAACCAGAGGTCCGCCTCCTCCGTGCGGCATGGCAGCCCCACGTCGGCGCCCGGTGCGGATGCGAGCAGTCCACCCAGGTCAGGTGCCAGGGTCAACTCCGGGCTGCTCGCTCTGACGGTTCCGCCCTCCAGCGGAATCTTCGCGACGAACACTGCAATTACCCCCTCTATCACTGAGCGACACTGGTCGCTCAGTGATTCAGCCTGCCGGGTGGCGGCGTTGGGGGCGTCCCTCTCAGGGACCGATCCATCTCCTCCTTAAGGTGGATGACGACCGAGCCCGAAGGAGGAGACAAGCGAGTGACCTGCACGACCTCAGCATGTGAGGGCAGGCGGTGCGCGCCCGGTGGCACCAGACGGTACGCCCGGTGGCACGGTGCATCAGTGGTACAGCGGGGGTAGTACGTAGGTAGTACCTGGGAACTTGAAGGACGCTACCAGCGCAGGTCGCGGTCCCCTAGTCTAATTGTGAGTAAATCACGAGAGCACCCGAGCCGGTTCTCAGATCCTGCTCAGGTGCTCTGCTCAGACGGTGAAGCCGAGTGCGCGCAGCTGCTCGCGGCCGTCCTCAGTGATCTTGTCCGGACCCCACGGCGGCATCCATACCCAGTTGATCTTTACGTCATCCACCAGGCCGACGCCCGGCGCACCGATCAGTGCGGACCGGGTCTGGTCCTCGATCACGTCGGTCAGCGGGCAGGCCGCCGAGGTGAGCGTCATGTCCAGCAGGGCGACCCGGTTGTCGTCCACCCGGATGTCGTAGACCAGGCCGAGGTCGACCACGTTGATGCCCAGCTCCGGGTCGACCACGTCGCGCATGGCCTCCTCGAGCTCGTCCAGCGTCGGGGTGCCCAGGTCTGGCGCGGCGGGTGGCTCCGGCATGCCGGCCGCGCCCCGCACCACCTCGGTACCGTCCGCACCGGTGGGCCGCTCGGCTTCGTTCGTCTCGGTCATCGCTTCGCTCCGTTTCCTTCCGGCGCGGCGGCCGGTGCGTCTCCCGGTCCGCCGGTCACCCGGACCACGGCGTCCTTGAAGGCCATCCAACCGAGCAGGGCGCATTTCACCCTGGCCGGGTACCTGGCCACGCCGGCGAAGGCCACCCCGTCGCCCAGAACGTCCTCATCCGGCTCGACCGTGCCCCGACCCTGCACCATCTCCTGGAACGCGTCCAGCGTGCGCAGAGATTCCTCGACGCTGCGCCCGACCACCAGGTCGGTCAGCACCGAGGCGGCGGCCTGGCTGATCGAGCAGCCCAGCGCGTCGTAGGACACGTCAGCCACCACGAGAGAGTCACCGGTGCCGGTCGCGTCTGTGCCGGTCGCGTCTGTGCCGGTCGTGTCTGTGCCGGTCGCGTCGGTGCCGGTCGCGTCTGTGCCGTTGCTCTTCAGCGCCACCCGCAGGGTGATCTCGTCCCCGCAGGTGGGATTGATCTGGAACGACTCGGCGTCGAACGGCACCCGCAGGCCCGCGCCGTGCGGGTTGCGGTAGTGGTCCAGGATGATCTCCTGGTACATCTGGTCGAGCCGCATCAAGCAACTCCAAAGAACTTCTGGGCCGCGACCACGCCGTTGACCAGCGCGTCGACCTCTTCCACCGTGTTGTACACCGCGAATGTGGCGCGCACCGTGGCGGCCACACCGAACCGGCGGTGCAGCGGCCATGCGCAGTGGTGCCCGACCCGGACCGCCACGCCCTGATCGTCCAGCACCTGGCCCACGTCGTGCGCGTGCACGCCGTCCACCACGAAGGACACCGTGGCGCCCCGGCTCTCCAGGTCGGCCGGGCCGATCAGCCGCACGCCGGCCAGCCCGGACACGCCGGCCAGCGCGGCGGCGGTGAGCTCCCGCTCGTGCGCGGCCACCGTCTCCATGCCGATGCCGGTCAGGTAGTCCACCGCGGCGGCCAGCCCGACCGCCTGCGAGGTCATCGGCACCCCGGCCTCGAACCGCTGCGGCGGGGGCGCGTAGGTAGTGCCCTCCATCCGGACCAGCTCGATCATCGACCCGCCGGCGAGGAACGGCGGCATGGCGGCCAGCAGCTCTTCCCGGCCGTAGAGCACGCCGACGCCGGAGGGGCCCAGCATCTTGTGCCCGGAGAACACCGCGAAGTCCACGCCCAGCGCGGACAGGTTGACCGGCGCGTGCGGCACCGACTGGCAGGCGTCCAGCAGCACCAGCGCGCCCACCGCGCGGGCCCGGCGAACCAGCTCGGCGACCGGGTTGACCGTGCCCAGCACGTTTGACTGATGGACGAAGGCGACCAGCTTGGTGCGCTCGGTGATCGGGTCGGAGTCCAGGTCCAGCCGGCCGTCTTCGGAGACCTCGAACCAGCGCAGGGTGGCACCGGTGCGCCGGCACAGCTCCTGCCAGGGCACCAGGTTGGAGTGGTGCTCCATCTCGGTGATCACGATCTCGTCACCGGGGCCGAGCGCGAACCGCGCTTCCGGCGTATCCGGGCCGAACCCGATGCTGGCGTTGCTCATCGCGTAGGCGACCAGGTTGATGCCCTCGGTGGCGTTCTTGGTGAACACCACCTCGCCCGGCTCGGCGCCGATGAACGCGGCGACCCGGGCCCGAGCCGACTCGAAGGCATCGGTGGCCTCCTCGGCCAGCTGGTGCGCGCCCCGGTGCACGGCCGCGTTGTGCTGCTCCAGGAAGGCGCGCTCGGCGTCCATCACCTGGCGCGGCCGCTGGGAAGTGGCCCCGGAATCCAGGTACACCAGCGGCTTGTCGTCCCGCACCGTGCGGGACAGGATCGGGAAGTCCGCCCGCAGCTTGGCGACATCCAGCCTCGCGACACTCAGCCCGGCACCGTTGCGGCTCGCGCTGGCCGGCTTGGCGACATCCAGCTCTGTCACGTCCCGCTCCCTACTAGGCGCCGGCCGCGGCGGTGGACCCGCTGGCGAAGCGCACGTAGCCGTGCTCCTCCAGCTCGTCGGCCAGTTCCGCGCCGCCGGACTCGACGATCCGGCCACCGGCGAACACGTGCACCCGGTCCGGAGTGATGTGCTTGAGGATCCGCGTGTAGTGGGTGATCAGCAGGACACCCACGTCGCCGTTGGCGCGGTAGGCGTTGATGCCGTGCGACACCACCCGCAGGGCGTCCACGTCCAGCCCCGAGTCGGTCTCGTCCAGCACCGCGATCTTCGGCTTCAGCAGCGCCAGCTGCAGCACCTCGTGCCGCTTCTTCTCGCCGCCGGAAAAGCCCTCGTTCACGCTGCGCTCGGCGAACGCCGGGTCGATGTCCAGCTCGGTCATCGCCTGCTTGACCTCTTTGACCCAGGTCCGCAGCTTGGGCGACTCGCCGCGCACGGCGGTGGCCGCGCTGCGCAGGAAGTTCGACATGGAGACACCGGGCACCTCGACCGGGTACTGCATGGCCAGGAACAGGCCCGCCCTGGCGCGTTCGTCCACGGTCAGCGCGAGGACGTCCTCCCCGTCCAGCAGCACCTCACCGGAGGTGACCTCGTACTTGGGGTGGCCGGCGATCGCGTAGGCCAAGGTCGACTTGCCGGACCCGTTCGGACCCATGATCGCGTGCGTCTCGCCGGACCGGACGGTCAGGTCGACGCCGCGCAGGATCTCCTTCGAGTCGGAGTCGGTCCCGGCCCGGACGTCGACGTGCAGGTCCTTGATCTCAAGGATGGACATGTGTGCTCGTGCTCCAGATTGTGTGTGGTGGGAAGTCCGAACGCACCGCGCGAGTCGCTACTGGTCGTTCTCGATGAGGGCGAGTTCGTGTTCGACGGCCGCCTCCAGGCGCTCCCGGACGGCCGGTACGGAGATCTTGTTGATGATCTCGTTGAAGAACCCGCGCACCACCAAGCGGCGCGCGATCGCCTCCGGGATGCCTCGGGAGCGCAGGTAGAACAGCTGCTCGTCATCGAACCGGCCGGTCGCGCTGGCATGCCCGGCGCCGGCGATCTCACCGGTCTCGATCTCCAGGTTGGGCACCGAGTCGGCGCGGGCGCCCTGGGTCAGCAACAGGTTGCGGTTCAGCTCGAAGGTCTCGGTGCCTTCCGCCTCGGCCCGGATCAGCACGTCGCCGATCCACACCGTGTGCGCGTCGTGGCCCTGCAGCGCGAACTTGTAGACCACGTTGGACCGGCAGTGCGGCACCGCGTGGTCGACCAGCAGCCGGTGCTCCAGGTGCTGGCCGGCGTCGGCGAAGCTCAACCCGGCCAGCTCGGCGTCCCCGCCAGGGCCGGCGTAGCGCACCGTGGGGCTGATCCGCACCAGGTCGCCACCCAGGCTCACCGTGGTGGCCCGGAGTGTGGCGTCCCGGCCGACCAGGATGTGCTGCGCGCCGACGTGCACCGCGTCGTCGGCCCAGTCGTCGATCACCACCAGGGTCAGGTTGGCGCCGTCGCCGAGGACCACCTCGACGTTGTCCGCGAGCGTGCCGGAACCGGTGTAGTCGAGGACCACCACGGCCTCGGCATGGGTACCGGCGCGCAACTGCAGGTGGGCGAGCGCGGTGCGCCCGACGCCGGGGCCAGGCACCGAGATGGTGACCGGCTCCAGCTGGCCCTCCAGCGTGACCACGGTGGCCGACGGCGACCGGGACCAGGCCAACGCGGATACCCGGTCAGCCGGGGCGCCGGCCTCGCCGATGCGCGGGTCCGCCGCCGGGTCCGCCGCCGCCACCGTCTCCACGGTGACGCCCTGCTCCGGGCCGACGACCTGGATCTGCACCTCGCCGTCCACGGTGGCCGAGCCATCGGCCAGCCCGCGCAGCCGGCGCATCGGGGTGAACCGCCAGTTCTCCTCGCGACCGCTGGGGACCTCGAACGCCGCTACGTCGTAGGAGGTGAACCGCTCCCCCGCCGACCCGACGGGTACTTCACCGGAGCCCTTCTTGGCGCCGGCCAGTTCAGGAGCCAGACCACTGACTTCTGTGGTCATCCGACAGAACCCTCCATCTGCAGCTCGATCAGCCGGTTCAGCTCCAGCGCGTACTCCATGGGCAACTCGCGCGCGATCGGCTCGACGAAGCCCCGGACCACCATGGCCATCGCCTCGTCCTCGGTCAGCCCCCGGCTCATCAGGTAGAAGAGCTGGTCCTCGCTGACCTTGGACACGGTGGCCTCGTGGCCCATCGTGACGTCGTCGGTGCG
>DASWST010000184.1:0-41221 GCA_036402515.1 Pseudonocardia sp.
GCACGCCGCGACGAGGTCGGCGGTTGCTGGGACGGGCCGTGCGGGCCGGCGTTGCTGGTCGCGGTGCGGGCCAGGGCGGTTGAGGGTCAGGCCAATGAGGCCGTGGTCGCCGCCCTGGCCTCGGCGTTCGCCCTGCGACGCGGCGAGGTGACCATCACCGCCGGCCAACGGGGTCGGGACAAGATCGTCGAGCTGGCCGGCGAGGACGACGCACTGCGCCCCCGGCTGGCCGAGCTGCTCGCCGGCTAGCTACTCGGCCGGCGAGCAGCTCGGTCGTCTTCTTGCTTGGCGGGCTTCTTGCTCGGTCGTCTTTTTGCTCGGTCGTCTTCTTGCGCTGGCCGCTAGCTACTCGACTGGCTAGCTACTCGACTGACTAGCTACTCTGCGGCCTAGTACCTGACCGACTAGCTATTCGGCCGCCTAGCTACTCCGACGACCATCTACTCGGACGGCTTGCTGATCACCTCGATCAGTGCGGTCCAGCCGTCCTGGCCGTGGCCGGCGGCGATGGCCCGGTCGTAGTGCGACTGCACCGCCCGGGGCAGCTCGAGGTTGATCCCGGCGGCCTGGCTGGCCTCGAGGATGTGCGCCGCGGTCGCACCCATCATCGTGATGGCCGCCTGGTGGCCAGGGTGATCGTGCTCGTCGAGCTCCCGAGCGGCCTCCGACAGATACGAGGAGATCGTGTCGAAGTTGTGCACCGCCCACGGCAGGAACTTGGTCGCGCTCACCCCGGCCGTGCCGAGCAGCGCGCTGGCCTGCAAATAGCCGGACAGCGATGTCAGCAGGATCTGCAGCTGCGCCTGGTAGAACAGCTGGGCGAGGCCGACATCGGCACCGACGTAGTCGGCCCGGCCGAGCAGGCTCAGCGTCGGCTGGTGCGCCTCGAACGCCTCCTTGGGTCCGCTGTAGAACACGTAGGCCTCGTCCGTGCCGACCAAGTTCTCCTGAACCATCACCCCGCCGGCCAGAAAGCGCGCTCCGTGCGCGGTGGACCACTCCGACGCCTCCCGGGTCCGGTCCGGTGTGTCGGAGCTCAGGTTGACGAGGGTCCGGCCGTTGAGTGCCCCGTCGGCCCCGTCGAGGATGTCGTACATCGCCTGGTAGTCGGTCAGGCTGAGCACCACCAGCTCGCTGGCCGCCACCGCCTGGGCTGGCGTCTCGGCCCGGACCGCGCCCAGGGCGACCAGCGCATCCGCCCTGCTCGGCGTCCGGTTCCATACGGTCACCGGGTGGCCGTTGTTCAGCAGCACCCGGACCATGGCCTGGCCCATCGGACCGAGGCCGATCAGCGTGACCGGCGCCTTCTGCTCACTCATTACCGTGCTCCCTTGCTGAGATCGTGGCTCGTGGTACCCACCCTGCGTGGCCGCGCGCACGATCGGCGGGCGGTGCACGCACGGCCCGCGCACGGCGGGCGGGCGGGAGTGTCGGGGTGGCTGGTTAGAGTTCTAGGCGTGCGCTTCGGGGTGCTGGGGCAGCTGGCGGTGTCCACCGAGGATGGCCGCCCGGTCCGTATCCCCGAGGCGAAGGTGCGCGCGCTGCTCGCCGACCTGCTGGTGCATCGGGGGCACCCGGTGCCGGTGCGCCGATTGCTCGACGATCTGTGGGGCGCCGACCTGCCAGGCAACCCCACGAATACGCTGCAGACCAAGGTCTCCCAGCTGCGCAAGGCGCTCGACGCGGCCCAGGCGGGCGGCCGTCGACTGGTTGTCCACCAAGCCGGCGGTTACGCCCTGCGCGTCGAGTCGGACTCGGTGGACGTGGACCGCTTCCGCTCCCTGGCGGACAGCGCCAGGGCGGCCGGTGATCCGAAGGCGAAGGTCGCAATGCTGGCCGACGCGCTGGCGTTGTGGCGGGGCCCGGCGTTCGCCGAGTTCACCGATGAACCCTTCGCGGTGGCGGCGATCGCGCGGCTGGAGGAGGAGCGCCTTGTCGCTGTGGAGGAACAGGCACAGGCCCGTCTCCAGCTCGGCCAGTACGGCGAGCTGACCGTCGAGCTCGGACCGTTCGTGCGGGGGCATCCGCTGCGGGAGCGGCTGCGCGGCGCATATGCCCGAGCGCTGTACGGCGCGGGGCGTCCGAGTGAGGCGCTGGACACCCTGGCCGAGCTGCGACACCGGCTGGCCGAGGAACAGGGCCTGGAACTGAGCCTCGAGCTGGCGGCGCTGCGGCACTCGATCCTCACCCAGGATCCTTCGCTGGGAGTGGCCGAGCTTCGCCGTGCCCCCGGCAACCTCCCGGTTCCGCTGATCGAGCTGGTCGGCCGCGCCGAGGCGGTCCGGGCTACCCGCGACGCCCTGGCCGCATCCCGGCTGGTCACCCTCACCGGTCCGGGTGGCGTCGGCAAGACGGCGCTGGCCGTGGAGTCTGCCCGGCAGCTGGCCGAACGGTTCCCGGACGGGGTGTGGTTGGTCGAGCTCGCCGATGTCGGCGCGGGCGACGGGGCCGGGGCGCTGGAGCAGGCGGTGGTCGCCGCGCTGGGCATCCAGGAGAGCGCGCCCGGCACCCGCGCCGATCCGGCCGGGCGCCTGGTCAGCTTCCTGGCCGGCAAGAAGGCGCTGATCGTGCTGGACAACTGCGAGCATGTGGTCACCGCCTCGGCCGGGTTGGCGGCGCGGCTGCTGAGTGCGGTCGAGGGGCCGCGCGTCCTGGCGACCAGCCGCGAATCGCTCGGCATCGCCGGTGAGGTACTGCTCGAGGTGCCCCCGCTGGAGCTGCCGGACGCAGCCGAGGAGCTGGATGTTCAGGCGGTGACCAGTTCCAGCGCGGTTCGGCTGTTCGCCGCGCGGGCGTCGGCGGCGTCCCCCGGCTTCAGCGTCGACGAGCAGAACGCGGCGACTATCGCGGCGATCTGCGCTCGGTTGGACGGACTTCCGCTGGCCCTGGAACTGGCCGCCGCGCGGGTCCGGGTGCTCGGGCCGGCCGAGCTGCTGTCCCGGCTGGACGACCGGTTCGAGCTGCTCACCACCGGCCACCGCGGCGGACCGGGCCGGCAACGCACCCTCCGCGCAATGATCGACTGGAGCTGGCGGCTGCTCGGCCCGGCGGAACAGGCCGTGCTGCGCCGGCTCGCGGTGCACGTTGGCGGCTGCACGCTGGACGCCGCCGAGCAGGTGTGTTCGGGCGGCGAGGTGGCCTCCGCCGACGTGCTCGACCTGATGACCCGCCTGGTGGACCGCTCACTGGTAGTGGCGGTGGCGGACCGGGCAACCGGGCAGCGCAGGTACCGGCTGCTCGAGTCGATCGCGGCGTACTGCCTGGACCGGTTGCGTGATGCCGGTGAGCTGGAGTCGGTGGGGTACGAGCACCTGCGCTACTACCTCGCGCTGGCCGAGCGGGCGGGCGCGGGCCTGCGCGGGCCCGAGCAGCGGGAGTGGCTGCGCCGGCTGGACGCGGAGCGGGCCAACCTGCGCCGCGCCGGGCACACCGCCGGTCAGCAGGGCCCCGCCGAGCTGGCGTTTCGCCTGGTGAACGCCCAGGGGTGGTACTGGTTCCTGCGCGGCCAACTGGTCGAGGCGGAGCGGTCGATCAGTGCCGCGAGGTCCGCGCCGGGTGCCTCGACGCCCTCGACCCGGGCCTGGGCGGCAACCTGGCGAGCCGTCGCCGGGCTGCTCGGCGGCGACATGTCCGAGCACGCCAGCGACGAACCATGGCGGGACATCGAGGATGCACACGAGCGTGCCCTGGCCCGCTGGCAGCTGCTCAACGCGCGGTTCACCCTGGGACAGATCGCCGCCGAGCACGCCGAGGTGGACGAGATTCTGGCCGAGTTCCAGGCCGCCGGTGACGGCTGGGGCATCGCGGCTGCCCTCGCCGACCGGGCGAACCGAGCGATCGCCCGAGGCGAACTGGCAGCGGCCGGGCGGGACGCCTCTCGTGCGGCCGAGCTGTTCGACGCGCTCGGCGACCGGTGGGGCCAGCTTCAGGCCTCCTTCGCCCTCGGCCACCTCGCCGAGATCACCGGCGACTACCAGCGGTGCGGCCGCATCCACCGCGACAGCCTGCGGCTGGCCGAGGATCTCAAGCTGTGGCCGGAGGTGTCCTACCAACTGTCCTGGCTGGGTCGCACTGCCCTGCTCACCGGGAACTACGGCGACGCCGTTGAGCTGCACGAGCGGGCCATGCGCATGGCGGCGGAGCACGGCTTTGTACCCGGCGCGATGTACGCCGAGACGGGCCTGGCGTTGATAGCCCGCCGGCAGGATCGGTTCGACGACGCGCACCGGCACCTGCACAACGTCCGGGGCTGGCACGGCCAGGTGGCCTACGAGCCGGGCAACGCACTGATCCTGGCCGAGCTGGGCTTCATCGCCGAACAGCGCGGCGACCCGGCGGACGCGCGGAGGCTGCACCTGGATGGCTGGCGAATCGCCCGCCGCCTGGACGACCCCAGAGCCGTGGCGCTCGCGCTGGAAGGGCTGGCCGGCGCCGAAGCGCTCGGCGGCCGGCACGGCCACGCCGCCCGACTGCTCGGTGCCGCGGCGGCCGCCCGGGACGCGGTCGGCGCCCCGCTGCCGAAGGCCGAACGCGGTGATGTGGACCGCATCGAGGCGACCATTCTCGCGGCGCTGGGGGAGGGGCCGTTCGCCGCGCAGCTCGCCCGGGGCCGCCTGCTCAACGCCGACGAGGCAGTCGCCCTGGCCCGCGCAGACCCCAGGTAGCCCACGCAGACGTTGCAACCTCTGGGTGGGCTAGGCGGGGTCTGTGCGACCCGGTGGGGTGCGGTGGGAGCGGGGCGGCGAGCTGGGGGCTGGCATGCTGGGGCGGTGACGAGAACCGGGACGGCCGCCGACCGGTGGCGGGAGTTGCAGGAGGCGCGGGGGATCCCGCCGGAGATCCTGGCCACCGCGCCGGAGAGCCCGTGGCGGCACGATCCCAAGCACTTCGCCGCGCCCGCCGAGCCGCCGGACACCCCGTCCCGGGACGCCGCGCTCGCCTTGCTCGGCGAGGATGGCCCCCGGCGCGGTCCGCTCACCGTGCTGGACGTGGGCTGTGGCGGCGGGACCGCTTCGCTGGCCGTGGCCGACCACGCCGAGCTGCTCGTCGGGGTGGACCACAACCCGGGCATGCTGGAGGTCTTCGCCGCCGACTGCACCGCCCGCGGCGTCGCGTTCCGCACCGTCCTCGGCGAGTGGCCGGCGGTGTTCGACCAGGCCGGCATCGCCGACGCGGTGCTGTGCCACCACGTCGGCTACAACACGGTGGAGTTCCCGCCGTTCCTGGTCGCGCTGACCGTCGCCGCGCGCCGCGGCGTGGTCATGGAACTGACCGCCCAGCACCCGATGGCCTGGTTGGACCCCTTGTGGGTGCGCTTCCACGGGCTGCACCGGGAGCAGCCGGCGACCGCCGATGACGCCGTGGCGGTTCTTCAGGAGATGGGCATCCAGCCGACCGTGGTGCGCTGGGAACGGCCGCCGCGGCTGCCCGAGGACCCGGAGTGGGTGGCCCGGCGGCTGTGCCTGCCGCTGGACCGGGTCCGCGAGGTGGGCGAGGCGCTGGCCGAGATCCCGCCGCGACCCCGGGTCACCGTCACACTCAGCTGGTAAGCCCGCCGTCGACATGATCATCGGCGCGCCGGCCGAGCGCACCCACCCCGACCTGACCTGGTGGCTGGAGCGGCGGCTCGCACAGAGCCCGTCCATGCCGCACAGCCCGTGCAACGTCTGCGCGGCCTGCGCGCGGTCTGTGCGAGGGATCTCCAGGGCTGGGCCGCTGCGTTTCGCTGCCGCGCTCGGCTCGCGCGCTGCGCCCGCTGCGCCTGTGCCTGCGCCGGTCGGCCCGCGCCGCCGCGGCCGCGGGCCCGCTCCGCTCCGGGTTCCGCGCTCCGGAGCACCGCACGGGTCAGCCGGTCACGTTGGCATTCGCCCGCAGGCCGAGTAGCCAGCGGGTCATCCGGACCAGGACCGACCAACGGGCTGGGCGAGCGGGTGGGTCGCCGACTGTGCGCCCGGCGCGGTCCAGCAGGTCCTCCAGTAGCGCGTCGTGCAACCGGCGGATCAGCAGCGTCCAGCTGAGCAAGCCCAGCCCACTGGGCCTCCCGATTAGCTCGTGCCGGAGCACAGCGGTGCCCGGCCGGGCCCCCGGCAGCACTTCGAAGGTGTGTGTGCCGTCCAGATCGGTGGGTTCCTGGAACCGGAACACCGCGCGCCGGCCGGGCTGGTAGTCCACCACCTGGTATCGGATCGGGCCGTGTCCGCCGTCCGCGCCCACCCCCAGCGGGCGGTCCAGTACCAGTGGGGGCCAACGGCTCGGCCATAGGCCACCCGGCTCCGCCACCTGGTCGAGCAGCCCGCCGAGCTGCTCCTCGGTGGCCCGGAACTCCCGCTGATGCACGTTGCGGATCATGGTTCCCCTTTCCATACGGAGCCGTACGGTCAGTTCCATACGCTAGCGTACGGAGAGTGGTCAGGGAAGCGAGTACTCGTCGGCTGAGCCGACACGACTGGACCGCCGAGGCGTTGCGCGCGCTGGGCGCGGGTGGCCTGGTGGCGGTCGCGATCGAACCGATCGCGGCCCGGTTGGGCGCCACCAAAGGCAGCGGCTACTGGCACTTCCGCGGTCGCGCCGACCTGGTTGCCGCCACCTTGGCCCGCTGGGAGGCCGAGCACACCGAGGCGGTGATCGCCCAGGCGGACACCGGGGGTGACCCGGTCGGGCGGCTGCGCGAGCTGCTCCGGGTGGTACTCGGCCGCTCCGGACCGTTCCGGGTGGAGCTGGCGCTACTGGCCTCCTCGGAGGATCCGCTGGTGGCGCCCACCGTGCGCCGGGTGACCCAGCGCCGCATCGACTACCTGACCGGGCTGTTCACCGGGCTCGGCTTCGACCGGGTCCAGGCCGATCGACGGGCGCTGCTGGCGTACACGACCTACCTCGGTCACGCCCAGCTGGCCAGGACCGCCCCGGACGCGGTCCCGCGCGGTGGCGGCGCCCGCCAGGCCTACCTGGACTCGGTGCTGGCCGCGTTGATCACTCGATGATCACTCGGTGATCACGGGCTGCCCGTCGAAGTCCTTGACCCGGTGACCGCCCGCGATCGCCGCCGCGGTGAAATAACACCGTGCAATAACGTGCGGAAATAACAGGTCAGGGCCGGAGGGAGGGCGATGAACGTCTCCCTCGAGGCCGTGCTCGGCGTCGGCGCCGCGGTGGTGCTGCTGGCCGTGGTGGCGGTGCGCGCCTCGGTCCGTCTCGGCCTGCCCTCGCTGTTGCTGTACCTGGGCATCGGGGTGCTACTCGGCGAATCGGTGCTCGGCTTCCAGTTCGAGAACGCCGAGCTGACCGAGTCACTCGGCCTGGCCGCGCTGGTACTGATCCTCATCGAGGGCGGGCTGACCACCCGCTGGTCGGACGTGCGGCCCGCGCTGGGCCTGGGTATTTCGTTGTCCACGCTGGCCGTGGTGGTGAGCATCGGCATCACCGGCAGCGCGCTGCACTGGCTGCTCGGGCTGGACTGGCGGGCCGCGTTCCTGTGGGGCGCGGTGCTGTCCTCCACCGACGCGGCGGCGGTGTTCAGCGTGTTGCGCGGGGTTGGGGTGCGGCGGCGGCTGGCCGGGGCGCTGGAGCTGGAATCCGGGCTCAACGACGCGCCGGTGGTGATCGCGGTGCTGCTGCTCGCCTCACCGGATCCGCTGCACTGGTGGGACCCCCTGCTGGTGATCTACGAGCTGGCCATGGGCGCGGGGGTGGGGGCGGCGCTCGGCTTCGGCGGCGCGTGGGCGCTGCGCCGCGCCGCGCTGCCGGCGACCGGGCTGTATCCGCTGGCCACCATGGCGGTCTGCGTGCTCGGCTACGCCGCCGGGCAGTGGCTGCACGCCTCGGGGTTCCTGGCCACCTACCTGGCCGCGCTGATCCTGGGCAACTCCAACCTGCCGCACCGGGGCGGGGTGCTGTCCTTCGCCGAGGGCACCGGGTGGCTGGCCCAGATCGGGCTGTTCGTGCTGCTCGGGCTGTACGCCTCGCCCGGCGCGCTGGGCGGCGCGCTGCTGCCCGCGCTGGTCTCCGGGCTGGTGCTGGTGCTGCTCGCCCGGCCGCTCTCGGTGGTGGTGTCCATGCTGCCGTTCCGGCCGCCCTGGCGTGAGCAGGCATTCCTGTCCTGGGCCGGGCTGCGCGGCGCGGTACCCATCGTGCTCGCGATGATCCCGTTGACCCGCGCCCCGGACTCCGCGCAGGCTCGGCTGCTGGTGGACGTGGTGCTGGTGCTGGTGGTGCTGCTCACCCTGCTGCAGGGCACCACGCTGCCCTGGGTGGCCCGGCTGCTCCGGGTATCCCGGGCGGGCGAGGCCACCGAGATCGAGGTGGACTCCGCCCCGCTGGACGAGTTGGACGCCGACCTGCTGCAGGTGCGGGTGCCGGTCGGTTCCCGGCTGCACGGGGTCTACCTGCGTGAGCTGCGGCTGCCCAGGGGCGCCACGGTCAGCCTAGTGGTGCGCGGCGGCGACGGGTTCACCCCGCAGCCGGACACCCGGCTGCAGGAACGCGACCAACTGCTGGTGGTGACCACCGCCAGCGCCCGGGTCAGGGCGGAGCAGCGGATCCGCGCGGTGGATCGGGCCGGGCGGCTGGCCAGGTGGCGCGGCGAGTCCGGCCGGTCCTAGGAGCGCCCTGAACAATGCATGCTCTGCTGCGCGGTGCCCAGTCGGCGCCTCACTGCGTTGTCGTCGGCGCCGATACAACAGCGGTATCGGCCCCTCCCTTCACAGGACCCGATGCGATGCACTGGATCACCGCTCGCGACGAGCGGCATCATTCAGGACCCTCCTAGGGAGCGTCCGATAGATCATTCAGTCGGCTGCGCGGCGCCCAGGCGACGCCTCGCGGCGTTCTCGTCGGGGCCGATACAACCCCCGTATCGGCCCCTCCTCGGCCTTGCGAGGCGCCGCCTGGATCACGGCTCGCTCGGCATAGATCCACCAGACACTCCCTAGCCGTTCCGGGTCATGGACAATCAAGGTATGACCATGCCGTCCGAGCCCGAGGCCGCCGAGGAATACCCCGAGGCCGGCGGCGGCCCCGGCCCCACCCGACGGCGACACCAGGTCCTCACCCTGGCCCTCGTGGCGGCGGCGGTGTGGGCGATCGACCTCAAGAGCAAGATGCTCGCGGTGGAGCACCTGGAGTGGCGGCCCCCGGAGCGGATCCTGGACGGGCTGGTCTACCTGCAGCTGGTGCGCAACCCGGGCGCGGCGTTCGGGCTGGCCACCGGGATGACCTGGCTGCTCACCCTGATCGCGGTGGGTGTGGTGGTGGCTATCGTGCGGGTCGCCGAGCGGCTGCGCTCCCGGGGCTGGGCGGTGGCCCTGGGCCTGGTGCTCGGCGGCGCGCTGGGCAACCTGACCGACCGGGTGTTCCGCTACCCCGGGATCTTCCGGGGCTGGGTGGTGGACATGATCTCGGTGTTCGCCCCGGACGGCCGGGTGTGGCCGGTGTTCAATGCGGCCGACTCGGCCATTTGCACCGGCGGCGTGCTGCTGGTGCTGCTGGCGTTGTTGGGCATCGAGCTGGACGGCTCGCGAACACGGAAGCGGAAGAGCAGTGAGTGATTCCCGCACCCTGCCGGTGCCCGACGGGCTGGACGGCATGCGGGTGGACGCTGGGCTGTCCCGGTTGCTCGGGCTGTCCCGCACGGTGGTCGCCGGGCTCGCCGAGGATGGCCAGGTACGCGCGGACGGGCGGGCGCTGGACAAATCCGACCGGTTGGTCGCGGGCACCTGGCTGGAGGTCACACTGCCCGCGCCGGCCCGTCCGGTCACTGAACCGACGGCCGCGGTGGAGGGACTGCTCCGGCTGTACGAGGACGACGACATCGTGGTGGTGGACAAGCCGGTCGGGGTCGCCGCGCACCCGAGCCCGGGCTGGTCCGGGCCGACGGTGACCGGTGGGCTGGCCGCGCTGGGTGTGCGGTTGTCCACCTCGGGCGCGGCCGAGCGGCAGGGCATCGTGCACCGGCTGGACGCGGGCACCACCGGGATCATGGTGGTGGCCAAGTCGGAGCGCGCCTACACCGCACTGAAGTGGGCGTTCAAGAACCGCGATGTGACCAAGCGGTACCACGCCATCGTGCAGGGCCACCCGGACCCGACCCGAGGCACCGTGGACGCCCCGATCGACCGGCACCCCCGGCACGACTACCGGTTCGCCGTGGTGGCCGGCGGCAAACCCAGCGTCACGCACTACGACACGGTCGAGGCGTTCCCAGCGGCCACCCTGCTGGACATCACCCTGGAGACCGGGCGTACCCACCAGATCCGGGTGCACATGTCCGCCCTGCGCCACCCCTGCGTGGGCGACCTCACCTACGGCGCCGACCCGACGCTGACCGCCCGCCTGGAGCTGTCCCGGCAATGGCTGCACGCCCGGCAGCTGGCCTTCGCGCACCCGGCCGACGGGCGGGGTGTGGAGTTCACCAGCCCCTACCCCGACGACCTACGTCGCGCGTTGGACCTGCTGCGCGCCGATGGCTGAGCTCCACACCGACAGCACCGAGCGGTCTTCCCGGCGGCCGCTCTGGCCGGCGCTGCTCTGTGTCCTGCTGGTGCTGCTCGCCGTGGCCTGGGTGGCCGGCCGACAGTCCCTGCAGGGTGCGCCCGACCAGCCGACGTCACTGGATGCGATCCGGCTCGGCCCCGACCCCGGCGAGCCCGTCGAGGGCTACCTGGCCGGCCTGCCCGCCCGGCTGCCCCCGGCCGGTGCGCCGGCGGTTCCCGCGCTGGTGCAGTTCGGCGCCTTGCCGGACGGGGTGGCCGCGGCCCGGCTGCTGACCGGCGTCACCCCGGCCACCGCGGTGTTCCGGGTCCCGCTGCCCCGGGTGCAGACCGCGCTGCGCTTCCAGCCGCTGCCCCCGGTGGATGCGCCGGACCCGGTGGCCGCCGCGCCGCGGCGGTTCACCCTGGCCCAGCAGGCCGCCCAGCGGGACGCCTCGGTGCAGGCGTCGCGGCTGACCGGGCGGCCGGCCTCGGTGGCCGGGTACGAGGCGGCCGCGTTGGCGGCCGAACCGCCGTGCCGGTGCATGCTCGCCGTGCTGGTGGTGGGTGACCGCCCGGCGCTGACCCGGCTGGCCGGGCTGCCCGAGGTGCGGGCGGTGGACGCCGCTCCGGAGGGCACCCCGGTGACCGGCGTGGCGCTGGCCCCGCTACTGCCGGAACAGACACAGGTGGCCGGTCCGGCGCCGGACGACGGCCCGGTACCGGCCGCCCCCGGCGGCCCGGGCAACCGCGGCGCCAACCCGAACGGCACGGGCAGATAGAACAGCCACTGCCAGAGCTCCGGCCAACCCGGGTATTACTCCACCCGGGTGGCCGCGCATACCACTGGCGAGCTGATCTTCTTCGCCACGACACGCCGGGGAACTCGTGAGCAGGCTCTTTTCCCAGCCGGCCGCCCGGTGCCCAAGACTGTCGGGGCCCAGGATTAGATTGGGGCCATTCCGGTGATCTGACCGTCGGTTCACACGTCGAGCAAGGTGTCTGTCTCGCGGTGCCTCCGGCGTCGTCGAGGACGTCGGACTCGTGCGGGGAAGGAGCCCATTACATGCCGTCAGCGGGCCATGGCGCCAGTACGGACAGCTTCGTCCACCTGCACACGCACACCGAGTTCTCCATGCTCGACGGGGCGGCGCGGCTCGACGATCTGTTCACCGAGGCGGCCCGGATGGGCATGCCCGCGCTGGCCATGACCGACCACGGCAACGTATATGGCGCCTACGAGTTCTGGCGCAAGGCCAAGGCCCACGGCGTCAAGCCGATCATCGGCATGGAGGGCTACCTGTCGCCGGGCTCCCGGCACGAGCGCAAGCGGGCCACGCTCGGCGGGCAGACGGTCAGTGACGACAACCCGGGTGAGATGTACACCCACATGACATTGCTCGCGGAGAACACCGAGGGCATGCACAACCTGTTCCGGTTGTCCTCGCTGGCCAGCCTGGAGGGCTACTACTACAAGCCCCGGATGGACCGGGAGCTGCTGGAGACCTACGGCAAGGGGATCATCGCGACCACCGGCTGCCCGTCCGGCGAGGTGGCCAGGCTGCTGCAGAAGGACCGGTTCGACGACGCCTGCCAGGCGGCCAGCGACTATCGGGACATCTTCGGCAAGGACAACTTCTTCTGCGAGTTGATGGACCACGGGATCGCCATCGAGAAGCAGGTCCAGGAGGAGCTGTTCCGGCTCAAGAAGCTGCTCGACCTACCCGGCCTGGCCACCAACGACCTGCACTACACCTACGCCACCGACGCGAAGCCGCACGAGGTGCTGCTGTGCGTGCAGACCGGCAAGACGCTGGCCGACCCGAACCGTTTCAAGTTCGACGCGCAGGACTTCTACCTCAAGTCGCCGGAGGAGATGCGCCAGCAGTGGGACCCGATCCATCCCGAGGCGTGTGACAACACCCTGCTGATCGCCGAGCGGGTGGACGTCGGCTTCACCGAGGGGCAGGACCTGATGCCCCGTGCCCCCGTCCCCGAAGGGGAGACGGAGGAGAGCTGGCTGGTCAAAGAGGTCGAGCGCGGGATGCACATGCGGTTCCCGAACGGCATCACCGAGCAGTACCGCAAGCAGGCCGAGTACGAGGTCGGCGTCATCATGCAGATGGGCTTCCCCGGGTACTTCCTGGTGACGGCCGACCTGATCCAGCACGCCAAGTCGGTGGGCATCCGGTGCGGCCCAGGCCGAGGCTCGGCGGCCGGCTCGCTGGTTGCCTACGTACTGGGCATCACCGATCTGGATCCGATCAAGCACAAGCTGATCTTCGAGCGGTTCCTCAACCCCGAGCGCATCTCCATGCCCGACATCGACATGGACTTCGACGAGCGCCGGCGCGGCGAGATGATCCGCTACACCACCGAGAAGTACGGCGAGGACCGGATCGCGCAGATCATCACCTACTCCACGATCAAGGCCAAGGCCGCGATCAAGGACTCGGCCCGGGTGCTGTTCGGCCAGCCCGGGTACTCGGTGGCGGACCGGATCTCCAAGGCGATGCCGCCCGCGGTGATGGGCAAGGACATCCCGCTGTCCGGGGTGTTCGACCCGAGCCACAAGCGGTACTCCGAGGCCACCGAGGTGCGCGCGCTCTACGAGACCGACCCGCAGGTCAAGGAGATCATCGACACCGCACGGGGGCTGGAGGGCCTGAAGCGGCAGTGGGGGGTGCACGCCGCCGGGGTGATCATGTCCAGCAAGCCGCTGATCGACGTGATCCCGATCCAGCGCCGGGAGGCCGACGGCGCGATCATCACCCAGTTCGACATGGGCGCCTGCGAGACGCTCGGGCTGCTCAAGATGGACTTCCTGGGCCTGCGCAACCTGACCATCATCGACGACGCACTGGAGAACATCGAGCTCAACGGCAAACCCCGGCTGGAGATCGAGTCGGTCGACCTGGACGACCCGAAGACCTACGAGTTACTCGCCCACGGCGACACCCTCGGGGTGTTCCAGCTGGACGGCGGCCCGATGCGGGACCTGCTGCGCCGGATGGCCCCGACCGAGTTCGACGACATCTCCGCAGTGGGCGCGCTGTACCGGCCCGGCCCGATGGGCGCCAACGCGCACAACGACTACGCCGACCGGAAGAACAAGCGGCAAGAGGTCACCCCGATCCATCCGGAGCTGGCCGAGCCGCTCAAGGACATCCTCGGCGAGACCTACGGCCTGATCGTCTACCAGGAACAGGTCATGGCGATCGCGCAGAAGCTGGCCGGCTACACGCTCGGCAAAGCGGACCTGCTGCGCCGCGCGATGGGCAAGAAGAAGAAGGAGATCCTGGACAAGGAGTACGCCGGCTTCGCCCAGGGCATGAAGGACCACGGCTACTCCGAGGCCGCGGTCAAGACGCTGTGGGACATCCTGCTGCCGTTCTCCGACTACGCGTTCAACCGGGCGCACTCGGCCGCCTACGGGGTGGTCTCGTACTGGACGGCGTACCTCAAGGCGAACTATCCGGCCGAGTACATGGCCGCGGTGCTCACCAGCGTTCGGGACGACAAGGACAAGGCGGCCGTCTACCTCGCCGAGTGCCGACGGATGGGCATCACCGTGCTGCCCCCGGACGTGAACGAGTCGGTGCGCAACTTCGCCCCGGTGGGCACCGACATCCGGTTCGGCCTCGGCGCCATCCGCAACGTCGGCTTCAACGTGGTCGACGCGATCGTCGCGGCCCGCAAAGACCAGGGCGCGTTCACCGACTTCTCCGACTTCCTGCGCAAGGTCGACGCGGTGGTCTGCAACAAGAAGGTCATTGAATCGCTGATCAAGGCGGGTGCGTTCGACTCGCTCGGGCACCCGCGCAAGGGTCTGCTGCTGGTGCACGCGGACGCGGTGGACTCGGTGATGAGCACCAAGCGGGCCGCCTCGATCGGCCAGTTCGACCTGTTCGGCGGGGAGGACGCGCCGGACCTGGGCGGTGTGTTCGACATCCCGGTGCCGAACGAGCAGTGGGACACCAAACACCAGCTCGCGGTGGAGCGGGAGATGCTCGGGCTCTACGTCTCCGGCCATCCGCTGGACGGGGTGCAGGGCCTGCTCGCGGCCAAGGTCGACACGCAGATCCCGGCCATCCTGGAGGGCGACGTCCAGGACGGCGCGCAGGTCACCGTCGGCGGCATCCTCGCCTCGGTGAACCGGCGGATCAACAAGAACGGCGAGCCGTGGGCGTCCGCGCAGCTGGAGGACCTGGCCGGCGGCATCGAGGTGCTGTTCTTCCCCCGGGCCTACGCGGTCGTCGGGATGGACATCGTCGAAGACGCCATCGTGCTGGTCAAGGGCAGGGTGAACCGCCGGGACGACAAGGTCTCACTGATCGCCAACGACCTGGCGGTGCCCGATCTGTCCGCGGCGAAAGGCGCCCTGGCCACGCCACTGCAGGTGAGCCTGCGAGCCGACCACTGCACCCCACAGCGTGTCTCCAAGCTCAAGGACGTACTGGGCAGCCACCCAGGCAACCACGAGGTGCACCTGCGGCTGATCAACGGCACCCGCTCCACCGTGCTGCGACTGGACGAGGGCCTCCGGGTCACCCCCAGCTCCGCCCTCATGGGAGACCTGAAAGCCCTACTAGGCCCCGGCTGCCTAGGCTGACCAGCCCTCGGAGGCCGGGCTCGGCTCACGCTCGGCTCGGCTCACGCTCGGCTCGGGTCCGCGCTCGGCGAGGCTCGGTGCCCGGGGAGGCTGGGTCAGCGCTGTTGGGGACTGGGGCGCTGGCTGGAGCGGTGTCGGCCTTTGGAAGCCGGCTGCAGGGCGCGCACTCGGGCCAGGGCGGCAGCCACGGTGAGGGTTTGCGGGTTGTCGGCGCCGTACAGCCGGGCGTACTCGGTGTACGCGCGGTCGTAGTTGGTGACCGCGTCATCCAGTTGGCCGGCGTACTCCTGCGCATAGGCCACGCTGTAGCGGGAGGCCAGGGTGTCCGGGTGCTCGGGACCCAGGATCTGCTCCCGGGCATCCAGGACGTCTTCGGCGAGCGGGATGCCCTCCGACGACCGGCCGGCCGCCACGTAGGCGATGACCAGGTTGTCCGACGCGGCCAGGCTGTCCGGGTGGTCCGGGCCGAGCAGCGTCTCGCACTCGGTGCGGATGCTGTCCGCCAGCTCCACCGCGCGCCCGCCGTCCCCGACCGCGGCCAGCTGCCGGGTGGCCCACTGCCGCAGCCCGAGCACCCGCTCGGTTGCCTCCGGGGACAGCGACGCGGACACCGAACCGGCGCTGGTGGACAGCGCGGCGATGTGCGCGACGAGCTGGTCGCCCTCGCCGCGCCGGTCCCAGGCCTGCTCCTCACCGAAGGTGGTGCGCCCGACCAGGTCGGCGGCGTGCGCGATGACCTGGGGGAGCCAGTCGTCGGCGCGCAGCCGGTCGATTACCACTCGGCGGGTCAGTTCGTGCAGCAGTACGCCGTCGTTGTCCATCCGGGTGCCGAGCAGTGACCAGCGGACCAGCCGGTGCACCGTGGCGTCCACGTCCTGGGGGTCGGCGGCCTGGTAGAGCAGCGCCCGGCCGGCGCCGCCGGGGGACAGCACGGCGAGCAGCCCGAGCAGCCGGCGGGTCACCGGGTCGGTCTCGAAGCCCGCGCCGGCCAGCGCCAACAGCGCCGCCTCGGCGGCCCCGGGCGGGTAGCTCTCCTCGTGCCGCGAGCCGTCCCGGCCGTCGCCGAGCAGCTCGCCGGCGGCCAGCGAAGCCAGCTCGCTCAGGTAGCTCTCCTGATCGATGCCTTCCTCACGCACAGTAGCCGCGGCAAGGTCGACGGAGGCGGGCAGCCCGCCCAGCTCTTGGCAGGTCCGCTCGGTCAATCCGGACTGGGCGGACAGCTCCTCGTCGGATGCCGGCTCGAGGGCCACCTCCATGCCCAGGCTGTCCGCCTCGGGGGCGCTGGAGGTCACGATGACCCGCCAACCGGGCATGGTCGGCAGGTAGGGGCGGACCGCCTCGACATCGACCACACCGTCGAAGACGATCACCGATGGCTGGGTGCCCGTGGGCGGGTGCTGGCGCAGCCGTTCCACCGCGCGCCCGCTGCCCTCCTCGGGCACCCGCAGGCTCATCGCGTCGGCGAACTCCAGCAGGCCGGCGAGCATCTCCTCCTGGCTGGCGCAGTTGACCCAGGCGATCAGCGGCCAGCCCTCGGCCATCCGGGTGCGCGCGTAGCCGGCGGCGAGCTGGGTCTTGCCCGCCCCGGTTGGCCCGGTCAGCACGACAACCGGGCTGTTCTTGCCTTTGTAGCCGTGAAATGCGCCGTCCAGCGCGGCCTCGTCGGCCGGGCGCCGCAGGCTCATCGCCGGCGTCGAGGGAACCCGCCGCCAGGTCACCCAGGCGACTTCGGCGGGCTCGTCCAGCAGCTGGCCCCGGAACGACCACCAGGACAGCGGCACCCCGATGGCCGCCGCGGTCACCGCGGCGATCTCCAGCGAGGTGGCGCTGCCCAGCTCGTAGACGCTCTCGGAAATGGCCCAGGTCAAGGCGAATATCAACCCGACGAGGGCGGTGGCGATCAACCATCGCACCGACATCAACACGGTGTATCCCCTCGGCCGGCTGCGTTGTGGTGGGGAAAGGATACGGACACTCTTTCTCGTGCCTCGCTTGGCGTGCCGCGTGTCCGCGATCATCACGGGGGGTCGCGAAAGTCGCAGCTTCCCGGTGACGGTGACTCATCAAGTGGGCGAACTCGGATACTCTCTGTACACGCCTGGACCGAGGTCGAGGGAGACCCAGTGTCTGTCAACCCAGTGCCCATCACCGCGCCTGAGGTGTTCAACGCCGCGGACTATCTGGTGTACCGCCGGGTGGCCGAGGGTGACGGGAATCGGGTCGCGCTGGTACACCCCGGCGGGCAGCACAGCTACGCGGCGGTGGCCGAGCAGGTGCGCGCCGCGGCGGCCGGGCTGGCCGCGCTCGGGGTGCGCCCGGAAGAACGGGTGATGTTCTTCGCGTCGGACTCCGCCGAGCTGGTCGCCGGCCTGCTGGGCGCGATGCACCTGGGCGCGGTGGCCGTGCCGGTGTCCACCATGCTCACCGCCGAGGACCTGGCCGGGCTGCTGCTCGACTCCCGGGCCAGGGTGCTGGTGACCTCCGCCGAGTTCGTTGACGCCGTGCGGCCGGCGGTGGCGACCCTGGTCGCCGCTCGTGCCGGGCTGGCCGCGCTGGCGCCCGACCTGGCCGCCGTGGTCACCATTGGAGCCACCCCCGACCAGTTCGCCGTGCCGGCGCTCGCCTGGTCGGAGCTGCTCATCGGCGGCATCGGTACCGCGGCGCCGGTGTACCCGAGCTGGGCCGACTCGCCGGCGCTGTGGCTGTACACCTCAGGCACCACCGGCAGCCCGAAGGCGGCCATGCACCGACACGGCAGCATCCGGTACGTCTGCGAGACCTACGGCCAGCAGGTGCTCGGCATCCGGCCGGAGGACCGGTGCTTCTCGGTGGCCAAGCTGTTCTTCGCCTACGGCATCGGGAACTCGCTGTTCTTCCCGTTCTCGGTCGGCGCCGCCGCCGTGCTGGAACCGGGCCGGCCGACCCCCGAGCTGGTCGCCGAGGTGGTGCGCCGGCACCGGCCGACGCTGTTCTTCGGGGTGCCTACGTTCTACTCCGCGCTGCTGGCCAGCTCCATCCCGGATGAGACGTTCGCCGGCGTGCGCCAGGGCGCCTCGGCGGGCGAGCCGTTGCCGGCCACCCTGTTCAGCCGGATGCGGGACCGGTTCGGCTTCGAGGTACTGGACGGCATCGGATCCACCGAGGCGCTGCACATCTTCCTGTCCAACGTGCCGGGCGCGGTCCGGCCGGGCAGCTCGGGCTCCCCGGTACCTGGCTACGCGGTGCAGCTGCGGGACGAGCTGGACGGCTCGGTGATCAGCGAGACTGACCGGCCCGGAGCGCTGTACGTCTCCGGCGAGTCGCTGGCCAGCGGGTACTGGTGCCGGGCGGAGACCACCAGGCGCGCCTTCCAGGGCGAGTGGCTGCGCACCGGTGACACGTATCAACGCAACGCCGACGGCAGCTACTCCTACCTCGGCCGCTCCGACGACATGATCAAGGCCGGGGGGATCTGGGTCAGCCCGACCGAGGTGGAGGCGCGGCTGCTGGAACACCCGGACGTGGTCGAAGTGGCGGTCGTCGGAGTGCCGGACCAGGCTGGGCTGGACAAGCCGGTCGCGGCCGTGGTGGTCCGGTCAGGGGCGGGCGTGGGAGAGGATGAGCTGGTGGAGTTCTGCCGTGCCGGGTTGGCCGCGTTCAAGCGACCGCGCCGGGTGCTGCTGGTGGAGGCGCTGCCCAAGACGGCGACCGGGAAGCTGCGGCGCTACCTGGTGCGCGCCTCGCTGACCAGCGGCCAGGTGCTGGCCCCGGAGGGGCGCGTGGTGAGCGGCCGGTGATTGTGGATGCCCATGTCCATCCGGCCCGGCTGGCCACGCTGAAGCTGCCCTGGGACACCTGGCTCGGGTCGGCCGCCGACCGGGACGTGGTGGCCGGGTTGTACGGGCCGGACGGCGTGGTCGTGCCGGAGCGGTTCGACGCGCTGTTCGAGGCCGAGGGGGTGGACCGCGCGCTGCTGTTCTGCGAGTACAGCCCCCGGGTCACCGGCATCCAGGCGATCGAGGACATGCTGCCGATCGTGGCGGCCAACCCGGAGCGGTTCCGGATCGTGGCCAACGTCAACCCGCACCTGCACTACCCGGTGGACGCCGAGGTGCGCCGCCAGCTGGACCTGGGCGCGGTGGCGTTGAAGGTGCATCCCGTGCACGGCAACTTCGCGCCGAACGACCGCGAGCTGTACCCGGCCTACGCCGAGTGCCAGGCCAGGGGCATTCCGGTGATCACGCACACCGGGCCGAGTTCGTTCCCCGGGGCGAGCGGGCGGCGCGGCGACCCGGTGCTGATGGACGACGTGCTGCGCGACTTCCCCGACCTGACCGTGGTGCTGGCGCACGGCGGGCGCGGGTGGAGCTACGAGACGGCCGGCTTCATGGCGCTGGCCAGGCCGAACCTCTGGCTGGACATCGCGGGGCTGCCACCCAAGCGGCTGCCGCGCTACTTCGAGCGGTTCGACCTGGAACGGATCGCCAGCAAATGGATCTTCGGTACCGACTGGCCGGGCGTACCGGGAGTGGCGGCCAACGTCAAGGCGATCGGTGATCTGGGGCTGCCCTCGGAGGTGCTGGACGCCGTCCTGGGCGGCAATGCGGCCAAGGTCTACCGGCTGAGCTGACCGCCCGGCCGGCCGGGCGGGCTGGCCGACCGGCTGACCGGACCGCCGGGCCGGCCACGGAAGTAGAGGGTCAGCGGGCCGACTCGAGCAGGTGGCGCCAGTGCCGCCGGGCGGTGCCGTCCCACCGTTCGTGCCGCTCGTGGAACAGCTCGGCCGCCTTGGCCCCGGCCCAGCCGCCGGGCAGCAGCTCGGCGGGAAGCTGGGGATCCAGGAACGGGAAGCGCCGCCATGCGTGCACCAGGTGGATCTGGTCGCGCAGTATCTCGCTCGGGGTGATCGGCTCCACGGCGCTGAAGGTGGCGATGAAGTCGTGGTAGGCGGCCTCCACGCTGGCCAGGTTCCAGGCCTGGGCGACCAGCTCGCGCTCCTCGCCGATCTGGCCGAAGGGGCCGACGAACGAGGAGCTGACCTCCTCCAGCGCCAGCTCGGCGATGACCTCGGAGACCTCCGGCTGCTTGCCGGCATCGGGGGAGAGCCACACGCCCGGCGCCGGCGTGCCCATCCCGGCCCAGGCCAGCCGGGTGCGCAGTCGGTGCCGTAGCTGCCGGCGGGACTCCGGCACGCTCACCAGCAGCACCAGCCAGCGGCCGTCCCACTCCGCGGGGGACGCGCCGAAGGAGTAGATCCGCCGCGCCCCGGTGCTGAGCAGCCGCTGCCCTGTTTCGGTCAGTGACCAGCGCACCCGACGCCCGGCCCGGTCCGTGCTCAGCAGCCCTTCGGCGGCGGTCCGGGCCAGCGCTTGGCGCCCCGACTTCTGCTCCACGCCGAGCTCGCCCAACACATCCAGCAGCACCTGGGTCCACACCGGTTCGCGCAGCGGCAGCACGAACTCGCCCAGCACGGTGAGGAGTAACGATCGGGCGCTGGTGGTGTTCAGCTCGCGGCGTCGGGACAGCGCTGGCGGCGCGGCACCGGGCGAGTCGAATGGGTCGAAGATTGAGCTGGCCATAGGCTGACCAGACTAGTCGGACCGACACCGGCCACAGTTAGTATCCCCGCCGCCTAGGCTCCCTCCCCGTGACCACCGAGCAGCTGCGCGAGGCCGACCGGGCGCTTGTCTGGCACCCGTACGAGTCGATGCCGTCGCGGTTTCCTCCGCTGCTGGTGGACGACGCGCAGGGGGTCCGGCTGCGGCTGGGGGCTCCCGCATTTGGGCGGCCGGCGGGTACCGAACTGATCGACGGCATGTCCTCGTGGTGGGCCGCCATCCACGGTTACCGGAACCCGGCGCTGGACGCGGCGATCACCGAGCAGCTGGGCCGGATGAGCCACGTCATGTTCGGCGGCCTCACCCACGGGCCGGCGGTGGCGTTGGCGCAGCGCCTGGTGGAGATCACCCCGGAGCCGCTGCGGCACGTGTTCCTGGCCGACTCCGGCTCGGTGTCGGTGGAGGTGGCCATCAAGATGTGCCTGCAGTACTGGCGGTCCCGGGGGCGGCCGGCCAAGCACCGGCTGATGACCTGGCGGGGCGGCTACCACGGGGACACCTTCGGCGCGATGAGCGTGTGCGACCCGGACGGCGGGATGCATTCGCTGTGGACCGACGTGCTGCCGAAACAGGTCTTCGCCGGCCCCCCGCCGGCCACCTTCGAGACCGACTTCGTGGCCGAGCTGGCCGAGCTGGTCGAGCGGCATGCCGACGAGCTGGCGGCGGTGATCGTGGAGCCGGTCGTGCAGGGCGCCGGCGGCATGCGCTTCCACGACCCCCGCTACCTGCACGTGTTGCGGGAGCTGTGCCTGACCCACGACGTGCTGCTGGTGTTCGACGAGATCGCCACCGGATTCGGCCGCACCGGGGAGCTGTTCGCCGCCGACCACGCCTCGGTGAGCCCGGACGTGATGTGTGTGGGCAAGGCGCTGACCGGCGGTTACCTGACCATGGCCGCCGCGCTGTGCACCTCGGAGGTGGCCCGGGGGATCAGTGACGGCGAGGCGGGCGTGCTCATGCACGGGCCGACCTTCATGGGCAACCCGCTGGCCTCGGCGGTGTCGCTGGCTTCGATCGACGAGCTGTACCGCCGGGACTGGCGGGTTGAGGTGGCGGGGATCTCCGACGGGCTGCGCCGAGGGCTGGCGCCGGCGCGCTCGCTGCCCGGTGTACGGGATGTGCGGGTACTCGGCGCGATCGGCGTGGTGCAGCTGGAGCGCCCGGTGGACGTGGCGGCGGTCACCGCCGAGTCTGCCGCGCACGGCGTATGGCTCCGGCCGTTCCGCGACCTGATCTACACCATGCCGCCGTACCTGACTTCGGCCGAGGATGTGGCCAGCATCACGGCGGCCGTCTGCGCCGCCGCCGCTGTGTGATCCACCGCACCCAAGATCACCCAATGGTGCCTGTGGCGCTCCTGAGGTGGGGCCTGGACGGCTGATCGCCCGGGCTGATGCGAAGATCGAGCTGCCGATCAGTGGCAATTACCACTCGATCGTCGGCTAAGAGAAACACGCGCGGTAACCGTTTTGGCCCACCGGGGCGGTCCACGCTACGTCGGCGGGAACTTGACTTCCCCCTTGATCCGTTGGCCCTGTGCCGGTGCGGGCGACGGTGACCGCGGTCCGGCGACCCCTCTCGACCCTTACTTTGAGGAGCCGCATGCCCGCCCCACCGCCAAGGTCAGGCCCACGCCACGCACGTGGCCGTGCGACATCCCAAGCCGAGTCTCCGGGCAGATCTCAGCCCACGCACCACCCGACAGGTCAGTCGACGCCGCACACAAGGTCCGTCAACAGGCCACCCACCCCTCCCGCCGCCCGGAATACTCACGCCGAAGAGCTCACCCAGCCGCTGAGCCGGCTGCAGGACACGCCTGGGCCATCCCCGGGGTGGCGGCTGGACTGGTCGGTGCTGCGGGCCGATGTGGGCGCCTCCCTGGTGGTGTTCCTGGTCGCGGTGCCGCTGTCGCTGGGCATCGCGGTCGCCTCCGGCGCGCCCATTCTGGCCGGACTCATCGCGGCGATCGTCGGAGGTATCGTCGCCGGGTTGCTCGGCGGGTCACCGCTGCAGGTCAGTGGGCCGGCGGCCGGGCTGACCGTGGTGGTCGCCGAGCTGGTCAACGAGTTCGGCTGGCCGGTCACCACCGGCATCGTGGCCGCCGCCGGAGTGGTGCAGATCGGCTTCGGACTGACCCGGCTGGCCCGATTCGCGCAGGCGATCCCGCCGGCGGTGGTGCACGGCATGCTGGCCGGCATCGGCGGCACCATCGTGCTGGCCCAGCTGCACGTGGTCCTCGGCGGATCGCCGCAGACCAGCGCCTTGGAAAACGTGATCGAGCTGCCCGGCCAGCTGATCGGCCTGCACGGTCCGGCGGTGGCGGTCGGGCTGTGCACCGTGCTGCTGGTGCTGGGCTGGCCTCGGTTCGCCGGGCCGCTGCGGGTGCTGCCCGGCGCCCTGGTGGCGGTCGCGCTGGCCACCGGCCTGAGCCTGGTGCTGGAGAACATGGCCGGCCTCCCGATGCCGCGGGTGGAGCTGCCCGGCGGGCTGCTCGCCGCGATCAGCGTGCCGCTGCTCCCGGACGTCCCAGCCGGCGAGTGGGGCGAGTTGGCCGGCGGGGTGCTCACCGTGGCGCTGATCGCCAGCGTGGAGAGCCTGCTCTCGGCTGTCGCGGTGGACCGGATGCACAACGGCGCGCGCACCAACGCGGACCGCGAGCTGATCGGCCAGGGCACGGCCAACACGCTGTCCGGGCTGCTCGGCGGCCTCCCGGTGACGGGGGTGATCGTGCGCAGCTCGACGAACGTGCGCGCCGGGGCCAAGACCAGAACCGCCGCTGTGCTGCACGCGGTGTGGATCGCGGTCTTCGCGCTGGCTCTGGTGTGGTTGGTCGAATCCATCCCGCTGGCGGCGCTGGCCGGGCTGCTCGTGGTGGTCGGCGTGCAGCTGGTGAAGCTGGCCGATATGCGAACCGCCCGCGAACACGGCGAGCTGGTCCTTTACCTGATCACCGGGCTGGGTGTGATGGCGCTGAACCTGCTGGAGGGGGTGGGCCTCGGGCTGGCCCTGGCCGCCGTGCTGGTGCTGCGCCGGGCGGTGCGCGCCCAGGTGCGCCACGAGGTCCCGCTGTTCGACAAGGAGCACCGGGTGGTGATCGAGGGCGTCGCCACCTTCCTCTGCGTGCCGACGCTGTCCCGGGTGCTCGCCGAGATCCCACCGGGCGCGTCGACCCGGGTCGAGCTGTCCGCGCATTACGTCGACCACGCGGTGCGCGACCACCTGGACAACTGGGTGCGCCGCCAGCAGCAGAGCGGCGCGGCGGTCGTGGTCACCACCCAGCGCGAGTCGGGCCAGCGAGGCGAGTCGGGCCAGCGAGGCGAGTCGGGCCAGCGAGGTGAGCCGTCGCCGAGACAGTCGGACCGGGAGCCTCGGCGCCCCGGTATCCCTGGCGCGGATCGGTCCTTGCAAGAGGCCCGCGGGCACTAACCGGCGGGCACTAACCGGGCACTGAGCGACAGCCGGCTCTAAGGTGACCCGTTGTGCGCGAGCATCCGCTGAACTGGCTGTCCGGTCACGCCCGGCAACGGCGGGCCGCCGGCCTGCGCCGCGAGCTGCGGCCCCGTTCGGCCGGCGAGCCGGTGCTGGACCTGGCCGGGAACGACTACCTGGGGCTGGCCACCGACCCGAGGGTGATCGAGGGCGGGCTGGCCGCGCTGCGCGAGTGGGGCGCCGGCTCGACCGGCTCCCGGCTGGTCACCGGCTCGACCACGCTGCACGCCGAGTTGGAGACCGAGCTCGCCGCGTTCTGCGGCTACCCGGGCGGGCTGGTGTTCTCCTCCGGCTACCTGGCCAACCTGGGCGTGGTGACCGCGCTGAGCGGGCCGGGCAGCCTGATCGTCTCCGACGGCGCCAACCACGCCTCGCTGATCGACGCCTGCCGGCTGTCCCGGGCACGCGTCCAGGTGGTGGCGCACAACGACGTGCTGAGCGTGGACGAAGCGCTCGCCGCGCGCACCGAGCGGCGCGCCATGGTGCTCACCGACAGCGTGGGCAGCGTGGACGGCGACCACGCCGCGCTGGCCGCGCTGCACCAGGTGGCCAGGGCGCGCGGCGCGCTGCTGGTGGTGGACGAGGCGCACGGACTCGGCGTGTGCGGCCCCGGCGGGCGCGGGCTGCTCGCCGAGGCCGGCCTGGCCGGGGCGGATGACGTGGTGGCCACGGTGACGCTGTCCAAGGCGCTGGGCGGGCAGGGCGGCGCGGTGCTCGGGCCGACCGCGGTGATCGAGCACCTGGTGGACACCGCCCGCGGCTTCATCTTCGACACCGGGCTGGCCCCGGCCAGCGTGGGCACCGCGCTGGCCGCACTGCGGGTGCTGGCGGCCGAGCCGGAGCGGGCCGATGCCGTGCTCGCCGCGGCGGCCGCCATCGCCGAGGCCGCCGGGGTGCCGGCGCCGGCTTCCGCCGTGGTGTCCGTGGTGCTCGGTGATCCGGAGGTGGCCTACGCGGCCGCCGGGGACTGCCTGGCCCGGGGGTTGCGGGTGGGCTGCTTCCGCCCGCCCTCGGTGCCGGAGGGCACCAGTCGGCTGCGGCTGACCGCGCGGGCCACGTTGACGCCCGAGGAGCTGGACCGGGTGCGCGCGGTGCTGGCCGAAGTCCTGCCCGGGGTGCGCGGGCCGGGCGCGTCGATCGTGGCGCCGGTCGGGTGAGCGTGTTGGTGGTCACCGGCACCGGCACCGGGGTCGGCAAGACGGTGGTGACCGCCGCCCTGGCCGCGCTGGGCGTGGCGGCCGGGCGCCGGGTCGCGGTGCTCAAGCCGGCGCAGACCGGGGTGGGCCCGGATGAGTGCGGTGACCTGGGAGAAGTGCGGCGACTGGTCGGCGACAGCGACCGGCTGAGCTGCCACGAGCTGGCCCGCTACCCCGAGCCGCTGGCCCCGGCCACCGCGGCCGCCCGGGCCGGTCGAGCCCCGGTCAGCGCCGCCGAGGCCGCCGATGCCGCCGCGAAGCTGGCCGCCGAGCACGACCTGGTGCTGGTCGAGGGCGCCGGCGGGCTACTGGTGCGGTTCACCGCCGAGGACACCCTGGCCGACGTGGCCGCCGCGTTGGCCGCCCCGGTGCTGGTGGTGGCCACCGCCGGGCTGGGCACGCTGAACCACACCGCGCTGACCACCGAGGCGCTGGCCGCGCGCGGGCTGCGCAGCCCCGGGGTGGTGATCGGCAGCTGGCCGGCCCAGCCCGACCTGGCGGCCGAATGCAACCTGGCCGACCTGCCGGCGGTGACCGGCCTGCCACTGCTCGGCCGGCTGCCGGCCGGCGCCGGCCGACTGGCCCCCGATGAGTTCCTGGTCACCGCCCGCGCCGGGCTCGAGGCAGCGTCGACCTGGCTGATTTAGGATCCGGACCAATCGACCCAAAGGAGAGCCGTATGGCCGCGCCCGTCCAGACCGACATCCTGGAGCAACTTCGGGACTCGGTGCTCGAACGGGGCGACCCGGCCACCTCGGCCCAGGTGCTGGAGCTGCTGCGGTTGCCGGATGACCGGCTGGAAGAGCTGCTCGAGCTGGCCCACCAGGTCCGGATGCGCTGGTGCGGGCCGGAGGTCGAGGTCGAGGGGATCATCAGCCTGAAGACCGGCGGGTGCCCGGAGGACTGCCACTTCTGCTCCCAGTCCGGGCTGTTCGCCTCCCCGGTGCGCTCGGCCTGGCTGGACATCCCGATGCTGGTCGAGGCGGCCAAGCAGACCGCCAAGACCGGTGCCACCGAGTTCTGCATCGTGGCCGCCGTGCGCGGCCCGGACGAGCGGCTGATGACCCAGGTCGCCGCCGGCATCCAGGCGATCAAGGACGAGATCGACATCAACATCGCCTGCTCGCTGGGCATGCTGACCGCCGAACAGGTAGACCGGCTGGCCGCGATGGGTGTGCACCGCTACAACCACAACCTGGAGACCGCCCGGTCCTACTTCCCCGAGGTGGTCACCACGCACACCTGGGAAGAGCGCTGGGAAACGCTGCGGATGGTGCGCGAGGCCGGCATGGAGGTCTGCTGCGGCGGCATCGTCGGCATGGGCGAGACCGTCGAGCAGCGCGCCGAGTTCGCCGGCCAGCTGGCCGAGCTGGAGCCGGACGAGGTGCCGCTGAACTTCCTCAACCCCCGGCCCGGCACGCCGTTCGGTGACCTCGAGCTGATGCCGGCCGCCGATGCGCTGCGCACCGTGGCCGCGTTCCGGCTCGCGCTGCCCCGCACGGTGCTGCGCTTTGCCGGCGGCCGGGAGCTCACCCTTGGCGACCTGGGCGCCCGCAAGGGTCTGCTCGGCGGGATCAACGCGGTCATCGTGGGCAACTACCTGACCACGCTGGGCCGCCCGGCCGAGGCCGACATCGACCTGCTCGGTGAGCTGTCCATGCCGGTCAAGGCGCTGAACCAGACCCTGTGAACGACACCGTGAGTGCCCCGACCAGCGGCCCGGTGAACGCGGCGTTCTGCGACCAGTGCGGGGCGCCGACCGAGGCCGGCGGGCACGAGCGGTGCGCGGTCCGCCGAGTGTTGGAGCCGCCCAGGTACTGCCCGGAGTGTGCTCGGCGGATGGTGGTGCAGGTGACCCCGACCGGCTGGACCGCCCGGTGCAGCCGACACGGCGAGCGTCGCAGCGCCGACCCGTGCTGATCGTCGGTACGGGCGTAGCCCGCGCCGCGCTCACACAGCCCCCGCCGCGCGCGTCGGTACGGGTCTCAGTTGTCGCTGTGGTCCACCGCGTAGCTGGACAGCGGCGCGGGTACCGCGCGCAGCTCGGAGAGCAGGATGGCCTCGCGGGACAGCAGCGCCCGCACCATGCGCAGCCGGTGGGTGGGGCAGGTCTGCTCGAGTAGCAGCTGGCGGTCCCGCATGGGCAGCAGGCAATCCGCCGCGAGCAGGTGCGGCAGGGTGTCCGGGTTGACGTCGTCGGCCGGCTCGCGCCACTCCTCGGCGCGCCATGCGGTCTGGCAGTAGCGCTGGTGCGCCGCACGGGCGGCCGCGGACAGCCCCTGCATCCGATCCCCGGGCGTGCCGTCGGGCACGTCCGGCAGCCACGCCACGGTGCCGATCAGGTACGGCCGGGATCCCGCGTCCAGCTCCAGCAGCCGGAACCGGCGGGAACCCCGGGTGACGATGTCGAACCGGCCGTCCGGCAGCTTGCGTACATCACGCAGCTCGGCGCTGCAGCCGACCCGGTGCAGCCCTCGGATCCCGTCGTGGTCGGGCGCCCAGCCCTCCCGTACCGCGATCACCCCGAATTCCTTGCCCGGGACCGTGCCGGTGACCAGGTCGATGGTGAGCTGGCGGTAGCGCGGCTCGAACACGTGCAGCGGCAGTGAGGTGCCGGGCATGAGAACGGTCCCCAGGGGAAACAGTGGGAGCGTCTCGGCCACCCGGTTACGTTACGACGCTGTGGCCCAGATCGCTGGTTGAACCACACCGGCCTTGAGGCGTTATCGCGCCCGCGGGTCAGGTTGACATCTGATCGTCACCAACGGGGGCGCCGGCCCGGACGCGGCGTCGGCGGCGTGCGAGGGGCGGAGCACGGCGGATGCGTCGGTCACCCGTAGTTGGCGCTCGGCGAAGCGGAACAGGGCCGCCGGTCGGCCACCCGCCGGGCCCGGTGGTGCGGTCGCCCCGGTGGGTACCAGCACGCCGCGGCGAGCCAGCACGCGCTGCAGGTTGGTGGCCGAGACGGGATGGCCCAGCGCGGTCACGTAGAGGTCGCGCAGCGCGGACACGCTGAACTCGGCGGGGGCCAGCGCGAACCCGAGGTTGGTGTAGGAGAGCTTGGCGCGCAGCCGGTCCCTGCCGTCGCGCACGATCGCGGCGTGGTCGAACGCGGTGGGCGGCAACTCGGCGACCGGATGCCAGCGAGTGTCCTCAGGAACGGTGGGATCCGCGTCACAGGGGACCAGGCCGAGGAAGGCGGTGGCGACCAGCCGGACTCCGGGCACCCGGTCGGGCGCGCTGAACACGCCGAGCTGCTCGATGTGCGCGATTTCCCGCAGGTCGACCTTGTCCGCGAGCTGTCGCAGCACCGAGGTCTGGACGTCCTCGGTGGCGCCGAGGCGGCCTCCGGGGAGCGCCCAGCGGCCCGAATCGGGCTGTTGCGCACGTTGCCAGAGCAACACCTGGAGCGTTCCGTTCCGTATCTGCAGCACGGCGGCGAGTACTTCGTGGCCCACTTCTGTTTTCCCGGTGGTAACATCGGCCATGTTTTCGATTATAAGTCGAAAACCTGAGAGAGAGCCACCGGCCCGCCGAACCGGGCCAGCGGAGTTCAAGCGGAGTTCAAGCGGAGGGGGCGCCCGGCCGTACGGCCGGGAAGGAGGAGCGATGTCGATCAGCGCTGTGGCGACCCGGGAGAAGACCGGGACCAGCGACGAACGCGGGCCGTTGACGGGCAGCGAGTGGGCCGATGAGGTCCGGCGGCTGGCCGAGGAGCGGGACGCGGTGGTGCTGGCGCACAACTACCAGCTACCCGAGATCCAGGACGTGGCGCACCACACCGGCGACTCGCTGGCGCTGTCCCGGATCGCGGCCGCCGCCGAGCAGTCCACCATCGTGTTCTGCGGGGTGCACTTCATGGCGGAGACCGCCAAGATCCTCTCGCCGGACAAGACGGTGCTCATCCCGGACGCGGCCGCCGGCTGTTCGCTGGCCGACTCGATCAACGCCGAGCAGCTGCGGGAGTGGAAGTCCGACCACCCGGGCGCCGTGGTGGTGTCCTATGTGAACACCAGCGCCGAGGTCAAGGCGGAGACCGACGTGTGCTGCACGTCCTCCAACGCGGTGGAGGTCGTGGAGTCCATCCCGGCCGACCGGGAGGTGCTGTTCCTGCCCGACCAGTTCCTCGGCGCGCACGTGCGCCGGGTGACCGGCCGAAAGAACCTGCACGTCTGGGCCGGGGAGTGCCACGTGCACGCCGGCATCAACGGCGCGGAGCTGACCGCCCGGGCGGCCGAGGACCCGGAGGCCGAGCTGTTCGTGCACCCGGAGTGCGGGTGCGCCACCTCCGCGCTGTACCTGGCCGGCGCCGGCGCGGTGGCCCCGGAGCGGGTCAAGATCCTGTCCACCGGCGGCATGCTGGACGCCGCCAAGGCGACCCGGGCGAAGTCGGTCCTGGTGGCCACCGAGGTGGGCATGCTGCACCAGTTGCGCCGGGCCGCGCCGGAGGTGGACTTCCGCGCGGTGAACGAGCGGGCGTCCTGCAAGTTCATGAAGATGATCACTCCGGACAAGCTGCTCCGCGCGCTGCGAGAGGGTCGCGACGAGGTCGTGGTGGATCGGGTCACCGCCGACCGGGCCCGCGCCTCGGTGGAACGGATGATCACTATCGGCCGTGCCGGTGGTGGCGAATGAGCGCCGCGCCGTTGGTGCCGGCGGTGTCGACGCCGGCGGCGGGTGTTCCGGTGCCGAGTTGGGAAGCCACCGCCGACCTGGTCGTGGTGGGCAGTGGAGTGGCCGGGTTGACCGCCGCGCTGGAGGCTCGTGACGCCGGGCTGCGGGTGCTGGTGGTGACCAAGGACGACGCCGACGCGGGCTCCACCCGGTGGGCGCAGGGTGGCATCGCGGTGGTGCTCGAGGACGGCCACGAGCCGGGCGACACGATCGGGCGGCATGTGGCCGACACCCTGGGCGCGGCGGGTGGCCTGGCCGATCCGGGGGCGGTGGCCACCATCCTGGCCGACGGGCCCGCCGCGGTGCGGGCACTGCGCGGACGCGGCGCGGTGTTCGACTCCAACTCCGACTCCGACGCCGGCGCGCTGGCGCTGACCAGGGAGGGCGGGCACACCGCGTTCCGGGTCATCCACGCCGGCGGGGACGCCACCGGCGCGGAGGTGGAACGCGCCCTGCTGGCCGCCACGCGAGCCCCGGCCGCGAACCCGGTACCCATGCTCACCGAGCACCTCGCCGTCCGGCTGGTTTTGGGCGACTGGCCTGTGAGTGGCGTTGGTCGCTATGGCGACCAATACCACTCACAGGTTGCTGGGCTGCTGGTGCTGGATGGCGCTGGGCGGCCGGGGCTGCTGCGGGCACCGGCCGTGCTGCTGGCCACCGGCGGCTACGGCCAGCTCTACGCCAGCACGACAAACCCGGACACCGCCACCGGCGACGGGCTGGCGCTGGCACTGGGCGCCGGGGCACTGGCCGCCGACCTGGAGTTCGTCCAGTTCCACCCGACGGTGCTCTACACCGGCCCGGGTGCCCGTGGTCGACGCCCGCTGGTCACCGAGGCGGTGCGCGGACACGGCGCGATCCTGGTGGACGGCGCCGGCGGGCGGGTGATGGCCGGCGTGCACCCGCTGGAGGACCTGGCGCCCCGGGACGTGGTGTCCGCCGCGATCGCCCGCCGGCTGGCCGCCACCGGAGCGCCCTGTGTGTACCTGGACGCGACCGCGCTGCCGAAGTTCGCCGAGCGGTTCCCCACGGTCTACGCGGCCTGCCAGGGCATCGGGGTGGACCCGGCCACCGACCCGATCCCGGTCAGCCCGGCGGCGCACTACTCGTGCGGCGGCGTGCTCACCGACACCTCCGGCCGCACCGGGGTGCCCGGCCTGTACGCCGCCGGCGAGGTGGCCCGCAGCGGGTTGCACGGGGCCAACCGGCTGGCCTCGAACAGCCTGCTCGAAGGGCTGGTGATGGGCCGGCGGGCGGCCCGCGCGGTGGCCGCCGAGCTGGCCGGCCCGCGTCGGCTGCCGTCCCGACCCGCCGAGCTCGCGCTGCCCACCCTGCCGGTGGCCGACCGGGACCTGGTGCAGCGCACGATGAGCTGGGGCGCCTCGATCGGCCGGGACGGCGCCGGGCTGGCCGCCGCCTCGGACGCCATCGAGATCGCCACCGGCCCGCGTCCGATCTCCGACCGGGCCGGCGTGGAGGATGCCGCGCTCACCCTGATCGCGCAGGCCGTGCTGGCCGCCGCCGGCACCCGGACCGAGACCCGTGGGTGCCACGTGCGCACCGACTTCCCGCACACCGACGACACCTACCAGCGGGACAGCCTGCTGGTCGGATACCGCGCCGGCGTACTCACCGTGCGCGCGGCCGAGGAACCAATCCAAGGAGTGGCATGAGTACCTCTCTGGCAACCCGGTCGCTGGTCCCGGACGCCGATGACCTGGCCAGGGTGGTGGCCACCGCACTGGAGGAGGACCTGCGCTACGGCCCGGACGTGACCACTGAGGCCACCGTGCCGGCCTCGGCCGTGGCCACCGGCGAGTTCACCCCGCGCCGGCCCGGCGTGCTGGCCGGCGTGCCCGCGGTGCGCGCGGTGCTGGACATGGTGCTCGGCGCGGACGGCTACCACGTGCTTGCGCAGCGCGCCGACGGCGAGCGGGTGGCCACCGGGGAGCCGGCGCTGCGGGTGCGCGGCCCGGTGCGCGGGCTGCTCACCGCCGAGCGGACCGCGCTGAACCTGCTCTGCCACCTGTCCGGCGTGGCCACCGCGACGGCGGCCTGGGTGGACGCGGTGGCCGGCACCGATGCGGTCATCCTGGATACCCGCAAGACGCTGCCCGGGTTGCGGTTGCTGCAGAAGTACGCGGTGCGCTGCGGCGGCGGGCAGAACCACCGGCTGGGGCTGGGCGACGCGATCCTGATCAAGGACAACCACGTGGTCGCGGCCGGCTCGGTGACCGCCGCGCTGGACGCCGCCAGGGCCGCCGCGCCGGGATTGCGCTGCGAGGTGGAGGTGGACTCGCTGGCTCAGCTGGACGAGGCGCTGGCCGCCGGGGCCGAGCTGGTGCTGCTGGACAACTTCACCCCCGAGCAGTGCGCGCGGGCGGTGCGCCGGCGGACCGAGCTGGGCGCGGCGACCCGGTTCGAGATGTCCGGCGGGCTGAGCCTGGAGGTGGCCAGGGAGTACGCGGTGACCGGCGTCGACTACCTCTCGGTCGGCGCGCTCACCCACTCCTCGGTAGCTCTCGACCTCGGGCTGGACCTGCTCCCGGAGTAGCGGCTCGGGGCGGGCCCACACGTTCGCCGAGATCGACGCCAGGGCTATTTGATCTCGAATATTTCGACCCTGTTGTCGATCTCGGCGATGTGGACCGGGGGTATTGCCCCTCGGGCCGAGGTGATCGTCCACGCAGCAACTAAAATTCGGGGCATGCTGACCCGGATCGACCTGCGTGACGGCCTGCCGCCGACCGCGGCGCTGCGCGCGCTGCTTCCTCGAGCCGACGTGGACGTGGACGCGGTCCTGGACCGGGTGCGCCCGATCGTGGCGGAGGTGGCCGAGCGCGGGGTGCCGGCGGTGTTGGAGTTCGCCGAGCGGTTCGACAAGGTCCGGCCGGCCACCGTGCGGGTGCCGGCCGCCGAGCTCAACCGCGCGCTGGCCGAGCTGGACCCGGCGGTGCGCGCCGCGCTGCAAACCTCCATCGACCGCGCCCGGTTGGTGCACGCCGACCAGCGCCGCGAGGAGGTGGTCAGCAAGGTCACCGACGGCGGCACGGTCACCGAGCGGTTCGTGCCGGTCCGCCGGGTCGGGCTGTACGCCCCCGGCGGGCTGGCGGTGTATCCGTCCAGCGTGGTGATGAACGTGGTGCCGGCGCAGGAGGCCGGGGTGGAGTCGCTGGTGGTGGCCTCGCCGCCGCAGTCGGAGTTCGGCGGCCTGCCGCACCCGACCATCCTGGCGGCGGCGGCCATGCTCGGCGCGGACGAGGTGTGGGCGGTCGGCGGCGCGCAGGCGATCGCGCTGCTGGCGCACGGCGGCACCGACACCGACGGCGCCGAGCTGGAGCCGGTGGATGTGGTGACCGGGCCGGGCAACGTCTACACCACCGCGGCCAAGCGGCTGCTCAGGGGACTGATCGGGATCGACGCCGAGGCCGGCCCCACCGAGATCGCCATCCTGGCCGACCACACCGCCGACCCGGTGCACGTGGCGGCCGACCTGATCAGCCAGGCCGAGCACGACCCGTCCGCGGCATCGGTGCTGGTCACCGACTCGACTGAGCTGGCCGACGCGGTGGACCACGAGCTGGAGCGGCAGGTCGGGGCGACCAAGCACACCGAGCGGATCGGCACCGCGCTGACCGGCCGGCAGTCCGGCACCGTCCTGGTGGCCAGCGTCGACGACGGCGTCACGGTGGTGGACGCCTACGCCGCCGAGCACCTGGAGATCCAGACCGAGCGGGCCGCCGAGGTGGCCCGCCGGGTGCGCAACGCCGGGGCGATCTTCGTCGGGCCGTGGGCCCCGGTGTCCCTGGGCGACTACTGCGCCGGCTCCAACCACGTGCTACCCACCGGGGGCTGCGCCCGGCACTCCGGAGGCCTGAGCGTGCAGACATTCCTGCGCGGCATCCACTTGATCGAGTACACCGAGCAGGCGCTGGGCGAGGTGGCCGAGCAGGTGATCACCCTGGCCACCGCCGAGGACCTGCCGGCGCACGGCCAGGCCGTGTCGGCCCGGTTCCCCGCGAGGTTCGGCCGATGAGCGACCAGCGGCCAACCGAGCCCGACCAGCCGGTGGCCGCTGAGGTGACCCTGGACGCGTTGCCGCTGCGCGACGACCTGCGCGGCCGCAGCCCGTACGGCGCCCCGCAGCTGGACGTGCCGATCCGGCTGAACACCAATGAGAACCCGTTCGCACCGCCGCCCGAACTGGTCGCGGAGCTGACCCGCGAGGTCGAGGCGGCCGCCCGGGACCTGCACCGGTACCCGGACCGGGACGCCGTCGAGCTGCGCACCGCACTGGCCGAGTACCTGTCCGGTGCGACCGGGGTGCGGCTGGCCACCGCGAACATCTGGGCGGCCAACGGCAGCAACGAGATCCTGCAGCAGGTGCTGCAGGCGTTCGGCGGCCCGGGGCGCACCGCGTTGGGCTTCGAGCCGTCCTACTCGATGCACCCGATCATCGCCTCCGGTACCCGCACCGAGTGGGTGCCCACCCCGCGCCGCGCCGACTTCAGCGTGGACGCCGCCGCCGCCGCCAAGGTGCTCGCCGAGCACGCCCCCGACCTGGCCTTTGTCACCAGCCCGAACAACCCCACCGGCGGCGCCATCGAGCCCGACGACCTGGCCGAGCTGATCGACGCCGCGCCCGGGATGATCGTGGTCGACGAGGCCTACGCGGAGTTCTCCGGCCGGGCCAGCTCGGTCGAGCTGCTTGCCGAGTACGGCCACAAGCTGATCGTCAGCCGCACCATGAGCAAGGCGTTCGCGTTCGCCGGTGGCCGGGTGGGGTACCTGGCCGCCGCGCCGGCCGTGGTGGATGCGCTGCAGCTGGTCCGGCTGCCCTATCACCTCTCGTCGCTGACCCAGGCCGCGGCTCGGGCGGCGTTGCGGCACGCGGACGCCACCCTGGCGTCGGTGGCCCGGCTGCGTGACGAGCGGGACCGGGTGATGGGCGAGTTGGCGGCAATGGGGTACCAGGTTGTGCCAAGTGATGCCAACTTTGTGTTGTTTGGCCGATTTACTGACGCGCCAGCCAGTTGGCGTGCTTTCCTGGATCGCGGTGTGCTGATCCGGGATGTAGGTATCCCGGCGCACCTGCGGGTGAGCATCGGAGCCCCCGAGGAGAACGACATATTTCTGCAGGCAGCCAGGGAGATTGCATCGTGAAGGTCGAAGGAGCCCGCACCGGCCGGGTGGAGCGGATCACCAAGGAGTCGTCGGTACTCGTCGAGCTGGATCTCGACGGCACCGGGCGAACCGAGATCAGCACCGGGGTGCCGTTCTTCGACCACATGCTGACCGCGCTGGGCAAGCACGGCGCGCTGGACCTGGGTGTACGCGCCACCGGCGACCTGGAGGTGGATGTGCACCACACGGTGGAGGACGTCGCCATCGTGCTCGGGCAGGCACTTCGGGCCGCGCTGGGGGAGAAGACGGGGATCCGCCGCTTCGGCGACGCGATGATCCCGATGGACGAGTCGTTGGCGCAGGCCGTGGTGGACGTGTCCGGCCGGCCCTACTGCGTGCACACCGGCGAGCCCGAGTCGATGACCGGGTTTGTGATCGGCGGGCACTACCCGACGGTGCTCAACCGGCACATCTTCGAGTCGCTGGCGTTCCACGCCGAGCTGGCGCTGCATGTGCGGGTGCTCGGCGGGCGCGACCCGCACCACATCACCGAGGCCCAGTTCAAGGCGGTGGCCAGGGCGCTGCGCGCGGCCGTCGCCGCCGACGACCGGATCAGCGGCGTGCCGTCCACCAAGGGCGTGCTCTGACAGCGCTGGTCTCCGGGTAGCGAGGCCACCCACGCAGGTAGATGCGCGTGGTGCTGCCGTCGCCGGCCCGGTGCACGCGTGCGCGGCGGCGGGAAGCTGAGGCCGACGGTAGCCTTGCGAACGTGTCGAGGATCGTCGTGCTGGACTACGGCTCGGGCAATCTGCGCTCCGCGGAGCGAGCGTTGCAGCGGGTCGGTGCCGACGTGCGGGTGACCGCCGATGCCGACGCGGCGTTGGACGCGGACGGGCTGGTGGTGCCCGGGGTCGGCGCCTTCGCGGCGTGCATGGAGGGGCTGCGCGGGGTCGGCGGCGACAAGATCATCGATCAGCGGCTGGCCGGCGGCCGGCCGGTACTGGGTATCTGCGTGGGCATGCAGGTGCTGTTCGAGCTCGGCGTGGAGCACGGTGAGCGCACCGAGGGCTGCGGCCAGTGGCCGGGCACGGTCGAGCGCCTGCACGCCGAGGTGCTGCCGCACATGGGCTGGAACACGGTGTCGCCGCCGGCGAACTCCACGCTGTTCGCCGGGCTGGACGAGGGCACCCGCTTCTACTTCGTGCACTCCTACGCGGTGCGCCGCTGGGAGCTGGAACCGAGCGAGCCGTTCCGTCCGGCGCTGGTCACCTGGGCCAACCACGGCGAGGACTTCGTGGCGGCGGTGGAGAACGGGGCGCTGGCCGCTACCCAGTTCCACCCGGAGAAATCCGGTGACGCCGGCGCCACGGTGCTGCGCAACTGGCTGCACGACGTCGTCGGCTGATCGCGGCGCCATGGCCGCGCTCGGGGCGATGTTTCAACCGTGTGACATACATTGCGGCGTGGCTACACGAATAGCCGAGTTCGGTCACTCGTTCGTGATATCGATGTCACAGCTGGTGTAAAGAATCGGCCCACGGGGACCCCCGAAAGCTCGTCGAGCATCCCGTGGAGCCGAAATGACCGAAGTGATTACTCCGTCCGGCGGAAGCGGCAGCGCGGTCCAGGAGGCGGCGCCCCCAGCGGGCCGGCTGGCTGACCAGGCGCTCGGCTTGCCCTCCGTGCTGTTCTGCATTGTCACCGGGGCCGCCCCGCTGACCGCGATGCTGTTCAACGTGCCGGTCGCGGTGCAGGGCGGGGGATACGCGGCGCCCGCCGCGTTCCTGATCGCCACGGTCGCGCTGACCATCTTCTCGGTGGGCTACATCGCGATGAGCCGGCGGGTCACCTCGGCCGGCGGTTTCTACACCTTCATCAGCCGTGGATTGGGCCGGATCGTCGGCGCCGGCGCCGGACTGCTGATCGGGCTCTGCTACATCATCTTCGTCGCCGCGGTGGTGGGCGTGCTCGGCTATTTCGCGGCGACCAGCGTGCAGACCTGGACCGGCATCACCCTGCCGGCCTGGCTCTACATGGTGGTCGCGCTGGCGGTGATGAGTGCGCTGGCCTGGTTCCACATCGAGCTCACCGCGAAGGTGCTCGGCGTGATGCTGGTCGCCGAGGTGCTGGCCCTGCTGGTGCTCAGCGTGTCGGTGCTCGCGCACGGCGGGGCCGAAGGGTTGTCCGTCGCCCCGTTCAACCCCGCCGAGGTGTTCGGCAACGCGGGCGCGATCAAGGTCTTCGGCGCGGCGGCCTCCGGTGTCGCGCTGTTCGCCGCGTTCTGGTCCTGGGTGGGCTTCGAGATGGCGCCCAACTACGCCGAGGAGTCCCGCGACCCACACCGCATCGCCAAGATCGCCACCTACGGCTCGGTGATCGGGCTGGGCCTGTTCTACATGTTCTGCTCCTACGCCTACGTTTCCGGGTGGGGCCTGGAGGCTTCGGTGAAGGCGGTGTCCGACCAGTTCAGCGGGGCCTTCGCGTCGGCGTTCTACCCGCTGTCGGACCGCTTCGTGGGCCACTGGCTGACCACGGTGATCGAGCTGCTCGCGGTGACCAGCTCGTTCGCCTGCGCGCTGGCGTTCTACAACACCGGCGCCCGGTACCTGTTCGCGCTGGGCCGTGAGGGTGTGCTGCCCCCGGTGCTCGCCCGTACCTCGCGGCGGGCCAGCCCGGCGGTGGCGTCGATGACCGTCACCGTCATCGTGGCGCTCTACGGGCTGGGCTTCGTGCTCTACGACTCCAGCACCGAGGGCGCGCTGCTGAAGCTGGGCACCTGGTCCCCGCTGCTCGGCGTGCTGGGCATCCTGGCCGTCCAGGCGCTGGTCTGCGTGGCGATCATCCGCTACTTCCTGACCACCGCGCGGGACGGGTTCAACTGGTTCAGCACGCTGGTGGCGCCGATCATCGGTGGGGCGGCCATGGTCGGCGCATGCTGGCTGTTGGTGGCCAATCGTGCGACGCTGGCCGGAGCGGCGGACGTCCCGTTCATCACGCTGTTGCCCTGGGTGGTGGCCGCGATGTTCGTCGCCGGGACGGTCATCGCCGTGGTGATGCGCACCCGCAATCCGGCGCGGTACGCCGGCCTGGGGCACTTCACCCTGGCTGACCCCGAGCTCGATCGCGTCGAGGTGCACATGCCGAAACACGCCGCCAACTAACCCACCGACCCAGAGGAGCACCGCGCATGACCGCCGTCTCTGACAGCGCGACCGGTACCGCGATCACGCACCCGCTCGAACCTCTCACCGCCGAAGAGATCGCCACCGCCGGAACGCTGCTGCGTGAGCTGGCCGGTCTCGGCCCGACGGCCCGGTTCGTGTTCATCAGCCTGCACGAGCCGACCAAGGCGGACGTGGTGGCCTGGACGCCGGGCGACCCGCCACTGCCCCGTGAGGTCGAGCTCACCGTCTACGAGCGCGCCGAACGCACCACCTACGAGGGCGTCGTCTCGCTCACCAGCCACGACCTGGTGTCCTGGCGGGCGCGGCCCGGCGTGCAGCCGCCGATCATGTTCGAGGAGTTCATGTCCTGCGAGGAGATCGTTCGGTCCGACCCGCGCTGGCAGGAAGCCATGCGCAAGCGCGGCGTGACGGACTTCTCCTTGGCCATGATCGACCCGTGGGCGGCCAGCTGGACCGGGTCGGAGGACGACCCGGCGGCCCGGCGGATCACCCGCCCGCTGACCTGGATGCGCTCCGCGCCCGGCGAGAACGGATACGCCCGCCCGGTGGAGGGCTTAGTGGTGATCGTCGACCTGGATGCCGGTGCGGTGGTGGACGTGCAGGACCACGGCGTGGTGCCGCTGCCGGCCAAGCCGGGCAACTACGAGGCCGCCTGGCAGTTCGAGCCGGACAACGTGCCCGCCTTCCCGGCGAACCGCGACGGCGTCAAGCCGATCGAGATCAGCCAGCCGGACGGGCCCAGCTTCACCGTCGACGGCCACTCGGTGACCTGGCAGAAATGGCAGCTGCGGATCGGCTTCACCCCGCGTGAGGGCCTGGTGCTGCACCAGGTGAGCTACGACGACCGGGGCACGGTGCGCCCGGTGATCTACCGCGCCTCGCTGGCCGAGATGTACGTGCCCTACGGCGACCCGAAACCCACCCACCGGTTCAAGAACGTGTTCGACCAGGGCGAGTACGGGGTGGGCTGGCTGGCCAACCCGCTCACCCTGGGCTGCGACTGCGTGGGGCACATCCACTACTTCGACGGCGTGGTCAACGACCAGGACGCCGCGCCGGTGACCATCCCGAACGCGGTGTGCATGCACGAGGAGGACGCCGGGATCGCCTGGAAGCACACCGACTTCCGCACCGGCGCGGTCGAGGTGCGGCGCCGCCGCCGGCTGGTCATCTCCACCATCGTCACCGTCGGCAACTACGAGTACGGCTACTTCTGGTACCTCTACACCGACGGCACCATCGAGTACGAGGTCAAGCTGACCGGGGTCATCTCCACCGGCGCGGTGGCGCCGGGCGAGCAGCCCACGCACGGCACCCTGGTCGCGCCCGGCCTGTACGGGCCGAACCACCAGCACTTCTTCTGCGTGCGGCTGGACATGGCGGTGGACGGCCTGGTGAACCGGGTGGTCGAGGTGGACTCCCAGCCCAGTCCGCCGGGGCCGGACAACCCGCACGGCAACGCCTGGGAAACGGTGAAGACCGTGCTGGCCAGCGAGGCGGACGCGGCGCGGGACACCGACGCGAACCGGGCCCGGTACTGGCGGGTGGAGAGCGCCACGGAGAACTCCGCGCTCGGCGCGCCGACCGGGTACGCCCTGATGCCCGGTAGCAACACGCCGCCGATGTACTCGCCGGACGCGCTGTTCGCCCCGCGCGCCGGGTTCACCCAGCACCAGTTCTGGGTGACCGCGTACGACCCGGAGCAGCGGTTCGCCGCCGGCGACTACCCGAACCAGAACCCGGGTGGGGACGGCCTGCCGGCCTTCATCGCCGGCGACCGACCGCTGGACGGTGCCGACGTGGTGGTTTGGTACACCTTCGGCGCGCACCACGTGGTGCGCCCGGAGGACTGGCCGGTGATGCCGTGCGCGTACACGGGATTTCACCTCAAGCCGATCGGCTTCTTCGACGGCAACCCGGCACTGGACATTCCGCCGTCTCCGCCGAAGGCGTGCCACCACCATCAAGCGGGCCTGCCGGTGGCCAACGTGGCGCGCGAGTCGTAGCGCACTACCCACGCACTGTCCACCACTGAGGCCATGCTCCGGCGGATGCTCGCCTAACCGAGATCGGCGAGCATCCGCCGGAACTGGCGCCGGTCCTGCTCGCTGAGCGGGGCCAGCACTCTTCGTTCCGCATCCTGCACGCCGGCGTCGGTGCGCGCGAGCAGAGCCGTCCCCTCGCGGGTCAGTTCGGTCGGCAGTGACCGGCCCGAGGCCACGGTCGCAGGCCGGGCCACGAGACCGCGGTCCTGGAGTCCGCGCACCACCATGTTCATCGCCTGCGGCGAGACGTTGACGTCGCGCGCCAGTTCGGCGTTGGACTGGCCCGGCCCGTGCGACAGCATCCGCATGCAGATGTACTGCGGGAACGTCAGACCCAGTGGTTCGAGCACCGCCCCCGTCACCTCGGTGCGCAGTGCGGTCGCGACCCGGTAGAGGAGGTAGCCCAGCGGCTGGTCCTCGCGTTCGGTCATGTCAAGAATCTTGACACATATCAACTACGTTGATAAACAGGTGTCATGACGAATCCTTCCGACGTGATGTTCGATTCCGCTTACCGTGGTGAGGCCGCCCAGATGGGCCTCGGTAACCGACCGCCGTGGAGCATCGGCGAGCCGCAACCCGAGATCGCCGCGCTTATCGAGGCGGGCAAGATCCACGGCGACGTGCTGGATGCCGGCTGCGGTGAGGCCGCAACGGCCATGGCGCTCGCCGAGCAGGGCTTCACGACGGTCGGCCTGGACCAGTCCGCGACGGCGATCGAGCTCGCGCGCGCCGAGGCGGCCAAGCGCGGCCTGGCGAACGCCACCTTCGACGTGGCCGACATCAGTGCGTTCACCGGCTACGACGGCCGGTTCGGCACGATTGTCGACTCGACG
>DASWST010000185.1:0-110484 GCA_036402515.1 Pseudonocardia sp.
CCCCCCCCCCACCCCCCACTTCTCGAACGTCGGCCCGTCGAAGCGGTCGAGGACGGTGAACTGCTCGACCGGGTCGCGGCGCAGCTTGGTGATCACCTTTTGCGGGTGGCCGAGGGCCATCAGGCCGGCGACCGCAAATCCGTCCGGGATGCCGAGCAGCTCGCGGACCGCCGGTTCTTCGCGCATCAGCACCGAGGTGAGCACCCCGCCGAGGCCTTCGTTGCGCGCCGCGAGCAGCAGATTGTGGCAGAACGGGTAGATCGAGCCGCCGCCGATGATGCTTTGGCGGTCCAGCCCGTTGTCCACGGTGGCCAGCGCGCCCAGCTCGGCGACGATCAGCAGCAGCGCCGGTACGTGCTCCAGGTTGTCCCCGAAGTCGTTCGGCGCCGGGATCTCCCGCGCGGCGGCCAGGTCGATCGCCGGCCCTGGCCAGCGGCCGTGCTCCCTGGGCGCGAAGGGCACCAGGCCACGGCGCACGTGCTCCGCGTACTCCCGCCAGCCCAGCTGGTACAGCTCGCGGATGCGGGTTCGGATCGCCTGATCCCGCAGGATGATCACACGCCAGCCCTGCCGGTTGCCGCCGTTGGGGGCGAACCTGGCGTTCTCCAGCATCCGGTACAGCACCGTGTCGTCGACCGGCTCGTCGGTGAACGCCCGGGTGGCCGGGGTTGTACGCATCGCGTCGTAGAGCTCCACGACGGGGATGATGCGCCGTTTCCGGTCGCTACGCTCGTCTATCCCTCTCTAGCTTTCGCGCTAGATACTCGGATACTCAGCTCGACAGCGCGGCGGTCGATAACCTGAGAGTTATGGAAGGCCGGGATGCCGAGATCTTTCTGATGCTCGCCGAGGAGCTCCATTTCGGCCGCACCGCCGAGCGGCTGTTCGTCTCCCAGGCCAGGGTCAGCCAGTCGATCAAGAAGCTGGAGCGGCGGATCGGCGCCCCGCTGTTCGAGCGAACCAGCCGGCACGTGGCGCTGACCGCGATCGGCCGACAGCTCTACCGGGACATCGCCCCGGCCTACCGGCAGATCGAGCGGGGCCTGGCCCGGGCCATCTCGGCGGGGCGGGGGATTCGCGGGGTACTCCGGGTCGGCTGCGAGGCGCCGGCGATCGCCGAGCTGCTCGCCGAGCCGCTGGACGTCTTCCGCCGCCGGTACCCGGAGTGCCAGCTACAGATCCGCGAGGTGGACTTCAGCGACCCGTTCCGAATGCTGCGCGACACCGAGCCGGAGGTGGACGCGCTGATCACCCTGCTGCCGGTGGACGAGCCGGAGATCACCATCGGCCCCGTGTTGCTCACCGAGCCGATGGTGCTCGCGGTGTCCGGTCGGCACCGGCTGGCCGGCCGGGACTCGGTCACCCTGGAGGATCTCGCCTCGGACACCGTGCTGCGGGCCGCGCACCCGCCGCCGCCCTACTGGGTCCCACCGCCGCTGCCGTGGCACACCCCGGGCGGGGCGGAAGTCCGGCGAGGGCAGCCGGTGGACACCTTCCAGGAGCTCATGCTGATGGTGTCCGCCGGGCGGGGTATCTGCCCGCTGGCCGCGCACGCCGAGCGGTACTTCGCCCGGCCGAACGTCGTCTACCTGCCGTTCCGGGAGACGCCGTCGGTCGACTGGGGTCTGGTCTGGGTCAGCTCGGCGGAAACCGAGCGGATCCGGGCGTTCGCGGACACCGTGCGTCCTTGACCGCGAGGCACCGCGACGGCTGCTACCAGGGCTCAGCCCTCGACGATTCGCCCCTCGATGATCGGCGGCTGGCCGGGTCGCTGTTGACCGGGTCGCTGCTGGCCGGGCCGCTGCTGGTCCGGCCAGCGCGGCGCCGGGCCGCTGGAACCCGCCCCGGGCACCACCTCGCCGTCGATCACCACCCCGCCGTCCCGGATCCGCGCGGTACGCAGCACCGGCGCGCGCCGCTCGGCCTCGCGGACCAGCCAGCGCCGGGCCAACGCCCGGGTAGGCGGCAGCACCAGCAGCAGCCCGAGCAGGTCGCTGACCACACCCGGCACCAGGATCAGCAGGCCGGCCAACCCCACCAGCGCGCCGTCGGTCACCTCGGCGTGCGCCGCCCGCCCGTCACGGACCGCCTCGGCCATGGCCAGCGAGGCGCGGGCACCCTCCCTGCGGACCAGCCACATGCCCACCACCGCACTGGCCATCAGCAGCAGCAGCGTCGAGGCGAACCCCAACCACGAGACCACCGCGACCAGCGCGACGAGCTCGATCACCACGTACAACCCGAACAGGCGCATCTCGGCCTCCCTCACCCTGTCCAACGCGGGAAGCCACGCGGTTTCTCCCGGCGGCGGTGCCTACCGCGCCACATTGCTCTGAAACGCCGTTTTTCGCCCGGGACAGGAGGGCTCCCCTGTGGCAACCTGAGCTCATGTCCACGTCAACTCAGCTCACTCGGGACGGCCTGACCTTTGACGTCACCGAGGACGGCCCCACCGACGGCGAACCGGTGGTACTGCTGCACGGCTGGCCGCAGTACAGCGACAGCTGGGACGCCGTGGTCGCACTGCTCACCGAGGACGGCTACCGCACCATCCGGATGGACCAGCGCGGCTACTCCCCGGGCGCCCGCCCACGCGGCCGGCGGGCGTACCGGATGAGCGAGATGGTGGCCGACGCGGCGGCGCTGATCGATAAGTACGGCGGCTCCGCGCACGTCGTCGGGCACGACTGGGGAGCCGGCGTGGCTTGGGCGCTGGCCGCCGCCGAGCCGGACAAGGTGCGCAGCGTGACGGCGCTGTCCGTGCCGCACCCCGGTGCCTTCCTGCGCGCACTGGTGACCAGCCGCCAGGGGCTCAAGTCCTGGTACATGCTGTTCTTCCAGCTGCCCTGGCTGCCCGAGCGGTTACTGAGTCGATGGCTCGCCTGGGCGCTGACCCGGGCCGGGCAGTCCGCCGAGCACGCCCGCCGGGACGCCGCCCGGTTCACCGACCCGCGGGCGATGACCGGCCCGCTGAGCTGGTACCGAGCGATGCTGCTGCTCGACCCCCGGCAGGCCAGCGAGCCGGTGCGCACCCCCACGCTGTTCGTCTGGTCCGACGGCGACGCCGCCCTGGACCGGCACGGCGCGTACAACACGGCCAAGTACGTACAGGGCCCGTACCAGTTCGAGGTGCTGCAGGGGGTCAGCCATTGGATTCCCGACGAGGCACCGTTGCAACTCGCCGCGATACTGCTGCCACACCTCAAGCGCTGGTCTGTTCCAGAGTCGTGAGCTCTGGTCCGCGCTGACGCGGCTGGCTTCGCCGCGCGTCCCACAGGAGAGCCGCCGAGGCCGCGACCATCGCCACCGCCGTGGCGCCGTGCACGCCCACCGCAATGGCCGGTGAGCCGCCGCTGCCCAGCACGATCAGCGCATCGCCCACGGGGATGACGCTCTCCACGAGCAGGCCGATGGCGACCAGCCTCGGTTGCCGGGTGGCCAGCAGGGCCAGCACCACCAGCCCCGATGTGATGTCCCGGACGCCCTTGACGCGCAGGAACGGGTCATCGGGTTGGGGCAACCGAGGCACCCCGAAGGTGGCCGCGATTGCCCCCGGCTCCAGCAGGTACTGGGCGCCGACGTAGATGATGCCGAGGCTGAGCACCGCGGCCACGGTGTAACCGAACTTCCGCATGGGTTCGCTTCCTTTCTAGCAGCGCTAGCTATACGAGCAACTGTAAGCAGGTCGGCACTCGTTTGTCTAGCACTGCTAGGGTTTGTCCATGCCCGTACAGCAACGCCGCGAACGGCAGCGCGCCGAACGCCACCGGTTGATCCTGGACACCGCGCGGGAAATCGCCGAGGCGGAGGGCTGGGACGCGGTCACCACCCGCCGGTTGGCCGACGCGATCGAGTACAGCCAGCCGGTGCTCTACAGCCACTTCGCCGGCAAGGAAGAGATCGTCGCGGCGGTCGCGCTGGACGGGTTCGGCGAGCTAGCCGGTTCGCTGCGGGGCGCGCGAGACACCAACCGCCCTCAGGACCAGCTTGCCGCGGTGGCCAAGGGATACCTCGAGTTCGCCGCCGAGCACCCGGCCGTCTACGCGGCGATGTTCAGTGTGGACTCCGCGCTGAAGTTCGCCTCAGCCGAGTCACCGGAGGCGCTGCGGGAGGGATTTGCCCTCCTGCGGGACGCCCTGGGTGCGGCCTCCGGCCCGGGCGACCTGGACACCCGCACCGAGCTGTTCTGGAGCACGTTGCACGGCCTGGCCACGCTCACCGCCGGCCGCCGACTACGCCCCGAGCACGCCGAGCAGCGCCTCACCCTGCTCGTCGCGGGGCAGGGCTGACGACCTCGCGGCCGGGGGTGCGCTAGTAGGTCATGGCTAGGCCTGGATCGGCGAGTAGGGCGCCAACGTCGGCCAGGAACCGGGAGCCCTGTTCGCCGTCCACCACCCGGTGGTCGAAGGACAGCGCGAGCTGGCAGACCGTGCGCACCGCGAGCTGCCCGTCAACCACCCACGGCGCCTGCTTGACCGCGCCGAGCGCCAGGATCGCCGACTCGCCGGGGTTGAGGATGGGTGTACCGGTGTCCACCCCGAACACGCCGACGTTGGTGATGGTGAACGTGCCGCCGACCAGGTCCGCCGGCGGGGTCTTGCCGGACCGGGCGGTCTCGGTCAGCTCGCCGAGCGCGCCGGCCAGCTCGCGCAGCGACAGCCGCTCCGCATCCCGGATCTTCGGCACGATCAGTCCGCGCGGGGTGGCCGCCGCGATACCCAGCTGCACGTGCTCGAAGTAGACGATCTCCTGCGCGGCGTCGTCCCAGCTGGCGTTGACCTCCGGAGTGCGCCGGGCGGCCAGGCAGACCGCCTTCGCGGCGAACGCCAGCGGGCTGAGCTTGACGTCGCGGTAGTCACGGGTCGCCCGCAGCCGGTCGCGCAACTGGATCATCGGGGTGACGTCCACGGTGAGGAACTCGGTGACGTGCGGTGCGGTGAACGCGCTGCTCACCATGGCCGCGGCGGTGGCCTTGCGGACACCTCGGATGGGCACCCGCCGCTCGCCGGTGCCGCTCGGCGCCACAACGTCAGCGCCGGCCGGCGCCGCCACCTCGGCCACCGCGCCGTTGCCCGCAGGCGAACCACCGGTCCGGACGTCCTCCCGAGTGATCACCCCGCCCGGACCGCTGCCACTCACCTCGTGCAGGTCGACGCCGAGCTCGCGGGCCAGCTTGCGCACCGGTGGCTTGGCCAGCGGAACCGTGCCCGGTGCGGCCGGCTGTTCGGCGGTGCCTGGCGCGGCCGGCTGCTCGGCGGTGTCCGGCGGCTGGACGGCAGCCAGCTGCTCCGGTGCCGCGGGCTGCTCGGCGGCGGCCTCCGGCGGCTGCTCATCCGGCGCCGGCCGACTCGGTGTGCTGAGAGCGCCGACTCGCGGGGAAGTGGGGGGTGACTTGCGGGCGCGGCGGGTTACTGAGCCGGGTTTGGGGCCGTATCCGACCAGGGTGGCAATCCGACCACCCGCGCCGGCCTCGCCGATCTTCGCCCCGGGGTGCTCGGCGGCGGCCGGGTCGCCGGCGGCGGCCGGGTCACGGGCGGCGGCCGGCTCGCGGGCGGCGGGCTGCTCGGCGGCGGGTGCTTCGCCGCCGCCGCGTGTCTGGGTGCCGGGCCCGGCGGCGGCCGGTTCATCCCGACCGTCGCTGATCGCGATGATCGGGACGCCCACCTCCACGGTGGCGCCCGGCTCGGCCAGTAGCTCCAGCACCGTGCCGGCGTAGGGCGAGGGCAGCTCCACCGCCGCCTTCGCCGTCTCGATCTCCACCAGGATCTGGTTCACCGTGACCGTGTCGCCCACCGCGACCTGCCAGGAGAGGATCTCCGCCTCGGTGAGCCCCTCACCGACGTCGGGCAGCCGGAAAACTTGACGCACGGCCGATCACCAGGCCAGCGAGCGGTCGACGCCATCCAGTACCCGATCCAGGTCGGGCAGGTAGTCGTCCTCGCACTTGGACGGGGGATACGGCGTGTCGAACCCGGTCACCCGCAGCACCGGAGCCTCCAGCGAGTAGAAGCAGTCCTGCTGCACCTTCGCCGCGACCTCGGCCGCCACCGACACCTCGGACGGCGCCTCGGACACCACGACCAGCCGCCCGGTCCGGCGGACCGACTCGTACACCGGCGCAAGGTCCAGCGGGGACAGCGTGCGCAGGTCGATCACCTCGAGCTCCGTCCCGTCGGCGTGCGCCGCCTCGGCCGCGTCCAGGCAGGTGCGCACCATCGGCCCGTAGCAGGCCAGGGTGACCGCCGACCCGGCGCGCAGCACCCGCGACCTGAACAGCGGAGGGGGCGCCACGGTGAGGTCCAGCTCGGCCTTCTCCCAGTACCGCCGCTTCGGCTCGAAGAAGATCACCGGGTCGTCGCACTCGATGGCCTGCTGGATCATCCAGTACGCGTCCACCGGGTTCCCGCAGGCCACCACCTTGAGCCCGGCGACGTGCGCGAACAGCGACTCCGGGGACTCCGAGTGATGCTCCACCGCGCCGATGCCGCCGCCGAACGGGATGCGCACCACCACCGGCATCGGCACCCGCCCCTGGGACCGGAAGCGCAGCTTGGCCAGCTGGGAGACGATCTGGTCGAACCCGGGGAAGACGAATCCGTCGAACTGGATCTCGCACACCGGCCGGTAGCCCCGAATGGCCAGCCCGACCGCCGTACCGATGATCCCCGACTCGGCCAGCGGGGTGTCCAGAACCCGCTCCTCGCCGAAGTCCTTCTGCAGCCCGTCGGTGATCCGGAAGACGCCGCCCAGCTTGCCCACGTCCTCGCCCATCACCAGGACCTTCGGGTCTCGCTCCATGGCCGCCCGGAGCCCGTTGTTCAAAGCCTTCGCCATCGTGATCGGGCTCATCTCAGGCCCCGTCCATGCTCGAACCCGCAAGCGGTTCTTCGGCCTCAAAAGAGGCGTGGTAGGTCAGGAAGGCGTCCCGCTGGGCGTCCAGCACCGGGGACGGCTCGGCGTACACCTCGGAGAACATCCGCTCCGGCCCTGGCTCGGGCATGTTCGTGCAGTACTCCCGGAAACGGGCGGCCAGCGCGTCCGACTCGGCGGCCACCTCGTCGAAGAAGTCCTGGCCCACCTCGTGCTCCCGGACCAGGTTGACCCGCACCCGCTCGATCGGGTCCTTGAGTTTCCACAGCTCCAGTTCGTCCGCCAGCCGGTACCGGGAGGGGTCGTCGGAGGTGGTGTGCGCGTCCATCCGGTAGGTGAACGCCTCGATCAGCACCGGCCCGTTGCCGGTGCGGCACTCCTCCAGCGCCCACCTGGTGACCGCCAAGGTAGCCAGCACGTCATTGCCGTCCACCCGGATCCCGGGGAAGCCGTAGCCCTGCGCGCGGCGGTACAACGGCACCCGGGTCTGCCGCTCCAGCGGCTCAGAGATCGCCCACTGGTTGTTCTGACAGAAGAACACCACCGGGGCGTCGTACACCGCGGACCAGACGAAGCTCTCGTGCACGTCGCCCTGCGAGGTCGCACCGTCGCCAAAGAAGCAGATCGTGGCCTCACCGGACTCGGCGTCGCCCACCTTGCCGTCGAACCGTTGGCCCATCGCGTATCCGGTGGCGTTCAGGCACTGGTTCCCGATCACGATGGTGTACAGGTGGAACCCGGTGGCCGCCGGATCCCAGCTGCCCTGGTCGGTACCTCGGAAAATCCCGAGCAGCTCGGTCGGGTCGATGCCTCGACACCACGCCACGCCGTGCTCCCGGTAGCTCGGGAAGGCCATGTCCCTGGCGGTGAGGGCCCGGCCGCTGCCGATCTGCGCGGCCTCCTGGCCCAGCAACGGCACCCAGATGCCCAACTGGCCCTGCCGCTGCAGCGAGTTGGCTTCCCGGTCGAACCGGCGGACCAGAACCATGTCGCGGTACAGCGACTGCAGGCGGGGAACGTCGACGTCGCCCAGGTATCGGTCGAACCGCGGTTCGGCGATGCGCACCCCTTCCGGGGTCAACACCTGCACCAGGTCCACACCACCTTCGCCGGTGGCGTGCAGGCCGGCTATGACCTGCTGCGGCGTGGGTTCAGGCTCGACAAAACCGGGCCACGACGGCATGGCGACTCCTCGTGCTCAGGTCCCCCGGGCCGCTTGTGGCGGCACGGGGCACGTCGGCAGCGATCTGACCGGGGCACCCAGGTCAGGGCTCCGGCCGCCCGTCCCCATTGACGGGCTCGCTACCAACATCGTGGCATGAGCGGCGTCACCCGGCATCGGCCGCCGGAGTCAGCCCCGCGGGTACGGGGTAGGGCGCTCGTCCGTGGGGGCCGGGGTCGGAGTGATCACGGCCTGGCCGGTCACCGGCGGCTCCTGCGCGGCGTAGCCACCCAGACCGGACACGGTGCGCTTGAGCGACTCGATCTGGCCGTGGTACTTGCCGCGGGTGCGCTGGTCGGCGAATGACGCCGCCTTCTCGGTCAGCTCGCGCGCCTTCTCCGGGTTCTTCTGGGCGTAGCGGCGGGCTGCCTCGGCGGCGACGCCAAGCGCGGCCAGCTTCCGGAACAACGACATGAGGACTCTCCTTCTGCGGTCGGCCTGACAACGTATCGAACCACCCTCAGGGTTCCGGCGCGCGCGCCAGCATCGTGGAGGGAGACCGCTTAGCCTCCTCGCTGTGACCCGCTTCACCCCGTTCGCCCTCATCGTGGTGCTCGCCGCCGCCACCGTCGGGCTCGCCCTGGCCCTCGATGCCTGGTGGTGGCTGGCCGCCGCGCCGCTGTTGCTGCTGGCCGCGCTCGGCGTCTACGACCTGGTCCAGCCCAACCACTCGGTGCTGCGCAACTACCCGGTCGCCGGCCATCTGCGGTTCCTGCTGGAGGAGATCCGCCCGGAGATCCAGCAGTACTTCATCGAGCGCAACACCGACGGCGAGCCGTTCGACCGGGAGGCCCGCTCGGTCGTCTACCAGCGGGCCAAGGCCACCGAGGCGGAGGAGCCGTTCGGCACCGAGCGCGAGGTGTACGAGATCGGCTACGAGCACTTTGTGCACACCATGTGCCCGCTGCCCACGCCGGAGCAGCCGCCCAGGGTGCGCATCGGCGGGCCGGACTGCCGACAGCCCTATGACATGGCACTGCTGAACGTGTCGGCGATGTCGTTCGGGTCGCTGTCGTCCAACGCGATCCTGGCGCTGAACGGCGGCGCGGCCAGGGGCGGTTTCGCGCACGACACCGGGGAGGGTGGGCTGTCGGAATACCACCTGCGACCGGGTGGGGACCTGGTTTGGGAGATCGGCACCGGGTACTTCGGCTGCCGCACCGAGGACGGCGGCTTCGACGAGGCCAAGTTCACCGAGAAGGTGGCCCATCCGGCTGTGCGCTGCGTGTCGCTGAAGCTGTCCCAGGGCGCCAAGCCCGGTCTGGGCGGCGTGCTGCCAGGAGCGAAGGTGAATGCCGAGATCGCCTCGGTGCGCGACGTTCCGGAGGGCAAAACGGTGATCTCGCCGCCCGCCCACCGGGTGTTCAACTCACCGGTGGGCCTGATCGAGTTCGTGGCCCGGATGCGCGAGCTGGCCGAGGGCAAACCGGTGGGTTTCAAACTCTGCATCGGCTCACGCCGGGACGTGCTGGCGGTGTGCAAGGCGATGCTGGAGGTGGGTACCACCCCGGACTTCGTCATCATCGACGGGTCCGAGGGCGGCACCGGGGCGGCACCGCTGGAATTTCTCGACCACGTCGGCACACCGCTCACCGAGGGCCTGATCACCATGCACAACGCGCTGGTGGGCACCGGGCTGCGGGACCGGATCAAGCTGGGCGCCAGCGGCAAGGTGCACTGCGGCTCGGACATCGTGAAGCGGCTGATCCAGGGCGCGGACTACACCAACTCGGCCCGGGCGATGATGTTCGCGGTGGGCTGCATCCAGGCGCAGAAGTGTCACACCAACCACTGTCCGGTCGGGGTGGCCACCCAGGACCCGCGTCGAGCGCGCGCGCTCGACGTGCCGGACAAGGCCAGCCGGGTGGAGCGGTTCCAGCGCGCCACGGTGCGCAGCGCCACCCAGCTCATGGCGGCGATGGGCGTGCACGACCCGAACGAGCTGGCGCCGCACATGCTGCGCCGCCGGATCACGCCCACCGAGATGCGCAGCTACGCCGAGCTGTACGACTGGCTGCGCCCCGGCGAACTGCTCGCCGAGCCGCCGGAGGGCTGGGTGGCCGACTGGAAGGCCGCCGCGCCCGCCGCGTTCACCACTTGAACGCTCGACAGGCCTAGAGCACAGACGCCGTTCGAGGCGCAAGCCTGCATCGGTTCGGCGGCTGATCGAGTCAAACGCTTACCCCAGAGGGGTGGGATTTGGCACGATGCGGTGAATTCTGACCCAACCCCAGAGGAGATGGCCGTGTTCAGCCGACCCCGATCGCGCGCGGTACCCCTACTCGGCCTCGCCGCGGCCGCGCTGTTGCTCGCCGGCTGCGGGGCCGGTGGCAGCGGCGCGCCGAGCTCAGGCGGCGCCGCGCCGTCCGAGGCGGCGCCAGTGAGCAAGGACGACGCACTGGCCAAACTGGTGCCGGCCAATGTCGCCTCCGACGGCAAGATCGTGATCGGTAGCGACGCCTCGTACCCGCCCAACGAGTTCTACGACGCGGACGGCCAGACCTTCATCGGGATGGACGTCGACCTGGGCAAGGCCATCGCGCAGAAACTCGGCCTGCGGGCCGAGTTCCAGAACAGCGCGTTCGGCGCGATCCTGCTGGGCATCGGGTCGGACAAGTACGAGCTGGGCATGTCCTCGTTCACCATCAACGCCGAACGCACCAAGTCGGTGGACATGGTCAGCTACTTCAACGCCGGCACCAAGGCAGCGGTGCTGAAGGGCAACCCCGACAAGATCAACTTGGATGACCTGTGCGGCAAAGCGGTCGGCACGCAGAAGGACACCGTCCAGGAAGAGGACGTCAACAAGCGCAGCCAGAAGTGCCAGGCCGAGGGCAAGCCGCCGGTGGCCCTGACCGCACTGCAGGCGCAGACCGACGTGACGCTGGCGCTGACCTCCAAGCGGATCGTGGCCATGCTTGCCGACTCCCCGGTGGTCAACTACGCGGTCATCCAGACCAACGGCCAGCTCGAGCAGCTGGGCGGCCAGTACGAGGCCGCGCCGTACGGAATCGCGCTGAAGAAGGGCCAGGGTGAGTTCACCAAGGCGATCCAGGGCGCGGTGCAGGCACTGGTCGATGACGGCAGCTATGGCAAGATCGTGACCAAGTGGAACGGCGCGAGCGGCACCGACAGCGCCATCAAGACCGCGCAGATCAACCCCGACACCGGCCAGTGAGCGCCCGGTGACCACACAGACCGACCCCAGCCCGCCGGTCGGCTCGGCCCCCACCGGGGCGGCGCCGATCAAGGCGGTGCCGGTCCGCCACCCGGGTCGCTGGGTGTCGGTGGCGGTGCTCGCGGTGCTGGCCGCGATGTTGGTGAACTCGATCTTCACCAACCCTCGGTTCAACTGGCCGGTGGTCGGCCAGTACATGTTCTCCGACGTCGTGCTCAGCGGGCTGCGAAACACCCTGATGCTGACCGTGCTGGCGATGGGGATCGGCGCGGTCGGCGGGCTGATCCTCGCGGTCATGCGGCTGTCCCCGAACCCCGTGCTGACCAGCGTGGCCGGCGGCTACATCTGGTTCTTCCGGGGCACCCCGGTGATCACCCAGCTGGTCTTCTGGAACTTCCTGGCCAGCCTGTTCCCCACCCTCGGGCTGGGCATCCCGTTCGGCCCGGAGTTCGTCACCTTCGACACCAACCAGCTGATCGTCCAGTTCACCGCCTGCTTGCTCGGGCTCGGACTGAACGAGGCCGCGTACATGGCCGAGATCGTCCGAGGCGGCATCAAGTCTGTGGAGCACGGCCAGACCGAAGCGGCCAGCGCGCTCGGCATGTCCCGCACCCAGGCGCTGCGCCGGATCGTGCTGCCGCAGGCCATGCGGGTGATCATCCCGCCAACCGGCAACGAGACCATCTCGATGCTCAAGACCACGTCGCTGGTGGTGGTGATCGGTTACTTCGAGCTGCAGACCGCGGTCCAATCCATCTACTCGCGGAACTTCCAGCCCGTTCCGCTGCTGATCGTGGCGGCGCTCTGGTACCTGGTGCTGACCTCGGTGCTGTCGGTGGGGCAGATGTATCTCGAGCGTTACTACGGGCGCGGCACCGGCCGCCCCGGTGAGGAAGCCGTGCGGGGCACCCGGTTCGGGCTCGGGTTTGTGCGCGGTCTCGGTCGTGGGGTCGGTCGTGGGGGAGGCAGAGTCAGGTGAACTCAGGGATGGTCAACGCCGAGCAGCCGAGCAGCGAGCAACAGAGCAGTGAACAGCCGAGCGGCGAGCAGCCGATGGTCAGGGCCGAGCAGGTGTGCAAGAACTTCGGCCACAACCAGGTACTGCGCGGCATCGACCTGCGGGTGCAGCCCCGCGAGGTGATGTGCATCATCGGGCCGTCCGGCTCCGGCAAGTCGACGTTTCTGCGCTGTATCAACCACTTGGACAAGGTCAGCGCGGGGCGGCTGTGGGTGGACGGCCAGCTGGTCGGTTACCGGGAGGCCGGCGGCAAGCTGCACGAGCTGCGCGAGTCGGAGGTGGCCAGGCAGCGCCGCGACATCGGCATGGTGTTCCAGCGGTTCAACCTGTTCCCGCACCGGACCGCGGCAGAGAACGTGATGGAAGCTCCGGTGACCGTCCGCGGCGACTCCCGAGCCGAGGCCCGCGCGCTGGCCGTCGAGCTGCTGGAGCGGGTGGGTCTCGGCGACAAGGTGGACGACTACCCCTCGGCGCTGTCCGGCGGTCAGCAGCAGCGGGTGGCGATCGCGCGAGCGCTGGCCATGCGGCCGAAGCTGATGCTGTTCGACGAGCCGACCTCGGCCTTGGACCCCGAGCTGGTCGGCGACGTGCTGGCGGTGATGCGCGGGCTCGCCGAGGACGGGATGACCATGATCGTGGTAACCCACGAGATGGGGTTCGCCCGCGAGGTCGGCGATTCGCTGGTGTTCATGGACGGCGGGGTGGTGGTGGAGGCCGGCAAGCCGCGCGACGTGATCAGCAACCCAGCCCACCAGCGCACCCAGACCTTCCTCTCCAAGGTGCTCTGAGCGACCTTTCGGACCGCACAGACGGGGTACGGTCCGGGCGGTCTGTGCGCCTGTCCGAGGCGGTTAGCGGGGGAGGCGGCCCATCAGGAAGAACTCCGGGTTGGGGCGCAGGGCGGTGAGGTGGGCCAGCCGATTGGACATGGCGAACAGCGCGGTGATGGCGCCGACGTCCCAGATCTCCTCGTCGGTCAGCCCGGCGTCCCTGGCCGTGTCGATGTCCTCGTCGCGCAGGCTGGCCGAGTCGGTGGCGAGCAGGAGCGCCAGGTCCACGATGGCGCGGCGGCGCGGGTCCAGGGCCACGCCGTAGGGGTTCGCGGCCACCTGGTCGGCCAGCTCGGGGTCCCTGCTGCGCACCCGCAGAATCGCCCCGTGCGCCACGACGCAGTACGTGCAGTGGTTCGCCCCTGAGGTGGCCACCACGATCAGCTCCCGCTCGGCGGCGGACAGCGACGATCCGGAGGCCCCGTCCTCGGCGGGGACCATCAGCGCGTCGTGGTAGTCCAGGAACGCGCGCAGCTCGGCCGGCCGGCGAGCCAGCGCCAGGAAAACATTCGGCACGAAACCGGACTTCTCCGCGATCGCCTCGATCCGCTGCCGCAGGTCGTCCGGCAGGTCGCCGGGTTCCACCACACCGAAGCGGCTCACCGGGCGGTCGGTCTCTGCGGTGCTCATGCAGCCGAACCTAGTGTCTGACTCCAGGGGTCGCGTCATCACACTCGGTGCTCCCAGTCATCGGGATGGTCGATCGCGTCCGGCGGATGTTCGAGGGATCATGAACGGGTGGCCGTCCCGAAGGAGTACCAGGCGTTGTTCAGTCGCTGGTGCGCCGACCGCGTACCCGGACACGCTCGGGCCAGCCTGCAGATCGGCTACAGCATCCACGGCGACCTGGTGACCATCGTGGAGCGGCACCCGCCGGAGTTCCCCGAGCTGAACTCGGCGTGGTCGTCCACCCCGGTGGCGCAGCTGCGCTACAACGACCCGGAATCGGGGCTGTGGCGGATCTACCAGCGGGTTGACCAGAGCTGGCGGCACTACCAACACCCGCCGGCGACCATGCCGGAGCCGCTGCTCGCCGAGATCACCAGCGACCCGAAATCGGTGTTCTGGGGCTGAGCCCCGCCCGCGTTCAGGCGCCGGCGCGCTGCCGAGCCCGCCCGCGTTCAGGCGCCGGCACGCTGCTCGCCCCCGGCACGGTCACCGGCCGGCTCGACCGGGCGGGCCACAATCCCGAGCGGGAGCACCACATACTCCGTCTCGACCTCTGGCTCATCGGCCGACTCGATCGCCGGCTCGGCGTCGGTCGGCTCACCGGCGCCGCGCCTTCCCGCGCTGGGGGTGCCCCGGCGATGACGGCTGGACGGGTCGGCCTCCTCGGCGGGGGCCTCCCGCTGCGCCGGGACGGTGACCGGGAGCGTGGGTCCGTCCAGCTCGCGGTCGCCGGACGCCGGGCTGCCCGGAGACGGCGCCGGCTCGGTGAACGGCGCCGGCTCGGTGAAGTCGGCGGGCTCGGCGAGGTCCAGCGGCGGGGGTGGCACCTCGGTGACCCCGGGCGGCGGGGCAGGCATCTCGACGTAGGCCACCGGGGCGGGTGCGGCCGGCGGATCGGCGGGCGGGGTGGCCGCCGCCGGCTCGGCGGACGCGCCATCCCCACCGGCGATGATCACCGGGACGCCGGCCCGTCGCAGCCGGCTGAGCACGGTGTCCTCGGCCTCGGCGACCCCGCTCCGGCCAGCCCCCGTGGAGGCGGCGGCGAAGTCGGCGGGCACCGCGAGCAGTCGCGGCGCGGCGGCGGCCACCAGGAGGTTCTCCACGCCCAGCGTCCCGGCGCCGAGCAGCAGCACCAGGTCGGCGGTGTCCGCGGCAGGCAGGGCGCCGAGCAGCTCGTCCAGCGGCAGGAACCGGGCGGTGCCCTGGGTGAACCGGCGAGGCCCCGCCTCCGCCCAGGCCTCGGCGAGCCCGGGGGCGGCCGCGCGGAGCCGGCCCAGTAGCTCGGCCTGCCGCCGCTGATCGGTCTGCTCCCGGCGGGCCGCGGCCAGCACCGCGAGGGCATCCAGGTACGCGGGCACGCTCATCTCCCGCAGCGCGGCGACCAGCGGGGCCAACTCGGGGGCGACATCCTCGGCGGGCACCGAGCGCTGCAGCCGGTCAGCCAGCGCGAACAGCTGTTCGCGCGCCTTGGTCATCGCGGACTCGCCACCGGTCTCCGCGATGGTCCGGGCCACCCGCTCCGCGGTGGGCAGGTCATGCACGGTCACCGGGCTGTCCGGATCGATGAACAGCACCTCGTGCCGCAGGTGCTCGGTGGCGCGGGCGGCCTCCTCGACCCGGTCCAGCTGGCGGTTCAGCTCGGCCACCGCGGGCACGTGGCTCGGCTCGGGCACCCGCATCCGCCGACACCGCGCCCCGATCTCGTCCATCGCATCGATCAGCTCGACGAAGGCCAGCGCCTGGTGCAGCACGGCGGAATCCCGCATCGACGCGCCGTCCAGCCGTAGCTGCCGCAGTACCGGTTGCACCGCGCGCTGCTGGGCGGAGCGGAAGTACATCCGCGCGCGACCGCCGGAGTCCAGGTAGTTCACGTAGTTGCGCAACTGCTCCACCGCGTCGGGCGGCAGCGCGCCGATGACGGCCATCTGGTCGCCCGCGTCGCGCAGCTTGTCCGCCGAGAGCACCACGTCGGTGGTGAGTCGCAGCAGGCCGTCGAACTCAGCTCGGTCGGGGCCGAACAGCACCCGCTCCAGCAGCGCCCTGGTCCATTGGGCGTCGCCCCGGGGATCGATCGCTGTCATGGTCACCTGACAACGCCGAGCGGTCTCCAGCAGCGCGGCCAACCGGGTCGAGTCCACCCGACCGAGCAGCTCGGGGAGCACGTCCACGCCGTCCTGCCCCGGGTGCCCCTTACCGCCGGCGGCGCGGCACAACGCGGCGACCTGGTCGGCCGAGGGCACCAGGTCCGGCCGAGGCAGCGCCTGCCCGAGCCGGTGCCGGGTTCGGGGGGTAGCGGTCACCAGCAGGGAACGCAGCTCCCGCAGCTCGGCGTCGGACAGCGGCGGCGGAGCGTCCAGGCACAGGCCCCGCAACGGCTCCGGCAGCGCCGCGCGCACCGCGGCCAGCGCCTCGGCGTCGGCGCCGCTGACCAGCACACGTTTGCCGTCCATCAGCACCGCGGCCAGGTTCTCCGCGACCTTTCCCGGGTCCGCCGCGTCCAGCACCGCGTACGGATACTGGCGCACCACGTCCACAACCTCGCCCGGCTCGTCGGCCGGCAGCCGCTGGGCAGGCACGCCGGCGGCTTGCGCGGTGAGCACCTCGGACAGTCGGTAGAGCCCGATCGGAGTTTCGCCCGCCGCGCCTCGGCGGCGGATCTCCACCGCGGCCGCTGCCGGGGCCCCGCCCTCGGCTGCGCGTGCGGTCAGCTCCGCGACGAGTCCCTCAGCTGGGTCCTCGGTGAGGTCGGACTGTTCCGACACTCCCAGATCCAACACAGTGGTCACCTCCGGCTGGCCAGGGTAGGCCCGCGACTGCGGTCACATCATGTATCGGGCGAAAGCTGAAAACGTTCCACCGTTCAGCCCAACATTTTCTCGATAGTGACCCTACGCAATCGCTAATGGATCATTACACCCTCCCTACCGGGCTTAAACTGCTCGCTTCCCTCGTCCGCGTGATAATCCAATTGGGTGGTGGTGTCAGCCCATTCGACACCGCCGCGGCCCGCAGGGCGACCGATGCGATGACCGTGACCAGCAGGTTGACCACCAGCGCCACGAAGCCGACGTAGATCTGCACCGTGGACCCGGGGAAGAGGTGCCAGCCGAACACGCTGAGTCGGTCCAGCGTCAGCGCGGAGCCGCCGAAGTGCAGCCGCTTCGCCGCGGGATTGGGAATTTGGTAGAGCAGGTACAGCCCGGAGCTCATGCCGACCAGCCAGCCGGCAACCAGCGCCCAGCGGTGCAGCCACCGGGTGTACAGCGCGATGCCGACGGCGGGCAGCGTCTGGAGAATGATCACGCCGCCGATCAGTTGCAGGTCGATGGAGAACTGCGGGTCGACCGCCACCACGAACAGCACCGCACCGAGCTTGACCACCAGCGAGGCGAGCTTGGCCTGCTTGGCCTCCTCGGCCGGGGTGGCGTCCCGGCGCAGGTAGGCCTTGTAGATGTTGCGGGTCCACATATTCGCCGCGGCGATGGACATGATCGCCGCGGGAACCAGCGCGCCGATGCCGATCGCGGCGAAGGTGATCCCGGCGAACCACGGACTGAACTGGGTGTCGAACAGCACCGGAATGATCGTGTTGGTATCCGGCCGGCCGGTGGCGTTGTTGGTGATCGGCCGCACCCCGGCCGCGATGGCCACGTAGCCGAGCAGCGCGAGCAGCCCGAGCAGCAACGAGTACGCGGGCAGCGCGACCATGTTGCGCTTCAGCACATCACGACCTCGGGAGGCGAGCGCCCCGGTCACCGAGTGCGGGTAGAGGAACAGCGCCAGCGCCGAGCCGAGCGCCAGGGTGATGTACTGCAGCTGGTTGTTCCCGGTGAGCAGGATCGAGCCGGCCGGCGCGCCGGTCGTCGGGTTGGGCTGGGCCAGCTTGTGCGCCGAGGTGTCGAAGATGGCCGCCCAGCCCCCGAGCTTGGCCGGCAGGTAGCACACCGCGACCAGGATGACCAGGTAGATCAGGATGTCCTTGACGAAGGCGATCAGCGCCGGGGCGCGCAGGCCGGACTGGTAGGTATGGAGCGCCAGGATGACGAACGCGATGAACAGCGGCAGGTGCCCGGCCAGCCCGGTGCCGTTCAGGCCGATGGTGCGGAGCACCGCCTCCAGCCCGGCCAGCTGCAGCGCGATATAGGGCATGGTGGCCACGATCCCGGTCACCGCGACCAGCAGCGCCAGCACCGGGCTGCCGTAACGGCCATGGACGAAGTCCGCCGGGGTGACGTAGCCGTGCACCCGCGACACCGACCACAGCCGCAGCACCGGCAGGAACACCAGCGGGTAGAGCACGATGGTGTAGGGCAGCGCATAGAAACCGATTGCGCCGGCGCCGAACAGCAGGGCGGGCACCGCGACGAAGGTGTACGCGGTGTAGAGGTCTCCGCCGACCAGGAACCAGGTCACCCAGGAACCGAACGTGCGCCCGCCCAGCCCCCACTCGTCCAGATGATCGAGCGTTGCCCCCCGCCGCCACCGGGACGCCACGAACCCCAGCACGGTGACCAGCGCGAACAGCAGCGCGAAAATGATCAGCTCCACCCACTGGATCATCGGGCGCTCCCCTCATCCAGCTCGTCGACGCCACCCGGCCGGCCAGCGGCGGGCACGGTCGGCGTGTCGCGGGTCCGCCAATACACAAGCGCTACGCAGATCACCCCGACCGGCACGAACGCGAACTGGGACCAGTAGAAGAACGGCAGGCCGAACAGCCGCGGCTCGACCGAGTTGAACCACGGCGTGACCAGCATCAGAAACGGCACCAAGAGCAGCAGGTTCCATGCGCTGAACCGCGGGCCGCTCGGGGACGGGGGCGAAGACACGCTGAACTCCTTGGCGGCCGGCGTCACAGGGCACAGTTGACGCGTCAGTCTGCCTGGCCGCGATTGATCAGCCGTATATCAGGCGATGACGAGTAGGTAAATGCCGATCATGGTGTAGAGAATCATCAGCAGCACCAGTGGGATCTCGTCAGCTAGCCGGCGCTGGTCGGTGAGTACCTGGCTCTTCCCGGGCACCCCCGTGGTCGGGTTTTCCGCCGCCCCCAACACCCGGTCGTGCGCGGCGACCACCCCGACCACGTGCCCGACCAGGATCGCGGTGACCTGGACCGCCGCGATCAGCACGGGCGCGGGCACCGCGGCCAACGGGGGCGCCGCTCCGCTCGGATCCACCAGCTGCGTCAGCGCCCGTGGACCCTCCACCAGCAGCAGCGAGGCGTAGTGCGCGATGGTGTATCCGACCGCGATCGGGATCAGCGTGCTGACCAGAGTGGCGGACAGCGCGCCGGTGGCCAGTCGGTAGCTCAGCGCCACCAGTGCGATCAGGCCGACCAGAACGACGGTGGCCAAGAGCTCCGTCGGCAGGCCGCTCCGGGCGGCCGCCAGCTGGCTGGTGGTGGCCCACCACGAGGTCCCGGAGACGCCGTCGAACACCGTCGAGCCCCACCAGACGGCGAGCATCGCGACCAGCCCGGGCGCCGGGGGTACTCGGTTCAGCCCCCGCAACGGGTTGCGGAACTCCAGCCCGGGCCCGCCGGTCTTCGGGCCGGCGCCGGTTCTCGGGCCGGCGCCGGAGTTTGGGCCGGCGCCGCTTCTCGGGCCAGCACCGGACTTTGGGCCGGCGCCGGTTCTCAGGCCGACCGGGGACAGCGCCGCGATCAGGGTGGAGTACACCTCGAAGGGGTCGGCCAGGCTGAACCAGCGGGCGCCGTAGACGGTGGCGGCGGCGGTGATCAGGGCTGCGTAACCGGCGATGAACGCGCCGACCACGGCCGGGTCGGCCCGGGCGTCCGGCACCAGTTCCAGCCAGATGAACACCGCCAGCCCGATGGCCGCCGGCCAGTAGCCCAGCCCGCTCGGTGGCTCGCGGACCCCGGCCGGGGGCACCCGCAGCAAGGCACACACGCCGCGGTGCAGCGCGCGCAGCGGGTTGACCACCCGCCACACCGGCCCGAACACCAGCGAGGCCGGCACCAGGCCCACCCAGAGCAGCACGTAGAGCGCCCTCGGCGCCGGGTTGTGGTCCGGGTCGGGGTTGCCGGTGAACGCCCGGGCTACCAGGTACCCGAGCAGCGCCAGCAGCAGGCAGCGCACAGCCAGCTGAGCGTGCTCCAGGCCGCGGGGCAACTGTTCCGTCGGGCCCGGATCGGCGCGGTCGCCGGGCTCGGGCTCCTCGGTGCCGAATCGGGGCCTCCGCCAGGCCAGTCCGACGGCCAGGAACGACACGAGCACCACGAAGCCGCCGGCCTGCAGCACCAGCTCGCTAGGCAGTGGCAGGTCGGTACGGCCGCCGATACCGTGCGCCAATACGGTCACGGCTGGTTCCCCACCGGGGCCGGGGCGGTGCGACGCATGAGCAGCCACGCGACCACCACGATGCCCAGGCCGCCGCCGACGGTGAGCGCGATGAGCAGCCGGTCCAGGTCGGCGCCCCAGGCGAACGGGATGACCGCGTCGTGGAAGCTGAACACGTCGGCGGGCGCGATGATGATGGCCAGCAGCGCGCCGGCCACACAGCAGAGCAGCGGGCCGGCCGGGCGATTGCGCAGGGTGAGCCAAGCGCCGGCCACCCCGATCGGCCAGCCCACCACCGCGAACCCGGCGGCGGCCAGGAACACCATGGCCAGCGAGCCCTGCGCGACCACCAGCGACGAGCCGTACATATGCACCACGTGCGCGCCCATCACCACCGCCGTAACCACCGCCACCACCCCCCGCCCAAGCCGGTCCCCGTACTCCCGCGAGTCGGGGACACTGTCAGGGCGAGTCGCGGATTCTGTCGGGGCGCGCTTCGGTCGTCCGCCCAGCGCCACGAGCACCCCGGGTAGCACCGCTGCGCCGGCGGTGAGCAGCCACCACATCGTCGGGGCGGGCGGCGGCGGCCAGCGCTGCTCGCCGAGTACGGCCACGGGCGTACCGCCCACCCGCAGTGGGATCGTCCAACCCAGTCGCGCGTCCGGTGGCTTCGGCCGGGCGGCGGCGGCCACGATCCGGGGGTCGGACCAGAACGCCGTTCTGCCGGGTTCCACCACGGGTAGCGCGTTGATCACCGACCCGGGCAGCGGCAGCACTGTAACCCGGTCGGCGGTGTGATTGTCCAGCCGCAGGCGCGCGCCGTACTCCACCGCGATGACGGTCAGCCCGGGTACCGCCGGTGCCAGTCGCAGGATCACCGGCTCGTTCGACGACGAGGTCAACCCGCCGGCGTGTGCCCAGGCAACCCCATTGCTGACGAGCAACGCGAACAGGCTAACCAGCACGGTGGTGGCCAGTCGGCCGGCGGCACGGCTCACCGAGCAGACGTTAGCCGGGCGCGCGGCCGGCGGAATCCCCGACTCACCCTGACCGAATCCCCGACTCGCGGAATGTTTGGGAGGGGTTTGGGAGGGGATGGAGCGGGGGCGGGCGCCTTCTTGACGCCCGCCCCCGGTTACCCCGCGCTGCGTTGCGCTGAGACTGTGGATTAGGCGCCTAGGCGCTGCTTGAGGGCCTCGTACTCGTCGCGCACGGAGCTGGGCAGCGAGTCGCCGATCTGGGCGAACCACTCCTCGATCAGCGGCAGCTCGGCCTTCCACTCCTCGGCGTCCACTTCCAGTGCCGCGGCCACGTCGGCGGCGTCGCCGTCCAGCCCGTCCAGGTCGATCTGGTCCGGGGTGGGGACGTAACCGATGGGGGTCTCGACGGCGGCCGCCTTGCCCTCGATGCGCTCCACCATCCACTTCAGCACCCGGCTGTTCTCACCGAAGCCGGGCCACAGGAAACGGCGGTCCTCGCCGCGGCGGAACCAGTTCACGCAGAAGATCTTGGGCAGCTTGGCGGCGTCCGCGCCCTTGCCCACGTCGATCCAGTGCTGGAAGTAGTCGGTCACCGCGTAGCCGAGGAACGGCAGCATGGCCATCGGGTCGCGGCGCACCATGCCGACCTTGCCGGCGGCCGCGGCGGTCTTCTCACTCGACAGCGTGGCGCCCACGAACACCCCGTGCTGCCAGTCCCGGGACTCGGCCACCAGCGGCACGGTGTCCGCACGGCGGCCGCCGAACACGATCGCCGAGATCGGCACGCCCTGCGGGTCGTCCCATTCCGGGGCCACTACCGGGCACTGGGAGATCGGCGTGGTGTAGCGGGAGTTGGGGTGCGCGGCGTCGAAGTCCGAGTCGGGCGTCCACTCCTGCCCGGTCCACGCGGTGAGGTGCTGGGGCTCGCCCTCCAGGCCCTCCCACCAGATGTCGCCGTCGTCGGTCAGCGCCACGTTGGTGAACAGCGAGTTGCCCTTTTCGATGGTGCGCATCGCGTTCGGGTTGGTCTTCCAGTTGGTACCCGGCGCGACGCCGAAGAAGCCGAACTCCGGGTTCACCGCGTACAGCCGGCCGTCCGCACCGAACCGCATCCAGGCGATGTCGTCGCCGACGGTCTGCGCGGTCCAGCCAGGAATGGTGGGCTGCAGCATCGCCAGGTTGGTCTTGCCACACGCCGACGGGAACGCCGCGGCGATGTAGTAGTCCTTCTTCTCCGGGCTGGTCAGCTTGAGGATCAGCATGTGCTCGGCGAGCCAGCCCTCGTCGTGCGCGATGGCCGAGGCAATGCGCAGCGCGTAGCACTTCTTGCCCAGCAGCGCGTTGCCGCCGTAGCCCGAGCCGTAGCTCCAGATCTCCCGCGTCTCCGGGAAGTGGCTGATGTACTTGGTCTCGTTGCACGGCCAGGCGACATCCTTCTCGCCCGGGTCGAGGGGCGCGCCGACGCTGTGCACGCAGGGCACGAACTTGTCCCCGGCCGGGCCGTCGAACAGCGGCAGCACGCTGGCGCCCATCCGCGTCATGATCCGCATCGAGGCGACCACGTACTCCGAGTCGGTGATCTCCACCCCGAGCATCGGCTGGTCCGCGTCGGTGGGCCCCATACAGAACGGGACGACGTACATAGTGCGGCCGCGCATCGAACCCCGGAAGAGACCCTTCAAGGTCTCCTTCATCTCCTTTGGGTCGACCCAGTTGTTGGTAGGCCCGGCGCCTTCCTTGGTCTCGCTACAGATATAGGTCCGTTCCTCGACGCGAGCCACGTCCTTCGGATCGGAGGCACACCAGAACGAGTTGGGCTTCTTCTCTTCGTTCAATCGTTTGAAGGTGCCCGCGTCGACCAGCTGCGTGGTCATTCGCTCCCACTCGGCTTCCGTGCCGTCGGCCCAGACCACCCGCTCCGGTGTGGTGAGCTCGGCCACGTCTCGGACCCAGCTGAGCAGCCGGGCGTTCGTCGTAGGGGCGCTGTCGAGTCCCGGAACGGTTGCAGCGGTCATGTGACGTCTCCTTGCTGACGGCCGACTCACGGACTGGCCCTGGAATGCCGAAGCCGCCCGCCAACGACCTGGTGTGACGGGCATGTTCCGAGAGGAGGGTTGGGTTAGGAGGTTAGTCGCGCAAAGCGAATCGCACAGCCGCTGACCACTGTCGGATCACTCACAAGAGCGATCAAGGGAAACGATTCAGAACGCCGGAAGCGGCGAAAATCACTCCGCAAGCGCTTACTTTCAGAGAACCCGGCGGCGCTATTCGAGGCACCCTTTCGGCTAGCTGGCCTGGCTGACCGAGGACATGTTGAAGTCCGGCACCAGGATGGCCGGCATCACAGTGCGAGTGAACCAGTCCTTGAACTCCCTCGGCAGCGTACGCTCCGGGGCGCCCACCTGACTGGCGCGGCGCAGCAGGTCCAGGGGCGACTCGTTGAACCGGAAGTTGTTCACCTCGCCGACCACCTCGCCGCCCTCCACCAGATAGACGCCGTCCCTGGTCAGCCCGGTAAGTAGCAGGGTGGCCGGGTCGACCACCCGGATGTACCACAGGCAGGTCAACAGCAGGCCCCGCTCGGTCCGGCCGACCAGATCGGCAAGCGAGCCGTCGGTGCCCCCGGTGAGCGCGAGGTTGTCTCCTGGCGCGGCGAACTGGGTGCCGAACTCGGCGGCGGCCGCCCTCGGATAGGTCAGCGCGTTGATCACTCCGTCGGCGATCCAGTCCACCCGGCCCAGCGGGGCGCCGTTGTCGAAGACGCTGACGTCGTCGCTGGAGTGCGCGGTGGCCAGGAACGGCATGGTGTTCAGGCCGTCGCCCATGGCGGGGTCGCTGGTCAGGGTGAGCGGCAACGTGGTCAGCCTCTCGCCCACCCGGGTCGCCGTCTGGGCACCGGGCGGAGCGGAGAACGGGCTGCGGCCCTCCTGCGCGGGCCGCCCGGACATCCCCCAGCACAGGTAGGTGAGCAGGTCAGCGACGGCCGACGGCGGCAGGATGGTGGGGTACCGCCCGGCGGGCTGCTCGATCCGGCGGGCACCCCAGCCCAGCCGGGTAGCCAGCTCAGCATCCAGGGCGAGCAGGTCGACGTCGGAGAAGTCGGCGGTGGAGCGGCCACCCCAGGCCGACCGGGTCAGGTCGGCGCTCTTGGCGTTCAGCTCCACCGATCCGGTGGGCTGAGTCCACCGCCTGCGCACCCCGGTGGAGGTACCCAGCCAGGTGGTGGCCACCTCGTGGCTGGCGAACCCGTACAGCACTCGCTTGCCGTCCCGGCCCCTGCCGAACGCCTCGGCCAGCTGCTCGGCCAGCCGGCCGTAGACGCCGATCGAGGTCTCCCCGGCGGGGTCGTCCCAGCCCGCCGAGTCGCCGCCCGCCGGTGGCTCGGGCAGGTCCGCCACATCCCGCGCCGGCCCCGACTGGCGGGCGGCCCGCTCGCTGGCCCGGACCATCGATTCGATTTCATGCGGGTCGCCGGCCCGCGCGGAGGAGGTGACCACACCGGCGGCCACCCCGGCCCGGCCGGTGCCCCCGCCGTCCAATCGGACCAGGGAGATGACCGACCAGCTGATCGCGGTGCTGTGCCCGTTGGTGGTCATCGTGCTGTTCGCCCAGCGCAACACCGCCTCGCTGGACTCGGTGACCAGCACGACCCGGCCCACCACATCCGGCCCGGGAATCGCCAGCGCGCGCTCGACCAGCTCCGTCGGTTTGATCCCCGCCGGCTGGGCCGTTGACTGGGCCGTTGACTGATCCGCGGGCTGGGCCGTTGACTGAGCCGTTGACTGAGCCACAGATCGGGCCATCAACGGCCACCTTCCCGCGCCGTGTTGAGTACGTTCACCTGCTCGAACAGCGCGGGTGGACAACCGTGGCTGACCGCCGCGATCTGCCCCGGCTGCGCCTTGCCGCAGTTCAGCGCCCCGGACAGCAGCCAGCTGGACGGGCCGCCGAGTCTACGGAGGGAGCCCCAGAAGTCGGTGGTAGTGGCCTGGTAGGCCACGTCCCGTAGCTGCCCGGCCAGCTTGCCGCCGGAGATCCGGTAGAACCGCTGGCCGGTGAACTGGAAGTTGTACCGCTGCATGTCGATCGACCACGACTTGTCGCCGACCACGTAGATGCCCTGGTCCACCCCGCTGATCAGCTCCTCCAGGGTGGTGTCCCGGGTCGGGTCGGGCTGCAGCGAGACGTTGGCCATCCGCTGGATCGGGGTGTGGTGCGGTGAGTCGGCGAAGGCGCAGCCGTTGGACCGGTCCAGCCCGAGCCGAGGGGCGAACGCGCGGTCCAACTGGTAGCCGACCAGCACGCCGTCGCGCACCAGATCCCACTGGGTGGTGGCCACACCGTCGTCGTCGTAGCCCACGGTGGCCAGCCCGTGCGGCACCGTGCGGTCCCCGGTGACGTGCATCAGCTCCGAGCCGTAGCGCAGCGTGCCGAGCCGGTCCGGGGTGGCGAAGCTGGTGCCGGCATAGGCCGCCTCGTAGCCGATCGCCCGGTCGTACTCGGTGGCATGCCCGACCGACTCGTGGATGGTCAACCACAGGTTGCTCGGGTCGATCACCAGGTCGTAGCGGCCAGGCTGCACCGTCGGCGCCTTCATCTTCTCCGCCAGCAGCTCGGGCACCTGGGCCAGCTCGGCGTCGAAGTCCCAGCCGTTCCCCAGCGCGTACTCCCAGCCCCGGCCGACCGGTGGGGCGAGCGTGCGCATCGTCTCGAACTGGCCGGCGGCGCGGTCCACGGCGGTCGCGGTGAACCGGGGCTCGATCCGGATCCGCTGCTGCATGGTGCTGGTGCCGGCCAGGTCGGCGTAGAACTTGATCTCCTTGATCTGTGGGCAGGCGGCGTCCGCGTGGTCCACGCCGTCGGCCGCCAACAGCCGCTCGGACCATTCCGCGAGCAGCGCGATCTTGTCCTGGGTAGGCACGGTGAACGGGTCAATCTCGTACTCGGAGACCCAGCTGGCCTCCGGGTAGACCGGCTCGTCGGCGCGCACCACGGGTTCGGAGTTCAGCGCGCGCAGGGTGCGGGCCACCTCCACGGCCCTGGCCGCGACCGCGGCAGCGGAGCTCGGCGTCAGCTCCGCGGTGGAGGCGAAGCCCCAGGTGCCGTCCACGATCACCCGCACGGCCAGCCCGAGGGTGACCGCGTCGGCGGCCGAGGAGACGGCGCCGTCACGCAGCGCCAGGCTCTGGCTGAGGATGCGTTCCACCCGCAGGTCGGCGTGGCTGGCACCGAGTTCACCGGCCCGGCTCAGCGCGGCGTCGGCCAGCGCGCCCAGTGGCAGCGCCCGGAACGCTGGGTCAATCCGCTCGTCGCCCCTCACGATGGCGAACCTACCTGCCGACTCATCGGGGCCGGACCGGGCGGGGTCGGGAGCGGACGGTCAAAGCCGCACAGTCAAAGCCGCACAGTCAAAGCCGCACGGTCAGAGTGGATCTGGCCACAGCGGGTCGTAGCAGGCGTCGGCCGCCGGGTCGGTCGGCCACCAGGGCAGCGGGCCAGGACCGAGACCGGCGGTGTGCGCCACCCCGTCCGGGCCGATCCGGATGATCAGGTCGGCCACCCTGTCCCGGTCGGTGTCCACGAGCAGGGTCAGATCGATCAGGCCCGGGAGCAGCACCGTGTCCGGGAGCCCGTCGAGGTCGGTGTCCGCCCCCTCGTGGATCTCCAGCGGATCGTCCGGATCCGGGCGGATCACTGGGCCATCTCCGGCCGTGTCGTCTGGGTGCCCGGAAGCTCCGTCTCGGCCATCAGCCCCAGCAGGTTGTTCTGCGCCGCCTTCAGCTCCGCGACCGCAGCACTGTCCGAATCGGTCTGCTCGGCCCGCAGCGCAACGACCCGGCGCACCAACCGGTCGTGCTCACGCAGCTCGCCGGACATCTCGGTGGACCGCTCGGTGACGCCCCGATCCACCCTGAGGCCGAGCCGGTGCTCCGCGTCCAGCAGCCGCTCGGCCAACATCGCCTGCAGCCCGATCCGCAGGTCCTCGAGCACCTCGGCCACCCACCTGCCCAGCCTGGCCCGTTCGACCAGCGCCCGCCGGGCCCTGGCCAGCCACCATGCGCCGGCCACGCCGAGCCCGACCGCGGTCGGCAGCGCGGCGCTCCACACCGGCCCCGCCACGTTCGGCGCGGCCGCCGAGCTCAGCGCCAGCCGACCCAGCCCCAGCGCACCCAGCCCACCCGATGCGCCGACCAGCAGCATCAGCCGGTCTTCCAGCGGTGGCCGGCCCGGCCCATCCGGTGGAGATATCTCCGGGTCGGCCCATGTTCGGCTTCCCGACTCCGGCTCCAGCAACGCCCCGAACAGCCCGTCGAACCGGTCGCGCAGGCCAGTGCGCAGCGCGCCGGCGGCGGCCAGAAACAGCTCGGGAAACCGGGCTCTGGCCTCGCGGTCGGCCTTGGCCAGGTAGCCGCGGGCGTCGTCGCGCAGCCGACGCACCGCGCCGGACAGCTCGGCCGCCGTGGTCAGCCCCAACTGCGCCACGTCCGCCCGCAGCCGGCGCGGCCACTCGGTCGCCGCCCCCCGATACCTGCCGACCAACTCGTCGCGCTGCCCCACCATTGCCTGGTCCACCGCCGACGCGCGCCGGCGCGCCCGCCCCAGCCGCGCGACGCGGCGGTCCAGCGCCTCGGCCAACCCGGTGGCCAGCACCCGCAGCGCGTTCCGGTAGCCGGGCTGCTCGGGCGGCCGGGCCAGCGCGGCCATCAGTTCACCGTGGCCGTCGGCCAGCAGGTGCAGCGGGGCATCGGCCAGCCGGGGCAGCGCCTCGGCCAGCCGCTCCCTCGGTACCCCGAGCTGGTGACCGGCGCCTCGGCCAGGCTCGGACCCAGCCAGCGCCAGGTGCACCTCGTCCACCTGGCCGGCCAGCTCGGCCAGCTGGGCCCAATCCCTGTCCGGGACCGGCAGGTGAGCGTCGAACACCCACACCACCGCCCTGGTCTCCGCGATCCTGGCCTCCCGCACCGGAACTTCGCCGACCGGGGCGCAGCGCACCAGGGCGGGCACTCGCCCGGCCAGCGCCGCGGCCAACCTTCCGACCGCCTGCTCAGCCGGCCCGAGCACCAGCACGGTGTCCGGCGCCGGGCCGCCCCCGCGCCGGCGGACCTGGGCGGCGCGCGTCGGATCGTGGCGGGCAAGCAGCTCGACCAACGGTTCTGGCACGGTGCGCGGGGCCGGCAGCGGCACGGCGAGTTGATCCACGTCCGGATGGTTCCGCTCGGCCATCGGCGGCCGGGCCCGTTCCGAGGAAAACGTTCACTGTTGCGAACGCGCCACCAGCCGGGCGTACCGGCTGCCGGCGGCCAGCATGAGCAGCCCGGCGCCGACGAACGCGGCGACCCTGGCCAGCCCGTCCAGCGCGACCAGGTCGAACAGCACCACCTTGGCCACCGCCGAGGCGATCAGCACCAGGCCGGCCAGCCTCGGCGCGGCCCGGTCGATTCCGCTGGCGAGCAGCACCAGGGCGGCCAGCGTCCAGGAGATGGTGACGACCGCGTGCCCGCCCAGGAACCCGGGCTCGGCGGGTACCACCAGCAGCGCGGCGGTGATCACCACGCTGCCCGCCCCGTACAGCCCGACCACCCCCGCCGGCACCCACAGCCACGCCGGAGCGGCGATCACCCCGGTCAGTCCAGTGCGCCCACCGGCGACCACGACCGCCGCGGCCAGCAGTACCACCAGGACGGACAGGGTGAGCCCGGTGAGCAGCGCGCGCGGGTCGGGCTGGCCCAGCGACAGGTACGGCTGGGCGGGGAACTCCGCCAGCGCACGCGCCGGGGCGTCCCGGAACACCGCCAGCCCGAGCCCGACCAACCCGTAGCCCATTCCGGCCAGCAGCGGGCCGCGCCGGCCGGCCGAGGCGGCCAGCACGACCAGTGCCAGCGCCTGGCTGAGCAGCACACCAGTGAGCGCGGCGCCACCGAGGGCCAGCACGGTCGCCTCGAAGATGGCCACCGCGGCCACGGCGGCCACGGCGGCCGAGGCCACGCGGGTCAGCCGGTCCGGGCGGGCGAACTTGGCCCTCGCAGTCGGCGAGCCCGCTCCCGGCGCCACCGCGGCGAGCAGCGCGGCCAGCCCGACCGACCCGGCCAGTCCGGCGCCCGACCAGCCGTCGTACACCGCTGCCATGGCCAGCACCGGCGCCGATGCGGCCACCAGCCGGGCGGCCACCGTCACCGACCGCGTCCGGTCCTGGCCGACCAACGCCAGCCCCAGGCCGACCAGGAACACCGCGGCCACCGCGAGCAGCGTGGGCCGACGCTCGGGCGATCCGGACAGCGACTCGCCCAGCACCACCGCGAACACCGCCGCCGACCCGTACAGCACCGGGAAGACCGCGGCGACCACCGCCAGCCATGGTCCACTCCCGGCGGATCCACACCGGCGCCGCGGCCAGCTGCGGAACCAAGGCGAGCCACACCAGCAGCGGCGTCGAGCCGTCGGTCAACACCGGCATCATCAGGCCGACGCCCAGCACCGCGGCGCAGGCCAGCGGTTGGGCGCGCCAACGGTCGGCCAGCCCAAGCCCACCGCCGGCCACCACCAGGCCGAGCAGCAGGCCGGCCGCGTCCGGCAGGTAGTGGTAGCGCGCGGTGGCCGTGACCACGACCAGGTAGAGCGCGGCGATCCCGGTGCCGGCCAGCGCGAGCGCCCCGGTGCTGGCCTCCGCCCGGCGGTGCACCCGCTGCCCGATGCCGACCAGGGCCAGCCCGAGGGCGGCGCCGGCGAGCAGCCGCAACGGCACCCCGAACCAGCCTCGGCTGGCCGCCAGCGCCAGGAACATCACCACTCCGACCAGCGTGATCGCCCCGCCCGCCCAGGGCAGCAGTTGCCCGCCCGAAGGGCGCTCCCGGTTCAGCGCGGCCAGCGGTCGGGCTTCCGGCGGCGAAGGCACCGGCGGCGAGGGCCGCGGCGGCTGGGACAGTGAGGGCGCCGGCGGCGGCTGGGGCGCGGCGGTCGGTGTGGCCACCGAGAGGGAGAGCAGCTCGTATCGCGCCCACGCCAGTCTCCGGCCGAGCTCGGCCAGTTCAGCGGCGAGACGGGCGACGCGCTCGGCGTCGGATGCGCTGGTGGACATGCCATTCAGCGTCGCGTCGGCACACACCGACAGGCATCGGTAGAAGTACGGGGATTGAGCGCGGCGGTCGCGGCGGCCGCCCGGTGGCGCTCGTCGTATCGTTTCTGACGTGTCCGAGGTGTCCCTACCTACCGCGTCCGACCGCGAGCGCGCCGCTCGGGACACGGTGTCCGCCGGCGAGCGTGGGGTGGTCAGCTTCGTGCACCGGGGCGGCCGGATGACCGGCGGTCAGGAGCACGCCTGGCGGGAGTTCTGGCCGGTCTACGGGCGCGACCTGGCCACGCTGGGCGACCCGGCGCCGCTGGAGCTGTCCGACTGGTTCGGCCGGGACGCACCGGTGATCCTGGAGATCGGCTCCGGTATGGGCGAGTCCACCGCCGCGCTGGCCGCCGAGGCGCCGGAGCGCAACCACCTCGCCGTGGAGGTCTACCAACCCGGGCTGGGCCAGCTGCTCATGCGGGTCCGCGACCACGGGTTGACCAACCTGCGGCTGCTGCGCGGGGACGCCGTGCGGGTGCTGCGCGACTATGTCCAGCCGGATACGCTGGCCGGCATCCGGATCTTCTTCCCGGATCCGTGGCCCAAGCGGCGACACCACAAGCGGCGGCTGATCCAGCCCGAGTTCGTCGCGCTGGCCGCGTCCCGGCTGCGCCCCGGCGGAACGCTGCACCTGGCCACCGACTGGGCGCACTACGCCGAGTGGATGCGCGAGGTCTGCGCCGCCGAGCCGACGCTGCGCAACACCGCCACCGACGGCGGCTGGACACCGCGCCCGCCGTGGCGGCCGCTGACCAAGTTCGAGCAGCGCGCCCGCGCCGAGCAGCGGGACGTCCGCGACCTGATCTACCAGCGGTTCAACCCAGAATGAGACCCGGCGGGGGCGGCATCGAGGGCACCGAGCGGGAGCGGCCGCGGAACTCGGCGAGCACCGTGTCACCGACCCGGACCGTGACGTCGTAGATACCCGAGCGGCCCACCTCGGAACGCAGCTCGGCGCGGGCCACCAGCTCGTCACCCAGCCGCCCTGGCCGCAGGAAGGAGATCTCCCCGCCGGCGGCCACGGTCGAGGTGCCGAAGCTGTTGCAGGCGTACGCGAACGCCGAGTCGGCCAGCAGGAACAGGTAGCCGCCGTGGCAGACCCCGTGCCCGTTCACGTGCCGCGCGGCCACGGTGAGCCGGGTGACCGCCCGCCCGGGGCCCACATCCACCAACTCCACGCCCGCGCCGGTCGTCGCCGCGTCCGACGCGCGCATCGCCTCGGCAACCCGCCAGGCCAGCGACTCCGGTTCCACATCCGCCGTCATGGCTGCCAGTGTGCCCTGACTAATGTTCAAGCATGACCGAGGCTGAGGCGCCTGGATTACCGGTGGGCAGGGTTCTGCTGGTCTGGGACGCGCCGAACATGGACATGAGCCTTGGCTCCCTGCTCGGCGCCCGCCCCACGTCCGCGTTTCGACCCCGCTTCGACGCGGTCGGGCGGTGGCTGCTGGAGATGGCCGGCGACGACCGAGTGGCCGAGGCCTGCGTGTTCACCAATGTCACCCCGGGCAGCACCGAGGTGGTGCGGCCGTGGGTCGAGGCGCTGCGCAACGTCGGCTTCGCGGTATTCGCCAAGCCGAAGGTCACCGACGACAGCGATATCGACTCGGACATGCTCGAGCACATCGAGCTGCGCCACGGCGAGGGCGAACTCACCCAGGTGGTGGTGGCCTCCGGGGACGGGCGGGCGTTCCGTACCCCGCTGGAGGCGCTGGTCCGCGACGGCATCGATGTGATGGTCATCGGCTTCCGGGAGTACGCGTCCTTCGCGCAGGTCTCGGACCTGATCGACTTCCGGGACCTGGAGGACATCGACGGGGTGTTCCGCGAGCCGCTGCCCCGGATGACGCTGGACTCGCTGCCCGACGAGGGGGCCTGGCTGCAACCGTTCCGCTCGCTGCGTTCTTTGCTGGAGAAACGATGAGCCCTCGCACGGTCACCCGGCTGGCCGCGCCGGCGGTGCTGCCCAGCGATCCTGCCTGCTCGGTGGTCCGGGACGGCGTGCTGGACCTGGCCGAGGACGGCCGGATCGCCTGGTGCGGCCCACGCGCGCGGGCGCCTGAGCTGCCCTCGACGGCGAGCGTGCGCGAGCTACCGGGGTTGTTGCTGCCCGGGCTGGTCAACGCGCACTGCCACACCCCGATGACGGTGCTCCGCGGCATGGGTGGCGACCTGCCGCTGCTGCGTTGGCTGACCGAGGTGATGTGGCCGGCGGAGGCCAAGCTGACCGGCCCGGATGTGCGCGCCGGGATGCTGCTGGGCTGCGTGGAGCTGCTCCGCGCCGGGGTGACCACCAGCGTGGAGATGTACTTCTACACCGACGAGGTGATCGACGCGGTGCTGGCCGCCGGGAGCCGGGTGGTGCTCACCCCCGGCATCATCTCGGCGCCGGGCTGGGATCGGCTGGGTACCTGGCAGCAGATGCTCGCCGAGGTGTCCGCTCGGATCGACGCCGACGGGCTGCGGCACGGCCCGGGTGAGCGGATCGAGCTGGGCTACGGGCCGCACGCGGCGTACACACTGCCCGCCGAAGCCCTGCCCGCGGTGGCCGACGCGGCCAGGGAGCGCGGCGCGCTGGTGCACCTCCACCTGGCCGAGACCCGTGAAGAGGACGCCGCCCAGCGCGCCGAGTACGGCTCGGTGCCCCGGATGCTGGAGCGGCTCGGTGTGCTGGACGGCTCACGGAGCCGGGTGCTCGCCGCGCACGCCGTCCACCTGGACGCCGAAGACATCGCGCTGCTGGCTCGGCACCGGGTCGCGGTGGCGCACTGTCCCGGTTCGAACGCCAAGCTGGCCGCCGGCACCGCGCCGGTGGTGGCGCTGCGCCAGGCCGCCGTGCCGCTGGCGTTGGGCACCGACGGGCCGGCCTCGTCGGATGACCTCGACCTGTGGTCGCACGCTCGGCTGGCCGGCCGGCTGGCCCGGTTGGCCAGTGGCAACGCCGCCGAGCTGACCGCGCCCGACCTGCTGCTGCTGGCCACCCGGCACGGCGCGGCGGCGATCGGTCGGGACGACCTGGGCGCGCTGGAACCGGGTCGGTGGGCCGACGTGGTGCACGTGAGCACCGACGACCCGGCGTTCCTCGGCCTCGACGACGGCCCCGGGGCGGACGCCGGCCTGGTGTCCAACCTGGTGTGGGCCGGCGGCGGCCGGCTGGTCCGGGACGTCTGGGTGGCCGGCGAGCAGGTCCTCGCTGACGGAGAACCCACCCGCGTGGACCGCTCCCGAGCCCAGTCCGACGCCCGCGCCGTAGCCGCCCGCCTCCGAGGCTGACCCAGTCCCGCCCGCAGCCCGCCCGCCCCCAGCGTCCCGCCCGCACTTGTCGCGTCTAGTTCCAACGACATGTCCCACCCGTCGCGTCTCATTCCAACGACAAGTCGCTGAGGGACGCACGCCAGGCGGCACCCCACGGGTCAGTCGAGGAGGGCGGCCAGGTGGGGGTTGGTGAATACGCGGTCGGGGTCGTAGCGGTCTCGGACGGCGCGGAAGTCGGCCAGTTTTGGATAGGCGTCGGCCACCTGTCCGGCGGTCCACGGGTGCCGCTTGCCCCAGTGCGGGCGGCCGCCGTGCGCGCCCAGCACATCCGCGGCCAGCCGGGAGAGCGGCTCCGGGTCGGTCCCGATCGCGGTGTGCACCGCCACCCACCCGGTCGTGCGGCCGTAGGCCGGGTGTAGCCAGCCGGTCTCCGCCGGGCCAACCCGCACCTCCAGCGGGAAACCCACATCCAGCTCCCGCTCCTTGATCGCGCCGAGCAGCTCGCGCACCCCGTCAGCCAGCGCCTCGCGAGGCAACGCCCACTCGCTCTCCTCCCAGCGCACCACCGGGCGGAAAACCAACACGCGGTGCGCCAGGTCGGTCACCGACCCGGACCCGGTGAGCACGGTGGCGGCCCGGTTGATGGTGGGCACCAGCCGGGGCACGGTCCGCCCCAACGCCACGCCGCCACCCACGGCCGCCGCCCGGACCACCCGCCGCTCCACGAACGTACGCACGGTGTTGGCCCTGGTCCGCGGGTCGGGCTGGTCGGTGACCTGGTCCGCCCAGCGAGCCAGCGCGTCGTCGGCGTAGGGGAACACGGAGAACTCCGCCCAGCGGTGCGCGTCCAGGTAGTCCGCCGTGAGCACCTCGTCCAGTGGCACCCGGGACTGGGTCATCCGCAGCACGAGAGCGCCGACCACAGCCAACTCCACCTCGGTGATCACGCCCAGGGCGCCAAGGGCGGTGCGGGCCGCGTCCAGCTCGGGACCGGTGATCTCCACCGCGGTGCCCTCGCCCTGCACCATCCGCAGCGCGGTGATCTGGGCGGACAGCGACCCGATCCGGGCGGTGCTGCCGTGCGTACCGGTGGCCACCGCGCCGGCCACCGTGGGGGTGTCCACATCGGGCAGGGTGGCCAGCGCCAGGCCGCGCTCGGCCAGCGCGACGTTCAGCCCGGCCAGCGTGGTGCCGGCGCGGACCCGCACCCGCTGGCCGGAGACCCCGACCAGCCCGGTCAGTGCGGACAGATCCAGCAGCACGTCATTGGTCACCGCGAGTGGGCTGAACGAATGGCCGGCGCCAACCGGACGGACCCGCATCCCTCGGCGGGTAGCACGCCGCACAGCCGCCCGCACCCCTGCCTCGTCCAGCGGGCGGACGGTGGCGCTGGGGCGGCATTCCTGCCCACCCGACCAGTTCGTCCACATGCGGCGCCAGCTTATCCGTAACCGGCGGTGGCGCGGCGGAGGACACGTTCGAGCTCCAGATACGACAAACCCGGACGGCTCAGGGCCATCCGGGCTTGTCGCTGGCGGGTCCCCGCGACCCGCACGCTGTGGGAGTGCGGTACTACCGGGGCGGGCGGGACAGCGAGCCGAACATCCCGCTGCTGTCCAGGCTGCCCAACGCGGAGGTTTCCGAGTCGACCGACTGACCGTGCTGGCCGTGCTGGCCCATCGGCGCGCCGTGCCGGTGCCCGCCGCCCGGGTAGGAGGCCCCCACCAGCTCGACAGAACGCACCGGCTGCTCGGCCGGGTAGGTCGTCGGCTCACCCATGTGTCGGTTCACCGGCGGGTAAACCGACGGCCCTGGCTGACCCGGCGCCAGGTTGGTCGGCATGCTCGACTGGCTCAGCGCGCCGATCGAGGACACCCTCGGCACGCCCACGGTCGGCGCTTCGGCACCGACGGGGTGCTCCCCGTAGAGCTCGGACGGCCGGCTCGCGTACAGCTCGGCTGGGCGCTCCCCGTACAGCTCGGTCGGGCGTTCTTGGTGGAGCTCGGCGGGGCGCTCCCGGTACAGGTCGCCACCGGCCGGGCGCTGCGCGTACAGCTCAGCGGACCGCTCGGTGTACTGCTCCACCGGCCGCTCCGGGTACAGCTCGCCCGGCCGCTGCGCGTACAGCTCACTGGACCGCTCGGCGTAAAGCTCCGCCGGGCGCTCAGCGTACAACTCAGCGGAGCGCTCGGTGTACAACTCCGCCGGGCGCTCGGCGTACAACTCAGCGGAGCGCTCGGTGTACCGCTCGGCGTACAGCTCACCGGAGCGCTCGGCGTACTGCTCGGTGTGCTCGGGGCGTGCGTGTCGACTTTCCGAGCGACCGCCCAGCTCGGCTCCCGGCGCGCCCGCACCGTACGGGCCGAAGCTCGTGCTCAGGCTGGCTTCCACCTGGCTCAGCGCGCCCACCGGGGTGGCGCCCAGGGGCATCTCGTTCGGGCCGGACAGTGCGGCCAGGTCGCCGGCCAGGAAACCGTCCGAGCCTCGCGCGCTCAGGTTCGCCGCCACCCTGGGCAGGCCGCCGGTGGGGTACTCGGCGCCGGAGTAAGCGACATTCGGGTACGCGCTACGGCCGCGCTCCGTCTCCGGGTATTCACCCCCGGGGTATTCACCGCCGGGGTACTCCGCGGCTGGGTACTCGGCAGCGGAATAGGAGCCGTCGGCCGCCGCCGCGGCGTAGGCCGGAGTGGCGTGCCGAGGCACCGCCTGCTCGGACTGCACCGGGTTGGGCATCGAGTTCGCCACCGGGCTCGCCATTGGACTGGCCACGGTCTGCTCGGCGGCCTCCGCTGACCGGTACTCGGTGCCGTGGGATTGGCCGTGGGATTGGCCGTGGTAGTCCGGAGCCGGGTACCGACTGGCGTCCACAGCGGGGTCGGCGGCCGAGCGCCGCGACCTCCTCGGGTCAGGGTCCGGGGCGCCGCCACCCCACTGCGCCGAGGGCACCTCCGCGCCCGCACCACTCAGCCCGATCATGCCGCCAGTAATGACGGCGGCGGCGAAACCACGCCTGCCCCACGTGTCCATCCGGTCCTCCCTTGACGTCCCGCGCGGCATCGCCACCCTCGCTCGATCGGGATGTCCGATCGGCCTCTCGGGTGCCTGTAGCGACGGCTGGACGTTCTCCACAAGGTTCAACGCGGCCGGGATTGCCTAGTAACTGACTCACGCGAGTGAAGGCAATATGACAATACGGTCACTCTTCGCGAGTTTCGGCCAGCCTTGACGTGGACGTTCGGCCACTTGCCGCTAAGGCCGTCACGCTCCGTTCGAGGAGCCGCCCGGACCGGAGGTCACCGAGCGCAGCGCCCGGTGTCGGCCACCCCGCCCGTCTCGGGACGGTCGGGGCTGGTGGGGCCCACGATGCAGGGCGGCCCGGGTGGCCGGCTCGGGTGACTCGGGCGTCGGCAGGCCATGGTCGGGCCGGCCGACCCCGGTCGTGTCCAGCAGGCCGGTAGGTACGGCCTGCAGCAGCATGCGGGTCTTCCCCGGCGTCGACGGCGCCGCGACAGGAAGCGGTGCGCCCAACGGATCTCGCCGAAAATGTTCCACCGGATCACTCACGCGGCGGGCCAATGCATGAAAAATGGGGGTGAGGTCTGACTCTTCGGTGGGGAGTCTTTCCGCTTCAACTGCCGGCTCGTACACCTGTGGGCTTACCTTCCGCCGCGATCTCTTCTGTTGCACCAAGTCACCGGCGCCGCGCCGCACCGGTCCTGCCCTCGGGGTCTGCACTGCGACAACGGTCACCGTGAACGGAGGTTGCGGCGGTTAACCGACTTGTAAGCCGAACAAACGAATGAGGCCTCTCTAGAGTGGCCTTTGTATCCCCTCAGCGGCGCCGAGCGGATGAGCGACGCGCGGGACCGACTACTCGGTCCACGTAGTCGCCACCAATGAGGGATCGATCCCTAAGATCGGGAAACCGTTTCCGGGGCAGCGACTAGGGTCGGGGCGGTGCACCCAGACCGCGCCGAGCCATCCACCGGCCCGCCTCGCGCGGAGCCTCTCTCGACCGGCGCGGAGCCAGCCTCGACCCGCCCCGATGCGGTAGGGCAGGCACAGCCCTCGGCGCAGAACTCGGCACAGACCTCGGCACAGACCTCGTCCGTGCTGGCGCCATCGCCGATCCCCGCGCCGCTGCGGGTGGCCGCCGACTTGTCGGCTCGCTTCCTGCTAGTGGTCGCGGCCACCTGGGTTGTGGTCTACCTGCTGGTGCAGATCCGCGTGGTGGCCATCCCGGTGGCCATCGCCCTGCTGCTCGCCGCGCTGCTCGCACCGGTGGTCTCGGCCGCGGTCGAGCACCTGCGGCTGCCCAAGGGTGTGGCCACCGGAGTGGTGCTGATCGGCGCCATCGCGCTGTTCGGCGGCGTGCTCTCGTTCGTGATCAACGCCTTCATCGCCGGGCTGCCCGACCTGCAGGCCCGACTGGTGCAGAGCTACCAGCTGACCATCCGACCGCTGCTGGCCGGGCCACCGCTGAACATCCGGATGGAACGGCTGGACAACCTCTCCGGCGAGCTGCAGCAGTCCATCTCGGCAAACATGTCCACGATCACCTCGGGTGCACTGAGCACCGCCGCCACGGTCGGCGAGCTGGCGTCCGGGACACTGCTCCTGCTGTTCGTGTTGATCTTCTTCCTGCACGACGGCGCCCGGATCTGGCATTTCGTGCTGCGCATCATCCCGCTGGCGCAGCGGCGTCGGGTGGATACGGCCGGTGAGCGGGCGTTCGCCTCGCTGGTCGGCTACACAAGGGCGACCGTGGTGGTGGCCGTGGTGGACGCGGTCGGCATCGGCATCGGACTGTGGGCGGTCGGCGTACCGCTAGTCGTGCCGCTGGCCGCGCTGGTGTTCCTGGGCGCGTTCATCCCGGTGGTCGGTGCGGTGCTGTCCGGGTCGGTGGCGGTGCTGGTCGCACTGGTGGCCAACGGGCTGGTCCCGGCGGCCATCGTGCTCGGCGTGGTGATCGCGGTGATGCAGCTGGAGAGCCACGTCCTGCAGCCGATCCTGCTCGGCAGGGCGGTGCAGCTGCACCCGCTCGCGGTGGTGCTGGCGGTGGCCGGCGGCGTGGTGCTGGCCGGCATCGTCGGCGCACTGCTCGCGGTACCACTGATCGCCGTGCTGTCCGCCGCGGTGCGCTCGCTGCTCTCCCCGCACGAACCGGGCCCGGAGGACATCAACCCGTTGGACCCACTCCAGGCCAGGGCCGGCCCGGCGGAGCCCAGACAACGTCGCCGGCTGCTCCGGGTGGCCACCGCCATCCGCAGCCGGTTCCCGGCCCAGCGCTGAGCCGCCAGAACCCTCAGACCGCCAGAGCCCTCAGACCGCGTCGTCGAGCGCGCTGACCGTGGCCAGATCCAGCTTCAGGCCGGCGCCGGTCACGTTCTCCTCCAGGTGCGCCACCGAGGCGGTGCCCGGAATCGGCAGCATGATCGACGAGCGCTGCAACATCCAGGCCAAGGCCACCTGGGACGGCGTGGCGTCCAGCCGCTCGGCGGCCTCGTGCACCACCCCGCCCGGCTTGGCCAGCTCGCCGGCGGCCAGCGGGTGCCACGGGATGAAGCCGATGCCCCGCTCGGTGCAGTAGCGCAGCACCTCGTCGGCGGCCCGGTCGATCAGGTTGTAGCGGTTCTGCACGGTGGCCACGTCCACGATGACCGACGCTTCGGCGATCTGGTCGACGGTCACCTCGGACAGCCCGACCAGGCCGACCTTGCCCTCGGCCTGTAGCTCGGCGAGCACGCCGTACTGGTCATCGGCCGGCACGGTCGGATCAACCCGGTGCAGCTGGAACAGGTCGATGCGCTCCACCCCGAGGCGGCGCAGGCTCATCTCGCACTGCTGACGCAGGTACTCGGGGCGTCCACAAGGGAACCACTGACCAGGCCCGGTACGCAGCAAGCCGGCCTTGGTGGCAATCACCAGGCCTTCGTCGTACGGGTGCAGCGCCTCCCTGATCAGCTCCTCGCTGATGTACGGGCCGTACGAGTCGGCGGTGTCGATCAGGTTCACTCCGAGCTCGACGGCGCGGCGCAGCACCCGGATCGCCTCGTCGTGATCGGCCGGCGGGCCCCAGACACCCGGCCCGGGCAGCTGCATCGCGCCAAAGCCCAACCGAGTCACCGGGACCGAGTCGCCGAGCCGGACCTGCCCACTCGCGGCCGCCGGTCGGTCAGTGCCAATACCGGTAGCAGTGGTACTGCTCACGTGTTCTCCCCGAGAAAAGTCGCTGGTCGGAAGGCATCCAGCGTGACAGGCGAGACGCGCGCGGCGCGCCCCGACGTGACGCGTCCGACACGTGGTCTACCCCATTGGTGGGACGTTCGCCACATGAAAACAATCACGCGTGCTTGTTTTTGGTCCACCCGGCTGGCAGGCTGCCGATCGTGACCCTGCGCATCGGCAACGCATCGGGCTTCTACGGTGATCGGTTCTCCGCGGTCAGGGAGATGCTGACCGGCGGCCCACTGGACGTGCTCACCGGCGATTACCTCGCCGAGCTGACCATGCTGATCCTGGGCCGGGACCGGCTCAAGGACGCCGACCGCGGCTACGCGCGGACCTTCCTGCGCCAACTGGAGGAGAACCTCGGGCTGGCCATGGACCGGGGCGTCAAGATCGTCACCAACGCCGGGGGGCTGAACCCGGCCGGCCTTGCCGAGGCACTGCGCGAGCTGGCCGACCGGCTGGGCATCCCGGCCAACATCGCCTACGTGACCGGCGACGACCTGCTGGACCGGGCGGGGGAGCTGAACCTCGGCGAGCCACTCACCGCGAACGCCTACCTGGGCGGCTGGGGCATCGCGGAGGGCCTGCGGGCCGGGGCGGACGTGGTGGTCACCGGCCGGGTCACCGATGCCTCACTGGTGGTCGGGCCGGCGGCCGCGCACTACGGCTGGTCCCGCACCGACTATGACGCGCTGGCCGGGGCGGTGGTGGCCGGGCATGTGCTGGAGTGCGGCGCACAGACCACCGGCGGCAACTACTCGTTCTTCACCGAGCTGAGCACCGAACAGCGCCGCGTCCCGTTCGGTTTCCCCATCGCGGAGATCGAACCCAACGGGGACAGCGTGATCACCAAGCACGACGGCACCGGCGGGGCGATCACCACCGAGACGGTCACCGCCCAGCTGCTCTACGAGATCACCGGCGCCCGCTACGCCGGCCCGGACGTGACCGCCCGGTTCGACACCATCCGGCTGGACCAGGACGGCCCGGACCGGGTGCGGATCTCCGGCGTGCGCGGTGAGGCCCCGCCGCCCACCCTCAAGGTCTGCCTGAACACCCTGGGCGGGTTCCGCAACGAGACCACGTTCGTGCTCACCGGGTTGGACATCGAGGCCAAGGCCGAACTGGCCAAGGCACAGCTGGAGAGCGGGCTGGCCAAGTGGCCGGCCGAGCTGCGCTGGACGCTGGCCCGCACCGACCACCCGGACGCGGACACCGAGGAGGCGGCCAGCGCCCTGCTGCACTGCGCGGTGCGCGACCCCGACCCGAAGGTGGCCGGGCGGGCGTTCAGCGGGGCGGCCATTGAACTGGCGCTGGCCAGCTACCCCGGCTTTCACGTCACCGCGCCGCCCTCGGACGCCTCGCCGTACGGGGTGTACCAGGCCGAGTACGTGCCGGCCGAGGCGGTCGAGCACACCGCGGTGCTGCCGGACGGACGGCGGGTGGCGATCGCTCCGGCCGCCGACACCCTCCCGCTGGCCGACGTCGAGGAGCCGCAACCGCCGCCCCCACTCACCGGCGGTCCGACCAGCCGGGCGCCGCTGGGCACCGTGCTCGGCGCCCGCTCCGGGGACAAGGGCGGCAACGCCAACCTGGGTGTCTGGGCGCGCCCTGGAATCAACGCGGACGACGGGTACCGGTGGCTGGTGCACGCCCTCACCACCGAGAAGCTGCGCGAACTGCTCCCGGAGACCGCCGAGCTGCCCATCCAGCGCCACCCACTGCCCAACCTGCGCGCGGTGAACTTCGTCATCGAGGGACTGCTCGGGCTCGGGGTGGCCGCCCAGCACCGGTTCGACCCGCAGGCCAAGGCGCTCGGGGAGTGGCTGCGCGCCCGGACCGCCGACATCCCGGACGCGCTGCGATGACCGCGCCGCGCACCGCCGTGGCGCCCACCGAGGACCACGCGGCCAACCGGGAGGCGATGCTGGCCAAGCTCGCCGAGCTGGACGCCGAGCACAACAAGGCGATCGCCGGGGGCGGCGAGAAGTACCTGGCCCGGCACCGCAAGCGCGGGAAGTTGCTGGCCAGGGAACGGATCGAGCTGCTGATCGACGAGGACAGCCCGTTCCTGGAGCTGTCCCCGCTGGCCGCCTGGGGGACCAGCTACACGGTCGGCGGCAGCGTGGTCACCGGGGTCGGCGTGGTCGAGGGCGTGGAGTGCATGCTGATCGCCAGCGACCCGACGGTGAAGGGCGGGACGATCAACCCCTCCGGCCTGAAGAAGACCCTGCGGGCCGCCGAAATCGCCGAGCAGAACCGGCTGCCGCTGATCAACCTTGTGGAGTCCGGCGGCGCCGACCTGCCCACCCAGAAGGACATCTTCATCCCGGCCGGGAAGACGTTCCGGAACCTGACCCGGTCCAGCCAGCGCAAGGTGCCCACCATCGCGCTGGTGTTCGGCAGCTCCACCGCCGGCGGGGCATACCTGCCCGGGATGTCCGACTACGTGGTGATGGTCGCGGACCGGGCCAAGGTGTTCCTGGGCGGTCCGCCGCTGGTCAAGATGGCCACCGGTGAGGAGGCGGACGACGAGGAGCTGGGCGGCGCCGAGATGCACGCCCGCACCTCGGGGCTGGCCGACTACCTGGCGGTGGACGAAGAGGACGCGATCCGGCTGGGCCGGCGGATCGTCGCCCGGCTGAACTGGCGCAAGCAGGGGCCGGCGCCGCACGCCGACTATGCCGAGCCGCTGCTGGACCCGGACGACCTGCTGGGCATCGTGCCATCGGACCTGAAGGTGCCGTTCGACCCACGCGAGGTGATCGCCCGGATCGTGGACGGCTCTGACTTCGACGAGTTCAAGCCGCTCTACGGCAGCTCCCTGGTCACCGGCTGGGCGCAGCTGCACGGCTTCCCGGTCGGCATTCTGGCCAACGCCCAGGGCGTGCTGTTCAGCGAGGAGTCGCAGAAGGCCACCCAGTTCATCCAGCTGGCCAACCAGACCGACACCCCGCTGATCTTCCTGCACAACACCACCGGCTACATGGTCGGCCGGGACTACGAGCGCGGCGGAATCATCAAACACGGCTCGATGATGATCAACGCGGTGTCCAACTCCACGGTGCCGCACCTGTCCGTGCTGATGGGCGCCTCCTACGGGGCCGGGCACTACGGCATGTGCGGGCGGGCGTACGACCCCCGGTTCCTGTTCGCCTGGCCCAGCGCGCGCTCGGCGGTGATGGGCCCGGCACAGCTGGCCGGGGTGCTGTCCATCGTGGCGCGGGCGGCGGCGGCCGCCCGGGGCGCGGAGTACAGCGAGGAGGGCGACGCAGCCATGCGAACCATGGTGGAGGGGCAGATCGAGGCGGAGTCGCTGCCGATGTTCCTGTCCGGGATGGTCTACGACGACGGCATCATCGACCCCCGGGACACCCGCACCGTGCTCGGGCTCTGCCTGTCCGTGGTGCACAACGCGCCGGTCCGCGGCGCGGACGGCTTCGGCGTCTTCCGGATGTGAGTGATGATCACTAATTTGCTGGTGGCCAACCGGGGGGAGATCGCCCGCCGGGTGTTCCGGTCCGCCAGGGACGCCGGGATCGGCACCGTCGCGGTGTACTCCGACGCTGACGCCGACGCCCCCTACGTGACCGAGGCGGACACCGCCGTCCCGCTACCCGGCAACTCCCCCGCCGATACCTACCTGCGGGCCGACCTGCTGGTGAAGGCCGCCGAGGAGGCCGGCGCGGACGCGGTACACCCCGGCTACGGGTTCCTCTCCGAGAACGCCGCCTTCGCCCGCGCCTGCACCGACGCCGGCCTGATCTGGGTCGGGCCACCGCCGGAGGCGATCGAGCGGATGGGCTCCAAGGTGGAGTCCAAGCGGCTGATGGCCTCCGCCGGGGTACCCGTGCTGCCTGAGCTGGCGTTGGGCGAGGTCGCCGAGGCCGATCTGCCGGTGCTGGTCAAGGCCTCCGCCGGGGGTGGCGGGCGGGGCATGCGGGTGGTCCGATCGCTGGACGCGCTGGCCGAAGGGGTGGCCAGCGCCTCCGCCGAGGCTGGCTCCGCGTTCGGCGACCCGACGGTGTTCTGCGAGCGCTACCTGGAGACCGGCCGGCACATCGAGGTGCAGGTGCTCGCCGATGCGCACGGCACCGTGTGGGCGCTCGGCGAGCGGGAGTGCTCCATCCAACGCAGGCACCAGAAGGTGCTCGAGGAAGCGCCCTCGCCGCTGGTGTCCGGTGAGATGCGCCGGCAGCTGTGTGAGGCGGCGGTGGCGGCGGCCCGGGCGATCGGCTACCTGGGCGCGGGCACCGTGGAGTTCTTGTCCTCGCCGGACGGCGGCGAGTTCTACTTCCTGGAGATGAACACCCGGCTGCAGGTGGAGCACCCGGTCACCGAGTGCGTCACCGGCCTGGACCTGGTGGCGCTGCAGCTGTCCGTGGCCGAGGGGCGCCCACTGCCGCCGGATGGGCCGCCTGCCTTCCAGGGGCACGCGATCGAGGCGCGGCTCTACGCCGAGGACCCGGCGCTGGACTGGCAGCCGCAGAGCGGCACGCTGCGCCGGTTCGCCGTCCCCGGGGTGCACAGCGAGTTCGCCGTGCCGCCCGGGTACGGGCTGCGGCTGGACAGCGGCGTGCAGGACGGCTCGGTGGTGAGCGTGCACTACGACCCGATGCTGGCCAAGGTGATCGCCTGGGCGCCGGACCGGTCCAGCGCGGCGCGGGCGCTGGCCACCGCGCTGGCTCGGGCGCAGATCCACGGTCCGCGCACCAACCGCGACCTGCTGGTGAACGTGCTGCGCCACCCGGCGTTCCTGTCCGGCCACATCGACACCGCGTTCTTCGACCGCCACGGGCTGGACACGCTTGCCGCCCCGCTGGCCGACCCGGACACCGTGCGGCTGTCCGCGCTGGCCGCCGCGCTGGCCGGCGCCGCCGCCAACCGCGCGGCCGCCACCGTGCTCGGCCGGCTGCCCAGCGGGTGGCGCAACGTCGCCTCCGGCCCCCGGCGCACCAGGTTCCTGGCCGGCGAGCGGGAGATCGAGGTGGCCTACCTGCTCACCCGGGACGGGCTGCGCGCCGAGGGCTTCGACGGGATGTCCCTGCTCAGTGCGGACCCGGAGCGGGTGGTGCTGCGGGTCGGCGGGTTGCGTCGCTCGTTCACCGTGTCCCGCTATGGCGACGAGCTGGTCGCGGTGGACTCGGCGTTGGGCCCGGTGTCGCTCACCCCGGTGCCCCGGTTCCGCGACCCGGAGTCGACGCTGGCCAGCGGCTCGCTGCTGGCCCCGATGCCGGGCACCGTGCTGCGGGTGGCCGTGTCGGTGGGCGATCAGGTCAGCGCGGGGCAGCCGGTGCTCTGGCTGGAGGCGATGAAGATGGAGCACCGGATCAGTGCTCCGGCCGACGGCGTGGTCACCGAGTTGCCGGTGGTCGTCGGCCAGCAGGTGGAGGTCGGCTCGGTGCTGGCAGTGGTCGGCGACGACGCCCCCGGGCCGGAATGACCGCGACGGCCAGGAAGCCACAGCAGGAGCGCAGCCGGTCCACCCGCCGCGCGCTGGTGGACGCGGCGGTGGCCTGCATCGGCGAACTGGGGTGGACCGGGGCGACCGTCGCGGTGATCGCCGAGCGCGCCGGGGTGTCCAGGGGCGCGGCCCAGCACCACTTCCCGACGAGGGAGGACCTGGTCGTGGCGACGGTGGAGTACCTCGGCGAGGAGCAGGTGCGGCACCTGCGCGACGGGACCGACGCGCTGCCACCGGGGCCAGCCCGGGTGGAGGCGGTGGTGGAGATGCTGCTGGAGCTGTACACCGGAGCGGCGTTCCGGGCCGCGCTGCATCTGTGGGTGGCCGCATCCACCGACGAGGCGCTGCGCGATGTGGTGGTTCCGTTGCAGGCCAAGGTCGGGCGCGAGGCACACCGGATGGCCGTCGAGGTGCTCGGCGCGGACCAGTCACACCCGGGGGTGCGCGAGCTGGTGCAGGCCACCATGGACCTGGCCAGGGGCCTGGGATTGGCGAACCTGCTCACCGACGACACCGCACGGCGCAGCCAGATCGTCGCGCAGTGGGCCCGGGTGCTCGGCGACACGCTGTGACCACCGGCGGCCCTCGCCGATCACCCAGCGGCGCGGGTGTGACGCGGGTTCCACTCGGAAGGACTTCCGCTCAGCGGTGGCCGCCCGTTGGCGGCGCCCGGTCGCTGCGGTTAACGTTCGCCCCGACGGACCACCCGGCGCGGGCGGCCGATGTGAGCACGGACGGAGCCGATGGCCGAGATCAAGACGCTGACCGACGCGGTCGCGGAACTGGTGCACGACGGCGACTCGGTGGCGCTCGAGGGATTCACCCACCTGATCCCGTTCGCCGCCGGCCACGAGATTATCCGGCAGGGCAAGAAGAACCTGACGTTGATCAGGATGACCCCGGACCTCATCTATGACCGGATGATCGGCGCGGGGTGCGCGTCGAAGCTGGTGTTCTCCTGGGGCGGCAACCCGGGCGTCGGCTCGCTGCACCGGATGCGGGATGCACTGAGCCACAGCTGGCCGGTGCCGCTGGAGATCGAGGAGCACAGCCACGCCGGCATGGCCAACCGCTACGTGGCCGGGGCCTCCGGGCTGCCGTTCGGCATGCTGCGTGGCTACGCCGGCACCGACCTGCCCGCGCACACCACCACGATCAGCACCGTGACCTGCCCGTTCACCGGTGAGCAGCTGGCCGCGGTGGCCGCGCTGAACCCGGACGTGTCGATCGTGCACGCGCAGCGGGCGGACCGGGCCGGCAATGTGCAGCTGTGGGGCATCACCGGAGTGCAGAAGGAGGCGGTGCTGGCCGCCAAGCGCTCCCTGGTGACCGTGGAGGAGATCGTGGACAGCCTGGACCCGGTGCCCGGCGCGGTGCTGTTGCCGTCCTGGGTGGTGGACGCGGTGGCGGTGGCACCCGGTGGGGCGAAGCCGTCCTACGCGCACGGGTACTACGAGCGGGACAACGCCGCGTACCGGGCCTGGGACGCGGTGAGCCGGGACAGGGAGAAGTTCTCCGCGTGGCTGGAGGAGCTGGTGGCGCCATGAGCGAGGCAACGAGCGAATCATCCGTGCTGACCGAGGCAACAACAGAGCGGGCGGTTGCGCCGGCGGCCGCTGGCGAGCCGGTGCTGGAGTACTCCGCCGACGAGATCATGTCGGTGGCCGCCGCCCGTGCGCTGCGCGATGGCGCGGTCTGCTTCGTGGGTATCGGGTTGCCGTCCACGGCGGCCAACCTGGCCCGTCGGCTGCACGCCCCCAACCTGGTGCTGATCTACGAGTCGGGCACCCTGGACACCCGTCCGGAGGAGCTGCCGCTGTCCATCGGGGACGGCATCCTGGCCGACTCGGCGCTGACCGTGGTCAGCGTGCCCGAGGTGTTCAACTACTGGCTGCAGCCGGGTCGGATCGACGTGGGTTTCCTGTCCGGGGCCCAGCTGGACCGCTACGGCAACATCAACACCACGGTGATCGGGGACTACGACGAGCCGTCCGTGCGGCTGCCGGGATCCGGCGGTGCACCGGAGATCGCCACGTCCTGCGGCGAGGTGATGATCGTCATGAGACACCGGTTGCGCGCGTTCGTGGAGGGCGTGGACTTCATCACCTCGGTGGGGCACGGCAGCGGCCCGGACGACCGGCGCCGGCTGGGTCTGACCGGGGCCGGGCCGCTGCGGGTGATCACCGACCTTGGCGTGCTGGAGCCCGACCCGGAGACCCGCGAGCTCACCCTCACCGGGCTGCATCCGGGGATCACCGTCGAGCAGGTGCGCGCCGAGACCGGCTGGCCGCTGGCGCTGAGCCCCGAGCCGCTGGTGTCCACTCCGCCGCCGACCAGCCGCGAGCTCGAGCTGCTCCGCTCGCTGCGCACCGTGGGACAGTGATCTGATCATGGCAATGGGCGAACACACAGCGGTAGCGCTGCACCACGTGATCGACGGTCCGGCCGACGGCCCGCCGCTGGTACTGCTCGGCTCGCTGGGCAGCGCACTGGACATGTGGGAACCGCAGCTGCCGGCGCTGACCGAACAGTGGCGGGTGATCCGGGTGGACCACCGGGGGCACGGCGGCTCGCCGGTGCCACCGGGGCCGTACACCGTGGCCGAACTGGCCGGCGACGTGCTCGCCCTGTTGGACCGGCTGGAGCTGGACCGGGTCGACTTCGCCGGGCTGTCCCTGGGCGGCATGGTCGGCATGTACCTGGCCTCCGAGGCGCCGGAGCGGATCGACCGGCTGACGCTGATGGCCACCTCGGCGGGTTGGCCGGACCCGACGCCGTGGCAGACCCGGATCGAGGCGGTGTCCACCGGCGGTACCGAGGCGATCGCGCCGGCGGTGGTGAAGAACTGGTTCACCCCCGACTTCGCCGCTACGCACCCGGACCGGGTGGCCTGGGCCGAGGACTCCGTCCGCAAGACCCCGGACCTGGGTTACCTGGGCTGCTGCCAGGCGATCCGGGACTGGGACCACACCAACCGGCTGGGCGCGATCACCGCGCCGACCCTGGCGATCTGGGGCACCGCCGACCCGGCCACCCCGGAGGAACCGCACGGCGCCACCATCGCCGCCGGCATCCCCGGGACCCGGTTCGAGCGGGTGGACGCCGCGCACCTGCTCAACATCGAGCGGGCCGACGAGGTGAACACCCTGCTCACCGCACACATGAGCTGATAGGTCGTGAGTGGCGATGGTCGGTGTAGCGACCATCGCCACTCACGACTGTGGACACAGCCGGGGCACAGTGGCGTCGGCTACCGTGTCGGGGTGTCCGAGGTTGGTTACCGTGATCGGGTGCCCGGCGAGAGGGATCCCAGCGAGCTGCGGATCTCCGACCTGGACCGGGAACGAGCCGCCGCGCTGCTGGCCACCGCGATGGAGCAGGGCCGGATCACCCCGGCCGAGTTCAGCGAGCGCTGCGAAGTGGCCTGGGCGGCACGCACCCGGGCGGAGCTGCTCGCGGTGCTGGCCGACCTCCCCGGTGGCCCACCTCCGGAGCTGGCCCCGCTGGTGCTGGACGTGCCGTTCGGCCAGGTGCGGCGCAGCGGCCAGTGGGCGGTACCCGAGCTGGTCCGGGTCACCGGGTTCGGCCAGCGCACCATGCTGGACTTCACCGAGGCGGTGATCCGCCGGCCCGAGGTGACCATCGAGGTGGCGGCCACCATGAGCGCGACCCATGTGGTGCTGCCGGCCGACGCGGAGGCGGACACCGACGGGCTGGAGCTAGTCGCCGGCTCGGTGCGGCACCGGGGCCCCAGCGGGCGGCGGGAGAAGCCCCGAGGCCGGCTGCGCCGCCTGCTGCCCGGCGGTGGCCGGGAGCCGGAGCCGGTGATACCCGTCCAATTCGTGCTGCGCGGGCGCGCCACGCTCGCCTCGGTGACCATCTGGCACCCCCGGCCCGGCCGCCGGCGCTGAGCACCGTCCGGCGGCCTCACTTCTCCATGAACACCAGGTCTTCCGGCGGGTAGAGCAGCTTGACCTGCTGCCCGGTGACCTCGATGACATTGTCGAAGCCGGTGAAGCGGGCCTCCGAAACGACCACCAGCCGATCGTCCTGGCTGGCCAGGAAGGCTGGCAGGCCGGCCAGCGACGAGGCTCCGTCGTTCAGCGCGAGGTAGTCGGCCAGCCGCCGGAACAGCTTCGGCATGATCACCACGTCGGTGGTGATGGTGGCCTCCCCGGTCACCGTGAAGCCGGTCGTGGTGACGTCGGTGGGCCACACTCCACTGCCGGCGGAGCGCGCGGTCCGCACCGCCTCGGTCATCACGGCGCGCAGATCCGCGAAGAGCTTGCTGTAGTACGTGGGATAGGTCATCCCGTCGGCGAGCAGCGAAACGTTGACGCTGGTGCGCAGCTGGTCGGCGGTGAGGAACAGCTGGCTCAGATCCTCGCCGGGTGGGGCGCCGGTGAACAGGAAGGACACGCAGCGGCCGTACTGGTCGGCGAACCGGGTCAGGATGTACCCGTCCACCGCGTCCGGGCTGCCGGAGGTGACGATCTGCCGGTCGTCCCGCTGCACCCCGCTGAAACCGAGCAGGTCCAGCAGCCTGGCCGCCGCCGCGTCGCCGAACTCGGCCGGTTGGTGCAACGTGCCGGCCCCGCCGTGAGACGGGGTGTAGTGGGTCTCCAGCGCGTCGATCCCGTCCAGGCGCATCTGCGCCCCGCCCGCGGCGTTTGTCCTGGCGTTGATCCCGGCGCGGGCGAAGGCGTCGGTAACGGTCGGGTAGAAGCGAACCGAGTCTCCGTCCGGAGCGGCGCCGACGATCCGGAACTGGCCGGCGATGAGGGTGAGCGGCATGCCGTGACCTTGCTGGTTCACCCGGGGCAGGGCAAGCGAAGCCTCGACGACACCCCGGTGAACGCCCAACCGGGCTCAGCTGGTGCCGGTCAGAATGTCCACGATCTCGCGGGGGTACCGGAAGAAACCGGCGTGGCTGCTCTTGATCGAGTGCACCTCGAACGGGTTGTCCGGGGTGAGCCGGTCGGCTTCGGAAATGTAGAGATCCTGCGCGGCCAACGGCATGGCCCGGTCGTTGGTCAGCCGGATGAAGGTGTGCGGGATCCGCCCCCAGGTGTCCCTGTCGGCGCGGTGGTCCCACTCGGGGTCGTTCTGCCAGAGCACCTCGTCCGGCTGTGAGCCGCTGATGGCCTGGAGGAACTCCTGCTCGGTGAGTTCGGCGCTGACCGCGTTCCGCAGCGCCGCGAGCGACGTACGGTCGGCGCCGCGCCAGTTCAACCGGATGAAGCCGAGCTTCATCGGGTTGCCGACGATGATGGGCGCCGTCGCGGGAAGCAGGTCGCTGCCCGCCCACTCGGGGCGGGTCGGGTATTCGCCGGGTGCGCTCTCCACGGGGCATTGCCCGGCGATGTAGACGATCCGGTCGAGCAGGTCGGGGATAACGTTGCCCACGCCGGTGATGACGAGCCCGCCGAAGCTGTGCCCGACCAGGATGACCGGCCCATGCTCGCGCACCTGGCGCACCACATCCGCCACGTGCCCGATGGTCTCCGCCGCTGTCACACCGGCCAGCGCCGAGGGCTCGGCCGCGAACGTCTCCAGGTCTTGCAGGTGATACGCCGCGGAGAATCCGGCCGCGCGCCCTGGGAGGTCGACGGCGATCGTCCGATGCCCCCGCAGTGCCATTTCCTGCTGGGTGGTCGACCAGGCGCGTGCGTTGCTGCCTGACCCGTGCACAAGGACGTAGGTAGGAGCCACCGGCCGATTATGGACGACCCCCCGCCCAGCGGACCCGGTTCTCCGGCTAGACGTCGTCGGCACGGTCCTGGAGAGCGTGCCGACGGCGGAGGGGACCTCATCCCTGGGCGAGGTCGGCGAATCGGCTGTAGTGCAGTTGGTGCGCCACGGTGATGGTGTTGGTGGGCCCGTTTCGGTGTTTGGCCAGGATCAGGTCCGCCTCGCCGGCCCTCGGGTCGTCCCGCTCGAACGCATCGGGGCGGTGCAGCAGGATCACCATGTCCGCGTCCTGCTCGATCGAGCCGGACTCCCGCAGGTCCGACAGCATCGGGCGCTTGTCGGTGCGCTGCTCGGGGCCTCGGTTCAGCTGGCTGATCGCCACCACCGGGATCTCCAGCTCCTTGGCCAGCAGCTTGATCTGCCGGGAGAACTCGCTGACCTCCTGCTGGCGGGACTCCACCCGCCGCCCCGAGGTCATCAGCTGCAGGTAGTCCACCACCAGTAGCCGCAGGTCGTTGCGCTGGCGCAGCCGCCGCGCCTTGGCCCGGATCTCCATCATGGTCAGGTTCGGGCTGTCGTCGATGAACAGCGGCGCCTCGCTGATCTCGCTCATCCGCCTGGCCATCCTGGTCCAGTCGTCGTCGCTCATCCGCCCGCCGCGCATGTCCGTCAGCCGGATCCGCGCCTCGGCCGACAGCAGGCGCATCACGATCTCGGTGCGGCTCATTTCCAGTGACATGAACGCACTCGTCATGCCGTGCTTGACCGAGCAGGACCGGGCGAAGTCCAGCCCCAGGGTCGACTTTCCGAGGCCCGGTCGAGCGGCCACCACGATCATCTGTCCCGGGTGCAGGCCGTTGGTACAGGCATCCAGATCGGCGAACCCGGTGGGCACCCCCAGCGAGACCCCGCCTCGGGACGCGATCGCATCGATCTCGTCCATGGTGGGCTGCAGCAGCTCCTCCAGCGCGACATAGTCCTCGCTGGTGCGCCGGTCGGTGACGTCGTAGATGGCGGCCTGGGCCCGGTCCACCACCGCGTCCACCTCGGCACCCTCCGCGCCGTGGTAGCCCAACTGCACGATCCGCGTGCCAGCCTCGACCAGCCGGCGCAGCACCGCCTTCTCAGCCACGATCTCGGCGTAGTAGGCCGCGTTGGCCGCGGTGGGCACGGTGGCTATCAGGGTGTGCAGGTACGGGGCGCCGCCGAGGCGGACCAGCTCGCTGCGCCGCTCTAACTCGGCTGACACCGTCACCGGGTCGGCCGGCTCACCGCGCCCGTACAGATCCAGGATGCAGTCGTAGACGGTCTGGTGTGCGGGGCGGTAGAAGTCCTCCGGGCGCAGCACCTCCACCACGTCGGCGATGGCGTCCTTGCTCAGCAGCATGCCGCCCAGCACCGACTGCTCTGCGGTGAGGTCCTGCGGCGGTTGACGGTCGAACCCCGCGCTGAATTCGGCACCCTGCTCCCGGCCCGGCTCATCCGCCGGCCGGACGTGACGAGGCCGGGCTTGCGGCCGTTCGTCGGGTACCGCCATCGCGCTGCCTTCCTCCCCCGTGATCGTTTTACCGGCTGTCCCCGACAGGAATCCGAAGGGCCCCGAAGCGGGCCACACCGGCCGTCCGCCCGGCCTCCTCAACCCCCGTCCGGCCTGGAGCTGGCAGGTTAGGCCGGTAACGGCGAGTCATCCAAAACGCTCTGTTGACAGCTCTGTTGATCGCTTGGGGACAACTTGGGACAGCTGCCGCACAGAACCGGAGCAACTGTGGACAACCTGGGGAAGACTTGCCACCAATTCAGTGTTATCGCTGGTCAGATAGGTTACTTGCGATGGGGACAAGTCACCCGAAATTTGCTCGGCGTGTCCCTCTGGAATCGTTGTTCGGGCGTGTCCGGGACGGTTCTGAACGCTCGAGCCGCACCCGAGACACTTCATCCGCCCGTCACACTGAGTAACTCTACTACAGGGTCAAGTGACCTGGGGCACAGTCCACCTCCGGGCTCCGGACACGCCGATGCCCCCGCCGCCAGAATGGCGACGGGGGCATCGTGAGTACGTGAGACCGGCCGTTCCTCGGCGCACGCGTTGCCTCGGCGGACCGCTCGTCACTCGCCGGCGGTGACCTCCAGGTCGAAGTCGGCGGTGACCTCCGGGTGCAACCGGACCGACACGGTGTGCCGGCCGACGGTCTTGATCTGATTGGGCAACGACACCGAGCGGCGGTCCAACTGGGGGCCACCGGCGGCGCGCAGCGCGGCCACTACATCGGCCGGGGTCACCGAGCCGAACAGCCGGCCCTTGTCGGACGCGGCCCGGGCGGCCAGCTTGACCGGTGGCAGCCCCTTGAGCGAGGCGGCCACCTCCTTGGCGTGCCCAAGGTCGCGGATCTGCCGGGTCTCCCGAGACTTGCGAATCGCGGCGACCTGCTTCTCCGCCCCCCGGGTGGCCGGGATGGCCAGCTGGCGGGGCAGCAGGTAGTTACGGCCGTAGCCGTCTTTGACCTCGACGATGTCGCCAGGAGCACCCAGGTTCGACACGTCGGCGGTGAGGATCAGCTTCACGAGATGCTCTCCATTGATACGCGGTGACGAGCCGGACTCAGCGGGCCATCGAGGTGTACGGCAGCAAGGCCACCTCGCGGGAGTTTTTCACCGCGACCGCGACGTCGCGCTGGTGCTGGCGGCAGTTGCCGCTGACCCGCCGGGCGCGGATCTTGCCTCGGTCCGAGATGAACTTCCGCAGCAGACCGGTGTCCTTGTAGTCGATCTGCTGGGCCTTGTCCTTGCAGAAGGCGCAAACCTTCGTCTTCGGCTTGCGCAGGATGGGCTTAGCCATGGTGCATTACTCCAAGATCAGGTAATCAGTGCTGAGCGTTGGCGCCAGGTCAGAACGGGGGCTCATCGTCGCCGCCACCGCCACCGCTGCCAGCGGCTGGCGCCGATCCCCACGGGTCGTCTCCGGCGCCGCCGGAGCCACCGCCGCCGAACCCACCGCCGCCACTGCCTCGGCTGACCTTGTTCACCTTCGCCGTGGCATAGCGCAGCGAGGGGCCGACTTCCTCGACCTCCAGCTCCACCACGGTGCGCTTCTCGCCCTCGCGGGTCTCGTACGAACGCTGCTTGAGCCGCCCGGACACGATCACCCGGGAACCCCGGGTGAGCGTCTCGGCCACGTTCTCCGCGGCCTGCCGCCAGATGTTGCAGCGCAGGAACAGCGCCTCGCCGTCCTTCCACTCGCCCGACTGCTTGTCGAAGCTGCGCGGGGTGGAGGCGACCGTGAAGTTGGCCACCGCCGCCCCGGACGGGGTGAAGCGCAGTTCAGGATCGGCCGTCAGATTGCCGATCACGGTGATGACGGTGTCGCCTGCCATGTCCGATCCCTGCCCTCAGTCGGCCGGGGTCGCGGGCGGCTCGGCGGGAGCCGGCGGCGTGCTCTCGGCGGGAGCGCTCGCGGCCGGGGTCTCGGCGGCGGGCGTGCTGGCGGCCGGCGCGTCGGCGGCCGGCGTGCTGGCGGGCGGCGCGTCGGCGGGCGTGCTCGCCGCGGCAACCGCGGCGGGACCACCCGGCGCGGCGGCGCGAGCCGCGCTCTTCCGCTTCTGCGCCTCGACCCGCATCACCTTGGTGCGCAGAACCGACTCGTTCAGCCCGAGCTGACGATCCAGCTCGGCCACCGTGGCCGCCTCACAGACCACATCGAGCACCGCGTAGATGCCCTCGGCGTGCTTGGCAATTTCGTAGGCCATCCGGCGCTTGCCCCAGATGTCGACCTTCTCCACCGTGCCGCCGTCGTTGCGGATGACCCGCAAGAACGTCTCCAGCGACGGGGTGATGGTCCGCTCGTCAAGATTGGGGTCGAGGATGACCATGAGCTCGTAATTACGCATGAGAACCACAAACCTCCTATGGACTCTAAGGCGGCCGCGGTCCGTCCGCGGCAGGAGGGTCTCACTCGGCGCCGACAATTTCCGAGGGCGCCTGCCGCTACAGGTTACCAATGAGTCCGACGGCGCCGGTCGAGGGCACCCTCCAGGGGCCTGCGTAGGCTTGGCTGCCATGCGTATCGGGGCTCACGTGCGAGAGGACATCGACCCACTGGCCTCGGCCGAGAAGTGCGGGGCCGAGGTGGTCCAGTTCTTTCTGGCGGATCCGCAGGGGTGGAAAAAACCGCCGGCCCACCCGATGGCGGAACAGCTCAGCGCGGCGGCATCAGCCGGGGAGACCACGCTGTTTGTGCACTCTCCATACGTGGTGAACCTGGCATCGACGAACAACCGGATCCGGATCCCGTCGCGGAAGCTGGTCACCCAGCACGCCGAGGCGGCGGCCACCGTCGGCGCGGCCGGGTTGATCGTGCACGGCGGGCACGTCACCGCCGGCGAGGACCCGGGCGTCGGGGTGCAGAACTGGCAGAAGTTCTTCGCCAGGCAGGCCGACGAGGGTGGCTTCGCGGTGCCCATCCTGATCGAGAACACCGCGGGCGGGGACAACGCGATGGCCCGGCGGTTCGACGCGCTGGCCCGGCTCTGGGACGCGGTCGGCGAATTCGACGCGGGCTTCTGCCTGGACACCTGCCACGCGTTCGCCGGCGGGGAGGACCTGGTCGGCGTTGTGGAACGGGCGAAGGCGATCACCGGGCGAATCGACCTGGTGCACCTGAACAACTCCCGCGACGAGTTCAACTCCGCGCGCGACCGGCACGCCAACATCGACAGCGGCACCATCGACCCGGACCAACTGGTCGCCGTGTGCGCGGCAGCCGGCGCGCCGGTCGTGGTGGAGACTCCGGCCGAGGGACAGGCCAGCGACATCGCGTTCCTGCGCGAGCGGCTGGGATGACACCTGGCGACGATGGCGCTGCCCGGGCGAGTTCGGCGCGCCGGCTCGGTCCGGCGACGCTGGCCGTGCTGGTGCTGCTCACCGGGCTGACCATGCTGCTCAGCTACGCGAACAAGACCCGATGCGTGGGCCCGGAGTTCGACCCCTCCGGACGCACCGCGCCGAACTACGACGTCCGCCACGACCGCGACCTCTGCTACACCGACATCCAGCACCTGTGGCTGGGCCGGGGGATCAACGAGCACATCTTCCCGTACCTGCAGGGCGGCATCACCCCGAGCGGCGAGCTCACCGGGGGCACCGTGGAGTACCCGGTGCTGACCGGGCTGGTGATCTGGGCTGGGGCTCTGTTCGCGCGGACGGACGGGGAGTTCCTGCGGGACAGCGCGCTGCTGCTGGCGCCGTTCGGGCTGATGGTCGGCTGGCTGTTGGGCCGGCTGTCCCGGTGGCGGGCGCTGCTCTGGGCGATCGGCACGCCGCTGCTGCTCTATGCGTTCCACAATTGGGACCTGCCGGCGGTGGCCTGCGCGGTGGCCGCGGTGGCCGTTGTACACAGCCGCACCGGCGGCGCCGATCAGGCCGGTGCCGTCGGGCGCGCGGAGCTGGTGCGCAGGGCCAGCTGGGCCGGGGTGCTGCTGGGCATCGGCTTCGCGGTCAAGTTGTATCCCGGCGCCTTCGTGCTGCCGCTGGCGCTGTACGTGCTGACCAGGGGTGAGCAGGGCCGGCGGGACCGCACGCTGGACTGGTCGGGGGCGCTGCGGGTGGTCGCGGCCAGCGCGGTCACGGTGATCGTGGTGAACCTGCCGTTCGCGCTGCTCGGCTATCCCGGGTGGCGGGCCTCGTTCACCTTCCAGGAGCTGCGCAAGGTGGACTGGACCACCAACTCGATCTGGTACTGGGGGTTCCGGCCGTACTCCGAGCCGAGCGACGTGCCGTTCCAGTCCCTGGTCGACTGGCTCTCCCCGGTACTGGTGCTGCTGTCCTTCGCGGTCGCGGTGTGGCTGGGCTGGCGGCGCTACCAGAAACGCCGCGGCGCCGGGGAGAGCTACCCCTGGGTGCAGGTGAGCGCGGCGATGCTGGCCGGATTCCTGCTGCTGCACAAGGTGCACTCACCGCAGTACGCGCTCTGGCTGGTGCCCTTCTTCGTGCTGCTGCACATCCGCTGGGGCTGGATCGTGGCCTACTTCGCCGCCGATCTGGCCATCGGGCTGGGCATCTTCCGCTGGATCTACGCGGTCCGCTCCGGCGTCGGTTTCGACATCTTCAGCGGGCTGGCCGGGCAGGCGGTGATGATCGGGGTGTGGGGCCGGGCGGCCCTGCTGATCGCACTGTTCGGGGTGTTCCTGAAGGCCGAGACGACGTTTCCCGAGCGTATCGGCGCCGGCGGCTCTGGCGGCCGCGGCTCGGCCCGGTCAGCGCCAGGCAAAGACGGGCTGCTCGAGGTGTCCCACCCGGGTGGCCCGGCCGTGTAGGGCCAGCTCCCGGAACTGATAGAGCACCGCGCCGGTGGGCGCGTGGACGAACCGGCCCATCAGCGGCAACCGGATCACCGGCGCGTCCGACTCCGGGATGCTCACGAACAGCGGCTCCACATCCAGCTGGTCCAACGGGATCCCGTACACGGCGGCCACCTCACCGGGCCGGGGCCGCAGCGCCCGCTGCCCTGGCCGCGACGGGCGGTCGGCCGTCACCGGGCCGGCCCACAGCACCACCGGAGTGATCACGAATCCGGACCGGGTCGGGTAGTCGTCGAGCAGACCCAGCACGGCCGATTCAGGCAGCTCCAGGCCCAACTCCTCGGCCAGCTCGCGGCGGGCCGCGGCCACCACCGACTCGCCGGCATCCACCCGCCCACCGGGCAACGCCCATTGGCCGGAGTGGGTGCGCAGCTTGGGCGCCCGCCGGGTGATCAGTACCTGGACGTGGTCGGCGTCCGGGCCGGTGGTGACCAGGGTGATCGCCACAGCGGCGGCACTCAGGTCGGGGCGTTCGGCGGCGCGGCGGTCGAACCCGGCGAGCACGGCGCGGAGGGACTCCTCGGTCATCAGGGGCGGCACCCGCCCACTGTGCCACCGGGGGTCCCATCCCGCCCGCCACCGCGACCAGCGACGGGTGGGACGGAGGTGGCCAAGGTGGTGCTTCTACTCTTGGTGCTCCTTATGGGAGGAGCCACCGATGCGGCTGCGGCGATTAGGCGGGCGGCTCCTCGTAGTTCTGCTGCTCGCGACGGTGACGGCAACCTCGGCCTGCGCCACGCCGGCACCGCCTGGCCCGCCGCCCGCCCCCCGGTCCGGGCTCGACCTAACCGGGTTCGACCGCACCGCGCGCGCCCAGGACGACCTGTACCAGTTCACCAACGGCACCTGGTTGCGCGACACCCAGATCCCGCCGGACATGTCCGAGTATGGCTCGTTCTCCATGCTGTCCCAGCGCTCCGAGGCCGACCAGCGCACCCTGATCGAGCAGGCCGGCGGCCAGGCCGAGGGGGACAGTCCCGCGCCGGCCGACGGCAACCCGCGCAAGATCACTGACCTGTACGCCAGCTTCATGGACGCCGCCCGGCTGGACCAGCTCAAGGCCGCCCCGCTGATGCCCTATTTCGCCACCGTCGACCAGCTGCACACCCCGGCCGACCTGGTGCGCCACCTCGGCGCCATCCAGCGCTTCGACGGGTCCAACCCGATCGGACTCAGCGTCCGTCATGACGCCAACGACGCCACCCGCTACATCACCGAGGTGTCCCAGAGTGGGCTCTCCCTGCCGGATCGGGACTACTACCTGTCCAGCGACCCGAAACAGGCCGGCGTCCGCGCCCAGTACCGCGGCTACATCGCCAAGATGTTCACCCTGGCCGGCCTGCCGGACCCGGACGGCAGTGCCAGTCGGATCCTGGATCTGGAGATCAGGCTGGCCCAGGCCCAGTGGAACCGGGTGCGCAGCCGAGACGCGGTGGCCACCTACAACAAGTTCAATGTCGCCGAAGCCACCCGGGCCACCGGGTTGGACTGGGCAAACTATCTGGCCTGGGCCGGGATCAGCCAACCGAACATGGTGATCGCTCAGCCCACCTACTTCAGCACCCTGGGTGGCCTGCTCAACTCCGTCCCGCTGGAGACCTGGAAGCAGTACCTGCGCTGGCACCTGATCGAGGATCACGCGCCGTACCTGAGCAGCGACTTTGTCAATACCCGGTTCGACTTCGTGGGCAAGGTGCTCGGCGGCCGGCAGCAGAACAAGGAACGCTGGCGGCGCGCGGTGACCGCGGTGAACAACGCGATGGGCGACGCGCTCGGCCAGATGTACGTGCAAAAGTATTTCGCCCCGGAGGCCAAGCAGCGGGCTGACGGGCTGGTGCGGAATATCCTGGCCGCGTACCGGAGCTCGATCGACATGTTGGACTGGATGAGCGCACCATCCAAGGCGGCCGCCAAGGACAAGCTGGCCAAGCTGTCGGTGAAGATCGGTTATCCAAGTAAGTGGAAGGACTTCACCTCGCTGCGGGTCACCCGGGACGACCTGATCGGCAACATGGACCGGGCCGCCCAGCTGGAGCACCAGCGCGCCGTGGACAAGCTGGGCAAGCCGGTTGACCGGGACGAGTGGTTCATGAACCCGCAGACGGTCAACGCCTACTACAACCCGTCGATGAACGAGATCGTCTTCCCGGCCGCCATCCTGCAGCCGCCGTTCTTCGACGCGGCGGCTGACGACGCGGTCAACTACGGGGCGATCGGCGCGGTGATCGGGCACGAGATCAGCCATGGTTTCGACGACCAGGGCCGGCGTTACGACGGCGACGGCAACCTGCGCGACTGGATGGCGCCGAAGGACGCGGAGGCGTTCACCGCGAAGACCAAGGCGCTGGTCGCGCAGTACAACGGCTATTCGCCGCTGCCCGGCATGCACGTCAACGGGGCGCTCACCCTCGGCGAGAACATCGCCGACCTGGCCGGACTCACCGTCGCGCACCGGGCGTATCAGGCCTCACTGGCCGGCCATCCGGCCGCGGAGCTGGACGGGTTCAGCGGCGACCAGCGTTTCTTCCTGGGCTACAGCCAGCTGTGGCGCAGCAGGGAGCGTGACGAGACGATGCGCAGCAGCCTGTTCAATGACCCGCACAGCCCCGGCGTGTTCCGCACCGACGGCGTGGTGATCAACGTGGACGCGTTCTACCAGGCGTTCAACGTCCAGCCCGGGAACAAGCTGTACCGCGACCCGAAAGACCGCATCCACATCTGGTAGCCCTGTGAGTGGTATTGGTCGCTATAGCGACCAATACCACTCACAGGCTTTCCGGTCGGTACGCGCGCACGATCAGGTCGGCGGCGCGCGCGGCGATGTCCCGGCGCAGCGGCGCGGCCAGTGGTTGGGTGCCGTACGCGGTGGCCACCCTGGCCTCGGTGATCAGTTGGTAGGCGAACTGCCGGGCGGCCGCCACCGGGTCGGGCACAGACAGCGTGCCGGCGGCGTGCCGAGCCCGCAGGTAGCCGGCGAGGCCGGTGTCCATGATCGGTTCTGCGCCGTCCCGCCAGGCCCGTTGCAGCGCGGGGTGGTGCGGCAGTTCGGCGATGGTCAGCCGGTGCAGGGCGGACACGGTGGGGGCGAGCGCGATCTCCAGGATCCGCTGGCCGATCGCGGTGAGGTCGGCTCTCGGGTCACCGGTGTCGGGGATCAGCTCGGCGCGATCCGGGAGGAACCCGGCGCGGGCGTGGTCCACCGCGGCCAGGAACAACCGCTCCTTGTCGCCGAAGTGCCCGTAGACGGTCTGCTTGCCCACCCCGGCCACCGCCGCGATCGCATCCACGCTGGTCCTGGCGTAACCCTGGGCGCAGAACACCTCGACGGCGGCGTCCAGGATGGCGCGGCGCTTCACCGGCGATCGGCGCCGTTCCCGTCGCCGCTCGGGCTCGGATCCCGGCTCCGGTTCCGGCCCGGCTTCCCGCTCGGGCCCCGGTTCCTCCGGCGCCGGCTCGGGTTCCCGCTCCGGCTCGGGTTGCTGCTCGCGCACGGCGGCAGCGTATCCGTTCGCAAGACTGGACCGTCTCGTCTAGTTCCTCGCCTAGACCGGAAGGTCTCGTTTAGCGGGGTGGGGATGGATACCGAGGTACTTGTGGTCGGCGCCGGACCGGTGGGTCTGCAGCTGGACGGCGCGATGCGTACCTGGTTCGGCGCCCCCGACGGCCGGTGAGCCCCAGGCACCGCGGCTCAGGCGGGGCGGCTCAGGCGCTGGTCCGCGCGGCCTCCGGGGCGGCGGCCGGCGCGCGAGGCACCGGCCCGGCGCGACGCCTCGGCCGCGCCCAGTCCGGATCGTCCGCGCCGAGCGCCCGAACCGGATCCAACTCCGGGCGCAGCACCGAACGGATCACCAACACGGCCAGCAGCAGCACCATCGCGTCGCGCAGCAGCACCACCGCCAGGAACGGGTCCGGCGGCAGGCCCTTGTCGTCGGACCCGAGGTAGTAGTACATCCGGGGCACCCAGACCAGGGCGTCCACCGTCATCCAGGCCAGCAGCAGCCGCCACCGGGGCAGCGCGAGCACCGCCAGCGGCACCAGCCACAGCGAGAACTGCGGGCTCCACGACTTGTTCAGCAGCAGCGCGGCGGCCACCACCAGGAAACACAGGCTGGCCACCCGGGGTGGTCGAGGTGCCCGCCGGGCCAGCACCCCGATCCCCACGCAGCACACCGCGAACAGCCCCAGCGCCACCAGGTTGAGCCGCACCGGGGCCTGCCCTGGCGGCAGCGGACCGTCGAACCCAAGCCAGCCGGTGAAGTAGCTCAGCGCGAAGAACAGCGAGTCCGGCTCCGGACCGCCTCGGATGCCGTTCCGGAACGGTTCCAGCCAACCGGGGGTGAACAGCACGGCGAAGGGGGCATTGACCGCGAACCAGGTCAGCCCGGCGGCGATCGCGGTGTGCAACGCCGGCCGGAGCTGTCCTCGGCGGTGGCCCACCAGCAGCAGCGGCAACAGCAGCAGCACGGCGTACAGCTTGGCCCCGGTGGCCAGCCCGAGGAGCACCCCGGCCAGCACGGACCGGCCTCGGGAGAACGCGTACAGGGCGCCAGCCGAGGCGGCCACGGCGAGCGCGTCGGTGCCGGTGAACACGTGCAGCAGGGCCAGCGGGGAGATCGCCACCAGGACCGCGTCCCACGGTCGCTCAGGGCGCTGCCGGCGTACCGTCCACACCACCACCAGCCACAGCGCCGCGAAGCAGGCGGCCACCAGGTCGAAGAACACCACCTCGGGCAATCCGGTGGGCAAGCCGGCGCCGGCGAGGTCCGACAGGTAGTACATGGTCGACTTGGCCACCGCCCACAGGAAGTAGGCGGTGACCACCGGATAGTCCATGTAACGCAGTTGGTCGCCCGGCGGGGCCGTCGGGTCGTTCCAGCGCGCCTGGTAGGGCAGCTCGTGGCTGGTCAGCCGGTCCTCGGCGGGCATCGTGACGATGTCGGTGTAGCACATCGCCACGTACTGCCGGTCGGCCTGCCAGTCCAGCACCAGCCGGCCGGTCGGACCGGGGTATTGCTGCAGGCACGGCGCCTTGACCAGCCAGCCCAGTGACATGGTCAGCACGGCGGCCAGCAGGATCACCCGCAGCGGTGTCCAGAACCGCGACCGGCCGACCATCGCGTGTCGGCCCAGCGGGCCACCGATCGCCGCACTGGCGGTGATGGCCAACGGCTCGGTCCAGGTCGGCGCTACCCGCGCCTGCGGTTGCGGCTCGTTCGACACCACTGCTCTGTCGTCAGTTGTTGCCGTTGCCGTTGCCATTGTCGTTGCTGCTACTGCTGTCGCGGTTGCCCCGCCGGCCGCTCAGGCCACCGAGCGGGTTCCCGTTGTCGTCGCAGGACACAAAGTCACACGGGTCCTGGCCACCGAACAGGTTGTCACGGTTGCGCCGATCGCTGCTGTTGCTGTCCGAACTGTCCGGGTTCTCGCTGGAGGTCGCGTCGGTGAACTGATCGCCCGGCGGCGTGCCCAACGGATCGAACTTGCCGAACTGCTCCTTGGGCTTGCCGCGCAGCGCCGCGGTCATGAACTGCTGCCAGATCGAGCCCGGCACCATCCGGCCGTAGATGGGGCTGCCGCCGGAGGTCTTGATCGGCGAGTTGTCGTCGGTACCCACCCAGACCGCGGTGGTGACGGACGGGGTGTAGCCGACCGTCCATGCGTCGTTGTTCTGCCCAGAGATCCGGCTCTGCGTGGTGCCGGTCTTGGTCGCCACCGGACGTCCGTCGGCCAGCCCGATCCGCGACGAACGAGCCACGTCGATCATCGACTCGGTGACGTTCCGGGCCACCTGCTGATCCATCCGCTGCTGACCTGGATCGGTGCCGCCGTCGTAGAGCACCCGACCGTCCGCCGTCTCCACCTTGGTGATCATGTGCGAGGCATGGTAAACGCCGTTGTTGGCAAAGGTGCCGTAAGCTGCCGCCATGTCCCCCGGGTGGACCTCCTTGTCGCCCAGCGCGATACCCGCGGTCGGGCTGGGCAGCAGCTCGTTGGGGATGCCGGCCTGGTGCGCCGCGCGGGCCACCGCGCCCGGCCCGACCTGCACCGCGAGCTGGTAGAAGATCGTGTTGATGGACTGCGTCATGGCCTGTTTCAGATCGCAGTTGTCGCAGCTGTCCCCGTCGGAGTTGGCCACCGTCTGGCCCGCGATGGTCTGCGGCGAGGAGCCGTCGTAGGTGGTGCCCAGCCCAACCGGCGGGTTCTGCTCCAGCGCGGCGGCCATCACGAAGGGCTTGAACGAGGAGCCGGGCTGCTTGAGCACCTGGGCGTAGTCCAGCCCGACGCCGTTATCCCCGCCGTAGTAGGCCAGCACGCCGCCGGTGCGAGGGTCGATCGAGACCAGTGCCGTGCGCAGATTGGACGGCTGGGCCCGCATTACCTTGTCCGAGATCGTCTGGGCCTGCTTCTGCAGTGCCGGGTCGATCGTCGTGGTGATCTTCAGGCCTTCCTGGTTGAGCTCCTGCTCGCTGATCCCCTTGCTCTCCAGCTCGGCCTTGATCTGCGTGTAGATGTGGCCCCGGGCGTCGGTCGGGATGCCGCCGGCCGGAGGCTTGGGCGCGATGGTGTTCGGGAACCGGGCGCCGGCCCGGTCGGCCGCGCTCAACCAGTGCTGGGTGACCATGCCGTCCAGCACGAAGTTCCACCGCTCCGTGGCCTTGGCCGGATTCTTCGCCGGATCCCAGCGGGACGGCGACTGGATCATCCCGGCGAGCAGGGCGCCCTGGGAGAAGTTCAACCGGTCGGAGTCGACGCCGAAGTAGGCCTGGCTCGCCGCCTGGATCCCGTAGGCACCCCGGCCCAGGTAGATGGTGTTCAGGTAGTCCTCAAGGATCTGGTCCTTGGAGTACTCCTTGGAGATCTTCGCGGCGAGCACGATCTCTCGGAACTTACGGAACAGCGAGTACTGATCCTGACCTGTGGTGATCTTGATGTACTGCTGGGTGATGGTGGAGCCGCCGCCCCTGCCGCCGGTGAGCTGGTTCCACACCGCCCGGCCGATGCCCATGACGTCGAAACCGGGGTTGGACAGGAATGAACGGTCCTCCGCGCTCATCACCGCGTACCGCACCGACTGCGGCACCTGCGACAGGCTGACCTTCGTGCGGTTCACACTGCCGCCCGGCACGATCTTGGCCAGCTCGGAGCCGTCGGTGTAGTTCACCGTCGCGACCTGACTGGTGGCCACGTCGTCCGGGGTGGGCGGGGCGAACACCAGCCAGCCGATCGCGAACGCCACGATCGGGCCCAGCACGAACAGTCCGACCAGCACCAACAGCACGCGACGGAACCGGCCCCAGCCGGAGCGCTTCGGCGCGCCGCCGCCGTAGGGGCCTCCGCCGCCACTCCCCCCGCCTCGGCGGGGGGGCACCGTTCCTGGCGGACCACCCGTGCCGCGGGGCGGCACGGGGCTGGGCTCGATCCGAGTGGGCCGAACCCGCCGGCCTGGCGGGGCCGGGGGTGGAGCGGGACGCTGACCGCGGGCCACCGCATGGGCGGCCGGGGCATCGAGGTGGGTCAGCAGCTCCGGCTCGGCACCAGGTGGTGGCGGCGCGGCCCCGGGGGGCGCGCCTAGGGGGCCGCGCGCTTGCGGCGCCAACGCCTCGGAGCCCAGCGGGCCGACTCGTCCACCCCGCCTGGGCACCATCGGGCGGCGCGGCGCCGGCGGCGGGACCTGCTGCGCCGAGCCTGGCGGCACGGGCCAGCTCACCGGCTCGGCCCGACCTCCTCGGGGATCGCGCTGGTCGTTCACGTCGGCTCCATTCAGCGGCGGCCGGCGGCTCGGGGTTCGCCCGCTCGTCGCTCTGCGTGTCTATCGTGCCGCACGAACGAGTGGCGGTGGCGGCCGGTCACTCCGCGGCGGTCCTTCGTCGCGCCCCGGGGCCCGGAGCGCCGAGGGTGCCCAGTACGTAGGACTGGACCAGATGGTTCCAGTGGCAGGTGCGGCAAACCTCGACCACGTATACCGAGAACTCGGGGTGGGTGGCCGCCATGCGATCGAGCTCGTCGGGGGTGCGAGCGGAGCCGGATACGTGCTTGAGCCCTTCGCCGAACACCCAGGCGACCTCGGTGAGCCGCTCCTTGCGGCACACCGGGCAGGTCACCTCGGAGGGCTCTCCGTGGAATCGGGCCGCGCGCAATAGGTAAGGACTGGCGTCACAGACCGAAGCAACGCCGACCCGTCCGGCGTAGACGTCGGCGAGCAGCGACCGGCGCTGCAACGCATAGTCGACGATCTGTCGCGGGTTCCGCACCCGACTAGGGTACGCGGAAGCCCTGAGGCGAACTCTCCGGATGGTGATTTCGCGTCCCCGCGGGGCATCCCACGGTGACCAAAACGTGGCCGGAAGGCAACCGCGCGGCAACCGGGGAAAACCCGGTCCGAGGGCGTTTCCGCACCGGCGCCCGCGCCGCCTTTCCGGCGCCCGGGCTCGCTCTCCGGGCGCTCAGCTACCCCTCAGGTGACTCGTGACACGAGAATCCCGCTCCTGATGTATCGAAGCGATACAGTTGGGTACTCCATCGCCCGGGTAGATCCCGGACCGTCGCCGGAGTCTCGAGAGGAGGGCGGGTTTGCTCGACTTCGCGGTACTCGGGCTGCTCTACGAGGCCCCGATGCACGGGTACGAGCTGCGCAAGCAGCTCGGCGTCCGACTCGGCGGGTTCCGCGCGTTCTCCTACGGATCGCTGTACCCGGCGCTGCGCAGGTTGGTTCGCGAGGGCCTCATCGTCGAGGAGACCGAGCCGAGCACCGAGCCGTCGAGTGGATGGTCCCGGCGCAGCCGACGCCGGGTTTACCGCCTCACCGCCGAGGGCAAGGAACGGTTCGTCGAAATGCTGGCCGACGCCGGCCCGCAGACCTGGGAGGACGACAGCTTCGGCATCCACCTGACGTTCTTCTCCCGCACTCCGGCGGACACCCGGATGCGGATCTTGGAAGGCCGGCGACGCCGGGTCGAGGAGCGGCGAGAGGGACTGCGCTCCACGCTCGGCCGAGCCGGTGAACAGATCGACCGGTACACCCGGGAGCTCCACCAGTTGGGCCTGGACGCCAGTGAGCGGGAGGTCCGCTGGCTCAACGAGCTGATCGCCCATGAGCAGGCGGAACAGCGCGATACCCCACAGGACCTGAAATGAACCAAGAGGAACCGCACGAGGAGGACCCGGTCGTGAAGTCACCCGCCCAGGAGGTTCGAGTCGCCGTTGTCGGCGTCGGCAACTGCGCCGCGTCGCTGGTGCAGGGAGTGCAGTACTACGCCGATGCCGATCCCACCGCCCGAGTGCCCGGGCTGATGCACGTCGACTTCGGCGGCTATCACGTGAGCGACGTCCGCTTTGTCGCGGCGTTCGACGTGGACGCCAAGAAGGTCGGCCGTGATCTGTCCGAGGCGATCGGGGCGTCCGAGAACAACACCATCAAGATCGCCGACGTGCCGCCGCTCGGGGTGACCGTGCAGCGCGGGCCGACATTGGACGGGCTCGGCAGGTTCTATCGGGAGACGATCACCGAGGCGGACGAGGAGCCGGTGGACGTGGTGGCCGCGCTGCGCGAGGCGCGGGTCGACGTGCTGGTCTGCTACCTGCCGGTGGGCAGCGAGGCGGCCGACCGGTTCTACGCGCAGTGCGCGCTGGACGCCGGGGTGGCCTTCGTCAACGCGCTGCCGGTGTTCATCGCCTCGGACCCGCAGTGGGCGGAGAAGTTCCGCGCGGCCGGCCTGCCGATCATCGGCGACGACATCAAATCCCAGGTCGGCGCCACCATCACCCACCGGGTGCTGGCCAAGCTTTTCGAGGATCGGGGCGTCTCGCTGGACCGCACCATGCAGCTGAACGTGGGCGGCAACATGGACTTCCTGAACATGAAAGAACTGGAGCGGCTGGAGTCGAAGAAAGTCTCCAAGACGCAGTCGGTCACTTCTCAGCTCTCCACTGATATCGGCAAGGACAACGTGCACATTGGCCCTTCCGACTACGTGGCTTGGCTGGACGACCGCAAGTGGGCCTATGTGCGACTGGAGGGCCGGGCGTTCGGTGACGTGCCGCTGAGCCTGGAGTACAAGCTCGAGGTCTGGGACTCGCCGAACTCCGCCGGCATCATCATCGACGCCATCCGCGCGGCCAAGATCGCTCTGGACCGGGGCATCGGTGGGCCCGTGCTGTCCGCCAGCAGTTACTTCATGAAGTCGCCGCCGGAGCAGTACTCGGACTCGGTCGCGCGTGACGCCGTGGAGTCCTTCATTCGCGGTGAGTAGCGTCCTTCTCAGGCTCTGACCTGCGTGGACATATCTCGGAACCGGGGAACTTTCCATTGTGAAAGTTCCCCGGTTTTCTTCTTATAAGCGAACTAAGTGTTAGACCGGATGGAGCAGCACACATCCTTGAACAGGGGATACAGCGGCCATAACGATCGGTTGGCGCGGAAAACGTTTTGATAACGGGAAGATTAGAGAACGATTTAGTGAGCTCGATCACGAAACTATATCGGGAGAATGTGATCTGCATCATAGTCTCCTTTGAATTCCCTTTGTAGCTTCCTTGCGGCCCCAACGGCTACGCGCCACCCGACCCGGGTGGTCACGTCGGGGCCACTGTCGATCGGACTGATGCCGACCGCCCCCACGCGGTGGACACCAGTCAGTAGTCCCGACCGGATTCGCCACTTACCCACCACTGGCGATACCGGCCGGCCTCGATCACCCCCGGGCAACGGCGCCCGGAGACGGCCGGGGCGGCGACTCGATCGACGGGCGCCACAAAGGAGCTCGTAGCACGTGCCGCACCATTTCGATGCGTTGTGGAACGGGGCAACCGCCCCCATCGCCGTAGGCCAGAGGGCACCCCTCAAGTTCAGCGCCCTGGCCAAGGCAACCGCCGCCACCGCGACAGTCGCCACCGCTCTGTTCGCCGCCGGCTCCGCCGACCTGGCAACAACCGCACGGCAGCTGGCCCCCACCGGGCATTTCAGCGTGCCGACCACACACATTCCCGCACCCCTCGCGGCGGCCACCGCGCATTCGCCCGCCACCGCCCTGGCCGGAGGACAGCCGGTCGGTGCCCTGCCGCCCATCGGCACCCTGCCGGTGACCAGTCGGGCCATCTCCATGGCCACCATCGCGTCCAGCCCGCTCTGGCCGACCCGGCCGGCGTTGCTGAACGCCACAATCGCGTCGGCGGCCCGCGCCCAGGTGCCAGCCGCCGCCCCGGCCCCCGCCGCCCCACCGGTCAAGATCGCGCCGCCACCGTCCCACGGCTCCATCGCACTGGCCGCCGCGATGGGGGTGAAGGGCACGCCGTACGTCTGGGGCGGCACCACCACGCGGGGCTTCGACTGCTCCGGCCTGATGCTGTGGTCGTTCAAGAAGGCCGGTATCAGCCTGCCGAGGACCAGCTCAGCACAGAGCACCGTCGGTCAGCCGGTCTCCCGCGCCAACCTGCAGCCGGGGGACCTGGTGTTCTTCTACAGCCAGGTTAGCCACGTGGGTATCTACGTGGGCAACGGCATGGTCTTGCACTCACCGCAGAGCGGGGACGTAGTCAAGATCAGCCCGCTGGCCCGGATGCCGTTCCACAACGCCCGCCGGATCGCCTGAGCAGGGCGAGAAATAGTTCGGCCCGGTGGCCGCGCGAGCGGCCCGAAGAGCGCCGGCTGACCCTGCTGGAGTACGACGAGCGGCTCGGTTCCGCGTACGCCGCACTCACCTACGGTGAGCTGGCGGCGGTTACCCGGGATCTGCCCGAACCGGCGCCCTCGCTCGCGCCCGCATCCAGCGGGCCCGCATCCAGCGCGGTGCGGCCGGCGCCCGGCCAGCGGCGCGGCCCGCGCCCGGCCAGCCGCGCAAGCACCTGGTCCAGCAGACGCGCGGCTGGCTGGGTGCGGCCGTGCTGACGAACGGCATCTGGCTCGCCAGCACGATGCCGCACCCCAGCTGGGACAACTACTGGCCGGGTGTGGTCATGGGCATCTGGGGCGCGTGCATCGTGGGCAGCGCGCATGGCGGCCGCGAGCTGGCTGACTAACGTCAACTCGTTCACCCGCCGTTCACGCTGAGATTTCGCTGAGGTCACCACGTCCGGGTTAGCTCGCGCCGTCGGCCCACCACCGCTCGGAGGCGCAGTGCCGCTCGTTCCCGAACCCTCAACGCCCACCAGCCTGCCCATCGTGCGCGACCCGCACGGGCGCTCGGCGATCACCTGCCGTTACCGCTGCGGCGCGGCATGCGCACACCCGGCGCCCAACACCAGCGACAACCCGAGCTTCGCCGAGCTGGTCTCGCCCCCAGCGTCGGCATCGCTCGCGCCGGCACCGCTCGCGTCGGCACCGCTCGCGTCGGCACTGTCGCGTCGCGGGATGCTGCGGGCCGGCGCGATGCTCACCCTGGTCGGGGCCGCCGGCGCCGCGCTGGCTGCCTGCGCGGACCAGACCCCCTCCGGCCCGCCGACCGGCGGTACCGGAGCGCCACCCGCACCGGGCACCAACTTCACCCCGGTGGCGCCCAACACCGCCGACGCGATCACCGTGCCGCCCGGCTACACCTCTTCGGTGGTGCTGCGCTGGGGAGACCCGATCCTGGCGGGGGCGCCGGCTTTCGACTTCGCCGGCCAGTCGGCGGCGGCCCAGGCCGGCCAGTTCGGCTTCAACAACGACTACTGCGGGCTGGTCCCGCTCGCGGACGGCCGCTGGGCGATGTGGAGCAACCACGAGTACGTCACGCCGACGTTCATGTTCACCGGCTACGACGAGGCCAACCCCACCGAGGAACAGGTGCGGATCAGCTGGAACGCGGTCGGGGGCAGCGTGGTGGTGCTGCGCCGCGCCGCTTCCGGCGCTGTCGAGACGGTGCCTGATGACCGGCTGAACCGGCGGATCACCGCGCTCACCCCGTTCCGGCTGACCGGCCCGGCCGCCGGGTCCGCGGCGCTGCGCACCTCGGCCGACCCGCGGGGGCGCACCGTGCTCGGCACGCACAGCAACTGCTCGGGTGGGGTCACGCCGTGGGGCACCGTGCTGTCCGGCGAGGAGAACTTCAACAACTTCTTCGCCAACGCCGGATCGGTCACCGATCCCACGGCGGCGGCCCGGCTGAGGCGCTACGGCGTCACCACCGGCGAGACCGGGACGAAGTGGGAGCGGTTCGACCCGCGGTGGGATGTGACCAAGGAACCCAACGAGGTCAACCGGTACGGCTACATCGTGGAGATCGACCCGCTGGACCCGACGGCCACCCCGGTCAAGCACACCGCGCTCGGCCGGTTCAAGCACGAGGGCGCGAACGTCCGGCTGGCCGCCGACGGCCGGGCGGTGGCCTACATGGGCGACGACGAGCGCTTCGACTACCTGTACAAGTTCGTCTCGCGCGACCGGTACGACCCGAACAACCGGGCGGCGAACAAGACCCTGCTGGAGAACGGCACGCTCTACGTGGCCAGCCTCACCGGTACCGGGCAGTACCGGGGCACCGGAAGCTGGCTGCCGCTGGTGGAGAACGGCGTCAGCCGGGTCCCCGGGATGAGCACCGAGGAGGTGCTGGTGTTCACCCGGCTCGCCGCGGACACGCTGCGCCCGACCAAGATGGACCGCCCGGAGGACGTCCAGCCGCATCCGGGCACCGGGCGGGTCTACGTGGCCCTGACCAACAACACCGACCGGGGTGCCGCAGGCAAGCCCGGCACCGACGAGATCAACCCCCGGCCCGGCAACAAGCACGGCCACATTCTGGAGCTCGCCGAGCACGGTGACGACGCCACCGGCACCGCGTTCGACTGGTCGTTGCTGCTGGTCTGCGGCGACCCGGCGGCGCCGGACACCTACTTCGCCGGGTTCGACAAGACCCAGGTGAGTCCGATCTCCTGCCCGGACAACCTGGACTTCGACCGGCACGGCAACCTGTGGATCGCCACCGACGGCAATGCGCTGAAGTCCAATGACGGGCTGTTCGCGGTGCCGCTGGAGGGTCCGGAGCGGGGCCACGTCAAGCAGTTCCTCACCGTCCCGGTGGGCGCGGAAACCTGCGGTCCGGTGGTCACGGAGGATTTCGTGCTGGTGTCCGTGCAACACCCGGGCGAGCTGGACGACGCCTCCGCCGACCGGCCCGCCTCGCACTGGCCGGACGGCGGGACCAGCCAACCGCGCCCGTCGGTGGTCTGTGTGGTTAGGGAGGGTGGCGCTATCGGCGCCTGAGCGGGCCCGGTCGGTGTGCGGGGCGGCTTCGGAGCTGTCTTCGCGCGCCGGATCGATAAGTGGGAGCAGTCAAGGTTAGGCTTGTTGGACTGCTCGCGCTCAGCCGCCGGACCGGGGTGTCAGATGGACGTCCGCGACGATGACCAGCTCAACCAGCTCGTCGGCGCGACCGTGCGGGCGCTGCGCGAGAAGGCCGGCCTCTCCATGCGCGCGCTGGCCGCCTCGGCGGGGGTGAGCCAGCCCTTCCTGAGCCAGGTGGAACGTGGGGTGAGCGCCCCTTCGATGTCCACCGTGTACCGACTGGCGTCCGCCCTCGGGGTGGTGCCCGGCGACCTGCTACCCACCTTGCCGCCCGATCCGGTCACCGTCGTGCGCGCCTCGGAAGGGCAGTTTCTGCCGGTCACCGAGCAGGTCGAAGCGGCCCGGGGGCGCATCCTGATGTCGCAGTCGGACCGCATGCTGGAGCTCATCGAGTACCGGATCGAGCCCGGCCAATACCTGGAGGAGTGGTTCGAGTCGCAGGGCGAGATGGCCCTGTATGTCGTCCAGGGCACCCTCGACATCGAGCTCGAGGGCCACGGTACGTGGCGGCTGCGGTCCCGGGACCTGATCTATCACCCGGGCATGGTGCGGCACCGCTGGCTGCTGGTGGACGACCGGCCGGTGCAGGTCCTTCTGGTAGTGGGCCGACCCGTGCGGAGCTGAGCGCCGGCGCGGCGATGCCGGGCGCGGGATTGCACCGCCGATAACTGACACCTATATTCCTTCTGACTTGCTGACCCTTCGGCGGCGCGCCGAGGCCCGCCGGGCGCACCCGCTCGAGAAGGAGCAATCCGATGAGTAGCTCAGCCCGATCGGTCGACGGCGTCCTGGACGTGCCGGTCATCGACATCTCCACGTTCCGCGCCGGCACCCCCGCGGACCGGGCCGCGGTCGCCCGGGCAGTGGATGCGGCGGCCACCGATGTCGGCTTCATGCAGATCACCGGGCACGGCATCCCGAACGGGGTGCGAGACGGGCTGACCGAGGCGATGGACAGCCTGTTCGCGCTGCCGATGCCGGAGAAAATGGCCTGCCGCCCCGGGTCCACCGCCGTGAACCGCGGCTACACCGCCCCGAAGACCGAGCGGCTCAGCCACAGCCTGGGGATCTACTCCCCGGACGACCTGTTCGAGGCGTTCAACGTGGGCAGCGAGGCCGGCGACTTTCCCGACCTGGACCTGCCTGGCGCGCACTACGCGACCAACCTGTGGCCGTCGGACGCGCGCATCCGCGAGGGCGTCACCAGCTGGTTCACCGCCGCCGGAGCGCTGACCAGGACGATGACGGAGATCTTCGCGGTCGCCCTCGGGCTCCCGCCGGCGTTTTTCACCGGCTACCAGGACCACTCCATGGACGTGCTCCGGATGAACAACTACCAACTGCCCCCGGACGACGCCCGGGTGGAACCCGACCAACTCGGCATGGGCGCACACACCGACTACGGAATCGTCACCGTGCTGTGGGCCGACCCGGTACCGGGACTGCAGATCTTGGACACCGAGGGACGCTGGCACCACGTGGTCCCCGCCCCGGGCGCGCTACTGATCAACCTCGGTGACCTGCTGGCCCGGTGGACCAACGACCGGTGGATCTCCACCCTGCACCGGGTGCTCGCCCCGGTGGACGACCAGGGCCGGGTGTACCGGCGCCGCTCGGCCGCCTACTTCCACGACGGCAACTACGACGCGGTGATCGCCACCCTGCCCGGCTGCGCCACCCCGGAGCGGCCGTCGTCCTACCAGCCGGTCACCGTCGCCGAGCATCTCGAGCGCAAGCTCGGCGGCTCCCGGGGGCTCGAGCTCAACCCGGCCGCCGAACGCGAAGCCGCCCGGCTCAGAGCACCACGTTGACCAGTCGGCCCGGCACCACGATGACCTTCCTGGGCGCGCCGTCGCCGACCAGCGCGACGATCTTCTCGTCGGCCAGGGCGGCGGCCTGCACGGCGGCGGTGTCCGCGTCGGCCGGCACGGTGATCCGCGAGCGCACCTTGCCGTTGACCTGGATCGGGTACTCCACGCTCTCGGCTACCAGGTAGCGCTCGTCGGCGACCGGGAACGGGGCGTAGGCCAGGGTCTGGTCATGCCCGAGCAGCGACCACAGCTCCTCGGCGATGTGCGGACACAGCGGCGCCAGCAACAGCACCAGCGGCTCGGCCACCGAGCGGGGCACCGATCCGGGACCGTAGGACTTGGTCAGGTGATTGTTCAGCTCGATCAGCTTGGCGGCCGCCGTGTTGTAGTGCAGTGCGGCGTAGTCGGTGTGGATGCCGTCGATGGTGCGGTGCAGCAGCCGCAGCGTCTCCTCGGCCGGCTCCACGTCAACCACCGCCACGGCGCCGGTGCGCTCCTCGACCAGGTTGCGCCACAACCGCTGCAGGAACCGGTATGAGCCGACCACGTCCCGGGTCGACCACGGCCGGGAGACCTCCAACGGACCGGTGGACATCTCGTACAGCCGGAAGGTGTCCGCGCCGTACCTCTCGCACATGTCGTCCGGGGTCACCACGTTGCGCAGTGACTTGCCCATCTTCCCGTACTCGCGGCGCACCGGGGCACCGTTCCACGTGAAACCAACCGTGCCGTCCTCCCGGGCGGTCTCCACGACCTCCTCGGCGGCCACGTAGCTGCCGCGCGCGTCGACGTAGGCGTATGCCTGGATGTAGCCCTGGTTGAGCAGCCGGCGGAATGGCTCCTCGGAGCTGACGTGACCCAGGTCAAACAGCACCTTGTGCCAGAACCGGGAGTACAGCAGGTGCAGCACCGCGTGCTCCACGCCACCGACGTACAGGTCCACCCCGCCCGGGTCGCTCGGCCCGTACCTGGCCGGGTCCTTGCCGATCCAGTAGCGCTCGACCTCGGGGTCGACGAACTGCTTGTCGTTGGTCGGGTCCAGGTACCGCAGGTAGTACCAGCAGGAGCCGGCCCACTGCGGCATGGTGTTGGTCTCCCGGCGGTAGGGCTTGACGCCCTTGTTGCCGTCGGCGTCGCCCAGGTCCAGCTCGACGTTGACCCAGTCGGTGGCCCGGGACAGCGGCGGCTCCGGCTCGGTGTCCGCCGCGTCCGGGTCGTAGCTGCGCGGCGAGTAGTCCTCGATCTCCGGCAGCTCCACCGGCAGCTGGTCGTCCGGCAGCGGCAGCGGGCCGTACTCATCGTGCACGATGGGGAACGGCTCGCCCCAGTACCGCTGCCGGGAGAACAGCCAGTCGCGCAGCTTGTACTGCACCACCGACTCGCCGGCCCCCCTGGCGGCCAGCCAATCGATGATCAGCCGCTTGGCCTCGTCGACCTCCAGCCCGTTCAGGCTGATCTCGGCGTTCGCCGAGTTGATCGCCGGGCCGGCGCCGACGTAGGCCTCACCGTCGAAGCCGTCGGCCGGGTGCACCGTGCGGATGATCGGCAGGCCGAACGCGGTGGCGAAGTCCCAGTCCCGCTGGTCCTGGCCGGGCACCGCCATGATCGCGCCGGTACCGTAGCCCATCAGCACGTAGTCGGCCACGAACACCGGGATGATCGCGCCGTTCACCGGGTTGCGGGCGAACCCGCCGGTGAACACACCGGTCTTGTCCTTGTTCTCCTGGCGGTCCAGCTCGGACTTGCGGGACGCGGCCTCCCGGTACCCGGCGACCGCCTCGGCCGGGGTGGCCGCTCCACCGGTCCAGCGCGGGTCGCTGCCTTCCGGCCAGCTAGCCGGGGTCAGCGCCTCGACCAGCGGGTGCTCCGGGGCCAACACCATGTAGGTAGCGCCGAACAGGGTGTCCGGGCGGGTGGTGAACACCTCGATCTCGCCGGGCCCGCCCACGATCGGGAAGCGGACCTGCCCGCCCTCGGAGCGGCCGATCCAGTTGCGCTGCATGGACTTGACCGAATCGGGCCAGTCCAGTCGATCCAGATCCTCGATCAGCCGGTCGGCGTACGCGGTGATCCGCATCATCCACTGCTTCAGGTTGCGGCGGAACACCGGGAAGTTGCCCCGCTCGCTGCGCCCGTCGGCGGTGACCTCCTCGTTCGCCAGCACCGTGCCGAGGCCGGGACACCAGTTCACCGGTGCCTCAGACAGGTAGGCCAGCCGGTATGAGTCGATCAGCTCGCGGCGCCCCGTCTCGTCGCGCTCGGCCCACGACGGCGTGCCGGCCGGGACCGGACGGGTGCCGGCGGCGAACTCGGCCTCCAGCTCGGTGATCGGCCGGGCCCGGCGAACCCGCTCGTCGTACCAGGAGTTGTAGATCTGCAGGAAGATCCACTGCGTCCACCGGTAGAACTCGACGTCGGTGGTGGACAGGCTGCGCCGGTCGTCATGCGCCAGGCCCAGCCGGCGTAGCTGCGCCCGGTAGCGCTGGATGTTGTCCTCGGTGGTCTTACGCGGGTGCGTGCCGGTCTGCACCGCGTACTGCTCGGCGGGCAGGCCGAACGCGTCGAAGCCCATCGGGTGCAGCACGTTGCGCCCGGACATCCGCAGATAGCGCCCCAGCACGTCGGTGCCGATGAAGCCCAACGGGTGGCCCACGTGCAGCCCGGACCCGGACGGGTACGGGAACATGTCCAGCAGATAGACCTTGTCCCCGCGCTTGGCGACCAGCTCCGGTTCGGCCATCGGGCCGGCCGGGTTGGGGGCGTGGAAGGTGCCGTGCGACTCCCAGTAGTCCTGCCAGCGCAGTTCGATCTGGTCGGCCAGCGCGGCGGTGTACCGGAACGGCGGCGCGTCTTCCGGCTCGCGGGCGCTGACCGCCGCGCTCGACGCGTCGGTTTCGGTGCTCATGGGATCCCGGTCCTCCTGGTTGGCGTGGCGTGCGGCTCCTACATGGAAGAACCCCTCAGCCTTGGGCGTGAGGGGTCGGCCGCGCCGGCGTCGATTGCGCTCAGCGCGGCTTTCTAAGGAGCAGGTTGGCCGCTCGCACGACTACGAGCCTAGCTCGCCGACGCGAACAAGGGCGCGCCGGACCCGCTCGGGGCGCGACGGGGCACGAGCTTAGGCTGGCCAGGTGGCTGAACAGGCATTGTCTGTGGTCGGCGGCCTGCTCGTGCTCGGCGGGCTGGGGCTGGCGGTGGTCGGCGTCCTCGGCTGGCGGCGGCGGTTGCCGCGCAATCGGTGGGCCGGCGTGCGCACGGTGAACACGCTGCGCGACGAGGAGACCTTCGCGGTGGGCAACCAGGTCGGCGCGCCGCTGAGCATGGCCGCCGCCGCGGTGGCCGTCCTGGGCGGGGTGGCGGCGCTGGCCCAGCACGCCTCCGGCGCCCCGGTCCGGGTGACCCTGGTGGTGCTGGCCGGGTTCGGCGCGCTGGCCCTGACCGTGGCCGGCGGAGTGCTCGGGGACCGGGCCGCCCGGCGGGTTCCGGTGCCGGGCTTCGAGGGCTGCACGGGCACCTGCGCCGGGTGCAGCCTGGTGGATGGCTGCTCCGAGGCACCGGCCGGCGGTACCGACAGCGAAGTCTCCTCGCCACCCGGATGAGCCGGCAGCTGCTGGCCGCCGAGTCGGTACGGTTCCCCGAGCTGCTCAGCGAGGCGCATGACTCAGTTGGCCGCGACGTCCGAGGGGAAGGTGGACAACAGCGCCAGCGGCATCCCCTGCCGGCGCAGCACCCGTCCCCATAGATCGCCGTTGCCCGAGGCCAGCACATCATCCGGCAGCGCGGGCACCAGGATCCAGTCGCCCCTGCCGATCTCGCCGGCCAATTGCCCGGAGTTCCACCCGGCGTAGCCGGCGAACACCCGCAGGCCGCGCAGCCGGGGGGCCAGCGCGTCCGGGTTGGAGTCCAGGTCGATCAGCGCCACCGGTCCGCGCACGGCGACCACCCCGCCGATGGTGGCCGGGTCATGCCCGGGACGGAAGGCGGCGAGGCAGAGCGCGGTCTTCGCGTCCACGGGGCCACCCACAAAGACCGCCTTAGGCCGGGTGGTGTGCGGCGCCCACGCCGGCAGCACCTCCTGCACCGCCACGTCGCTCGGGCGGTTCAGCACCACGCCCAGCGTTCCCTCGCCCCGATGCTCGATCACGTACACCACCGTGCGGCGAAAATTGGGGTCCAGCAGACCGGGGGCCGCCACCAGCAGAGTCCCGGGCTCGACGTCGCGGTCCTCTTCCGCTCGCCCGTACGCCGCCACGTCTCTCATCGTTGCATCCTTCCGCCCTGAGGAGACAGCTGTGCGATCAGGACACTGTGTATCTACCGGTGCGACGGCCGAACCGCCCGCAAATACCGGTACGACACGACCGGCGGGGGGGTTAGCCTTGAGCATCGTGGGTTCGACACAGCGGGCAGTGGGAGCTGGCATCAACGGAGTCGAACGCGTCAAGGGAGCCGGGCGAGGAGATCGGCTTGGCCTGCGCGGATTGCTGAGCACCCGGGGTTTCCGCAGGTTGCTGGCGGTGCGCTTCACCGCGCAGTGGGGCGACGGGATGTTTCAGGCCGCGCTGGGTGGCGCGGTGCTGTTCAACCCCGAGCGGGAGGCCGACCCGGTCGCGGTGGCAATCGGTCTGGCCGTGCTCTTCCTGCCGTACTCGATCATCGGGCCATTCGCCGGCGCGCTGCTGGACCGGTGGGACCGCCGCCGGGTGCTCTGGGCGGCGAACCTGGTCCGCGCGGTGCTCACCGTGGTCGTCGCCATCCTGGTGGCCACCGGGGTGGGCGGTCCGCCGCTCTACCTGGGCGCGCTCGCGGTCACCGGAGTGACCCGGTTCGTACTGGCCGGGCTGTCCGCCGCGCTGCCGCACGTGGTCGAGGAGAAGCACCTGGTCGAGTCGAACGTGCTGGCCGCCACCGCCGGGGCGGCGGTTGCCGCGGTCGGCGGGGCCTGTGCCATCGCGCTGCGCGGGGTGTTCGGACCGGACAACGCCGGCGGGGCCACCGTCACCGTGATCGCCTCGCTGGGCGCGCTTACCGCGGCGCTGCTGGCCATGGGGTTCCGCCCCGGGTTGCTCGGCCCGGACGAGCCCAAGGAGGCGAAGCGCGCGCTGGTCGCGGTGGCCAGGGGGCTGGTGGACGGCGCGCGGGCCACCGCGGCGGTACCCAGCGCCTCGGCCTCGTTCGCCGCGCTCGTCGCACACCGGCTGGCGTTCGGCGTGTCCACGCTGCTGATGCTGCTGCTGTTCCGGCACGGGTTCACCCAGCACGGCGTGCTGCTCACCGGAATGGGCGGAATCGGCGAGATGGTCGCGCTGGCCGCCGGCGGGTTGGGCATGGCCGCGGTGGTCACGCCGTGGTTGGTGCGGCGGCTGGGTCGGGCCGGCGCGATCCGGGTGGCGCTGGTGCTCGGCGCGCTGACCCAGCTCGCGCTGAGCGTGCACATCCGCATGGAGATGGCGCTGATCGGGGCGTTCCTGCTGACCGGCGCGGGCCAGATAGTGAAACTGTGCGCCGATTCCTCGGTGCAGAGCGAGGTCGACGACGACACCCGGGGTCGGGTGTTCGCCCTGTACGACGCCGTGTTCAACATCGGCTACGTGGTCGCGGTGGCCGCCGCCGCGCTGCTAGCCCCACCGACCGGCCGCTCGCCGCTCCTCCTGGTCCTGGCCGCCGCCTGCTACCTCCTGGGCCTGGTCGGCCACGAACTCCTCCGCCGCCGCCACCCCCGCGCCCCCAAACATCCCGCGAGTCGCGGATTCCCTCAGGGTGAGTCGCGGAATCTGTCAGCCGACACCTGGGCTGATGAAATCCCCGACTCACCCGGACAAAAACCCCGACTCGCGGAAACCGGGGAACGTTAGGTGGACTAGGTGGGTTGGGTGGCGGCCCAGCGGTGGAGCTCGGCTACTGCTTCGTCGTGGGTGAGCGGGCCTTGTTCCATGCGCACGGCGAGCAGGTGCTTGTAGGCCTTGCCGACCAGCGGACCGGGCTTGACGTCCAGCACCTTCATGATCTCGTTGCCGTCCAGGTCGGGCCGGATCGCGTCCAGCTCCTCCTGCTCGCGCAGCGCCGCGATCCGCCCCTCCAGCGAGTCGTAGCTGCGCTGCAGCGCGGCCGCTCGGCGCCGGTTGCGGGTGGTGCAGTCGGACCGGACCAACTTGTGCAGCCGGTCGAGCAGCGGCCCGGCGTCGGTGACGTAGCGGCGAACCGCCGAGTCGGTCCACTCCCCGGTGCCGTAGCCGTGGAAGCGCAGGTGCAGGTACACCAGCCGGGACACGTCATCGATCACCGACTTGGGGTAGCGCAGCGCGCGTAGCCGAGCGCGAGTCATCTTCGCCCCGACCACCTCGTGATGGTGGAAGCTGACCCGACCGTCCGGCTCCAGCCGACGGGTCTGCGGCTTGCCGACGTCGTGCAGCAGCGCGGCCAGCCGCAGCACCAGGTCAGGGCCGTCATCCTCCCGCTCGATGGCCTGTTCCATCACCACCAGGGAGTGCTCGAAGACGTCCTTGTGCTGCATGTGCTCGTCGGTGGCCAGCCGCATCGCCGGCACCTCGGGCAGCACGTGCTCGGCCAGCCCGGTATCCACCAGCAGCTCGATGCCGTCCCTCGGGTGCGCGCCGGTGATCAGCTTGCTGAGCTCGGCCTGCACCCGCTCGGCGGTGATCCGGTTGATCTGGTCGGCCATCGCGGTCATCGCGGCGCGCACCCGGGGGGTCACCTGGAACCCGAGCTGGGACACGAACCGGGCGGCCCGCAACATGCGCAGCGGGTCGTCCGCGAACGAATCCTCCGGACGGGCCGGGGTGTCCAGCGTCCGGGTGGCCAGTGCGGCCAGCCCATCGTGCGGATCCACGAACCGGTGACCGTCCGGGCTGGTCAACTCGATGGCCATGGCGTTCACCGTGAAGTCCCGGCGGGACAGGTCACCCTCGACGGTGTCACCGAAGACCACCTCGGGGTTGCGGGTTCGCCGGTCGTAACTGTCCGCCCGGAACGTGGTGATCTCCAGCTGGACGCCCCGGCGGATCGCGCCGATGGTGCCGAACGCGATGCCGGTGTCCCACTGCCGGTCGGCCCAGCCGGTCAGCAACCGCTGCACGACGTCCGGGGTGGCGTCCGTGGTGAAGTCGAGATCACTGTTGCCGCCGTCGCCCAGGCGACCCAGCAGCGCGTCCCGCACGCTCCCGCCGACCAGGTATAGCCGATGACCCTCGGCGGCGAACCGCCCGGCCAGCTCCTCGGCCAGCGGCGCCACCCGCAACAACTCCACCACCGCATTCTCCCTGGCCTGGGAGAGACGGTGGGCTGCTCGACTGGGCAGTTCTCGAGACACGGGATAAGACGCGGCGGAAGTTGGCACGGCGAACCAGTCTATGCACACCCGAGGGCCTCGCGCGCATACCCGCCGCCGAACCGGTCGTACGTCGGACGTGATGTTTGTGACGTCGTTACCATCTCGGCATGTCCCCTTCCCGCGGTCGCTCGGATGGGCGTCGCGGACGCGGCCCAGATCGGCGGCGCAGATTGCGCACCGTCGACGAGACATCGGCGGGTGGGTTGGTGGTCGACCACGCCCTGTCCATCGCCGCGGTCATCGGCCGGCTGGACCGGCGCGGGCGGCTGCTCTGGTCGCTCCCCAAAGGACACATCGAGCCTGGTGAGACGCCGGAGCAGGCAGCCGTCCGCGAGGTGCAGGAGGAGACCGGCATCATTGGTCAGGTTCTCGCGCCGCTGGGCACCATCGACTTCTGGTTCGTGGCCGAGGACCGCCGGGTGCACAAGACGGTGCACCACTTCCTACTGCGCGCGACAGGCGGAGAGCTGTCCGACACCGATGTGGAGGTCACCGAGGTGGCCTGGGTCCCGCTGGACGAGCTGGAAGCGCGGCTCGCCTACGCCGACGAGCGTCGCCTGGTCCGGCTGGCCACCGCCATGCTGGAGGAATCGGCGTGACAACGGGGCCACGTCGGCCCGCGGCCAACCTGGTCGCGCTGGCTGTGCTGGCGCTGGCCATGTTCTGGGGTGTTGCCGGCGCGCTGCCCGGCCTGGCCAGCGCCGCGGCCGGCCCGGCTGACCGCCCTCTCGCCCCGACCAGGACAGCCGGCCAAGCCACGACACCCGGCCAAGCGACAGCACCCGGCCAAGCCACGACAGCCGGCCAGGCCACGGCGGCCGGGCAGGCCGCGCGCACAGCTCCGACGGCTCCGTCCCGAGGGCCCCGGCTGGAGCTGCGGCTGGCCAGCATGAGCCCCCGGGTGGTGACCTCCACCGGTCCGCCGACGCTGGCCCTGACCGGCGAGCTGGTCAACACCGGCGACCAGGTGGTGCGCGACGTGGAAATCCGCGCGCAACGGGGCGACCGGCTGCGTACCGAGGGCGACGTGCGCACGGCACTGGCCGGCAACGCGGCAAACGATGCGGTGACTCCGGCGTTTGCACAGGTCACCGACATGCTGGAGCCAGGAAGCCAGGTGCCGGTACGGCTCAGCATCCCGCTGCGGGGTACCGGCGGCGGATCGCTGGCGCTGCAGCGCGCCGGGGTCTACGAGCTACTCATCAATGTCAACGGCATCCCGGACAGCGGCGGCCAGGCGCGGCTGGCCGGGGTGCGGATGCTGTTGCCGGTGCTCGGGCTGCCCGCGGTGCCCGATCTGCCGGCGGAACCGCCCTTCGAGGGAGCGACCGGAGGCCCCACCCCGGTGAGCATGCTCTACCCGCTCGCCGACCAGCCGCGCCGACTGCCCACCGGCCCCGGCGAACCGGTACTGCTCGGGGACGACCAGCTGGCCGCCGAGCTGAGCCAGGGCGGCCGGCTGGACGGCCTGCTCAGCGCGCTCGAGACAGGCGCCCCGGCGGGGTCACCGGTGCGCGACGCGATCTGCCTCGCGGTGGACCCGGATCTGCTGCGCACGGTGCAGGACATGAGCGGCGGTTACCGGGTACGCGCCCCTGACGGTCAGGAGACCGACGGGACTGGCGCGGCGGCGGCCGGGCGGTGGCTGGACCGGCTGCGCGCGGTGGCCGCCGGGCGATGCGTGGTGGCGTTGCCCTACGCGGACGCGGATCTGGTCGCGCTGTCCCGAGCCGGACTGGACGACCTGGCCAGCTACGCCACCCGGGACGGCGCCCGGATCACCGCCGACATCCTGCGCACCCCGGTGCGCGCGGATACCACTTGGCCGGCGGACGGCCTGCTCGACGAGCGGTCGCTCACCGACTATGTGCGCGGCGGCGGCCGGGAGGTCGTGCTGTCCGCCGACGCGGTGGCGGTGAACGGCAGGTCCAGCCGGAGTACCACCGGTGGGCTGGTCGCGCTGCCCGCCGGAGGCACCGAGGCCACCGGGCTGCTGGCCGACCCGCTGGTCACCCTGGCCGCCCGAGGTGAGGACGCCGACCGGAACGCCAACGGGGTGTACTCCGGGGACGTCGGAGCCGACTCGTCCAGCCGCGGCCTCGGCTCGCTGGCCGGCTCCACCAGCGCCAGCGCATCAGGTACCGGCACCCCGCTGGCCGATCAGGACGCCATCGGGGCGACCGCCTTCCGCGCCCTCAACGGCTCCAGCCCGGCGTCTTCCTCTTCTTCGTCCTCGGCCACGGCGACCCCGCTGCTGGTGGCGCCGCCACACCGGTGGAACACCACCGCGACCGATGCCAGCTCGCTGCTCGGCACCATCGGCACGCTGATCGCCGCCGGCCGACTCACCCCGACCCCGCTGCCTGGGACGCCGGCCGGCGCCCAATCCGCCGGCGCCACCGCGGCACAACCGCCGCCCGGTCAGCACGGTGAACCGGCGAACGCCACCCTGGTGTACCCGCTGCGCGCCGGCGCCCGGGAAGTGCCCGGCACCATCACCGCCGAGCTGCGCACCGACCGCGACGCGGCCAACGACCTGCGCTCGGCGGCGGAGGCCGAACCAGGCGTCGGGGCCACTCCTGCGCAGGTGTTCGACCCGGTCACCGAGGGGCTGCTGCGCGCCGGCTCTGCGGCCTGGCGGGGCACCCCCCAGCTGGCGGACCTGTCCACCGCGGTGATCACCGCTCGGGTCGCGCTGCTCCGCTCACTGGTCCGGGTGCTCGAACCGCCCAGCCCCTACGCACTGGGAGACAGGGAAGCGCCGCTGCCGATCACGCTGGCCAACGGCTTGCCGGTGGCCATGCGGGTGCGCGTCGCGCTGTCCGATACCCCGGGCCTGCGCACCGGGACGATAGGGGAGCAGCGGATACCCCCGATGGGCCGACTGCAGCTGCGGGTGAACGCCCAGCTCACCCGGTCCGGGCAGTTCAGCGTGGAGGCGCGGCTGACCACGCTGGCCGGCAGCCCATTGGGCGTACCCAGCCGGCTGCTCCTGCGCTCAACCGCTTACGGCACCATCACCCTGTGGTTGACGGGCACGGCTGGCCTCCTGCTGGTGATCCTCGCGGTGCGACGGATCGCGCGGCGGCTGCGTGGCGCGGCAAGCACCCGGCAGACCGAAACCAGCCAGACTCCTTCAGGGATTCCGGACCGGTCCCGGCCGCCGGTCGGGGCGGTGCCGAGGCGTCCGGCGGCGAGCCGCGCGCCCCCGGACGGACGGCCGATCCCGCCAGGCAGCCGGGCAATAGGCCCAACCAACCAACCGGCCAACCAACCGGTGCGGCCGGGCACCCGGGCGGGCCAGGCCCGGATGGGCCAGACGAGCTCGAGTGGCCAGACGGCGCCCAGGGTCGGCCGGACCGGCGGCACGAGCACGACCGGCGGCGCCGGCACGCGGTTTCCACCAGCGGGCGACACGCCGGGCCGGACGAGCCCACCTACGGGCTACCCGCTGCCGCCCCCACCGCTGCCGCCGACGGCCCCACCCAACCAACCCCGGACACCCCAACCGGGCGGCCGGACCGTCGGCAGAGCGGTCCGCCCGCCAGGTCAGCCGGCGCCATCGGGCCCACCGGCGACTCCGGCGCGGACGAGCGCTCCGGCGGGCCGCCCTGGGGAGCCGGGCCCGCCCTTCCGACCGATGCCGAACGGCACGCCGCCGGCCGGGCGCACCAAGCCGCCGACCGGTCAACCAGGCAGCCAGGGGAACCAGGCCAGCACGAGGCTGCCCGCCGATCAGGCGGAGCCCACCGCCCAGAGCAACCCGACCCGCACGAACAACGCGACCGGCACGAACAACCCGACCCGCGCCAGCAACGCGACCGGCACGAACAACCCGACCGGCACGAACAACGCGACCGGCACGAGCAAGCCGGCCAGCTCGGTCGGCCCGATCCGACCCGGCAATTCCAGCGGCCCGACGACCAACTCCACCGGCCCCTGGAGCCCGGTCGACCGGCCGGCCACCCCGCCGGCCCACCCGACCAGGCCCACCCCGCCCGACGCCCCCGCGACGACCCCGACCAACCCGAGGGTGCCTCGTCCGTGAGCTCCTCCCCGTCCGAGGCGCAGCCTTCACTGGTGCGGGCCAGCGGCTCGATGGCGGTCGCCAGCCTGGTCAGCCGGATCACCGGGTTCGTCCGCCAGCTGGCGCTGGCCGCCGCGCTGGGCCTTTCCGTGCTCAACGACTCCTACACGGTGGCCAACACGCTGCCCAACATCGTCTACGAGCTGCTCCTCGGCGGTGTGTTGAGCAGCGTGATGGTGCCGCTGCTGGTACGCGCCCAGAACGAGGATCCGGACGGCGGCGATGCGTACACCCAGAAGCTACTCACCGTGTCCGCGCTCGTGCTGGTGCTGGCCACCCTGCTCGCCCTGGTCACCGCGCCGCTGCTGACCTGGCTTTACCTGGGCGGGGAGGCGCACAGCGCGGCCAACCCGCAGCTGGCCACCGCCTTCGCGGTGCTGCTGCTGCCGGAGATCGTGTTCTACGGACTGGGTGCCTTGTTCGGCGCGATCCTGAACACCCGAGGGGTGTTCGCCCCGTTCGCCTGGGCTCCGGTACTGAACAACGTGGTGATGCTCGGCGTGCTCGGCATCTACGTGCTGATGCCGGGCGAGATCAACCTGAATCCGATTGCGCTCAACGACCCGAAGCTGTTGGTGCTCGGCCTCGGCACCACGCTTGGCATCGCGGTGCAGGCGCTGGTGCTGTTGCCCTGGATGCGCAAGGCCGGCTTCCGGTGGCGCCCGAGGTGGGGCTGGGATCGGCGGCTGGTGGAGGCCGGCGGGCTATACGCATGGGTGATCGGCTACGTGCTCATCGGGCAGGCCGGGTACATCGTCACCACCCGGGTGGCCGCGCCGTTCGCCGGCAGTGTCTCCACCTACGCCAACGCCTGGCTGCTGCTGCAGGTGCCCTACGGGGTGCTCGGGGTCTCGCTGCTCACCGCGCTGTTGCCCAGAATGAGCCGGTCGGCGGCCAACGGCCGGCTGGATGAGGTGGTCAGGGACCTCTCCCTGGGCAGCCGCTACTCCACCCTCACATTGCTCCCGGTGACCGTGCTGATCACGTTGTTCGGCACGTCGATCGGGGTGGCCCTGTTCAGCCTGGGGCGTACCTCCGAGGCGGGCGCCAGTCGGCTCGGCGCCACCCTGGCGGTCTCCGCGTTCGGCCTGCTGCCCTATGCGCTGAGCATGCTGCAGCTGCGGGTGTTCTACGCGATGAAGGACGCCCGTACCCCGACACTCATCCAGCTGGTCATGGTGCTGGTGAAGATCCCTATGTTGTTGGCCTGCCCGGTGCTGTTGCCGCCCGGTGACGTGGTGCTCGGGCTGGCGGCGGCGAACAGCGCCTCGTTCGTGATCGGTGCGGTGCTGGGCCAGCTCTGGCTGCGGCACCGGCTCGGCCCGCTGGACAGCTCCGCGCTCGCGGTGACCTTCGGCAAGACGGCGGTCGCCTCCACGTTCGGCGGGCTGGCCGGGGCCGGCCTGGTGCTGTGGATACGCGACCCGCTGAGCGGCCAGGTCGGCACGGTGGCTCAGGCCTGGATCGTGCTGGGTGCCGGCGCGGTCACCGCGCTGGTGGTCACCGTGGCGGCCATGCGGGTGGTGCGGCTGACCGAGCTTGACTCGGTCTGGCGACGACTGGCCCGGCGGTAGTCGCCACTACACACCGTGGGCATGCTCGTCACGGTGCGTTGAGACAACGATTTCCCGCTGCTAGGGGAACGATTGCCCAGGGCTGACATCTGGCTGAGAGCCAGGTGACGCTCTTGTCTCGGCTGTGCCGCAATCAGCTCGAATCGGGGTCCCCTGACGTAGGCTTGCTCGGGGGTTGTGGTCACGGTCGGTGGAGGGGGGTCAGCCAGAGTGAGCGGGCAGAGTGAACAGCGTTCAGCCGCGATAATCAGCGGTAACCCCGCCGCCGAGCCGGAGGCCGACCCCGATGCGAACGGGTCGGCGGCAGCCGACGCAGGCTCGGCGGAAGATCTTCAGGCACCGGCCATGCACCGTCCGACACCCCGTCCCCGACCGAAGCCCGGCCCGATGAGCCCCCCGGCCGACCCGGAACGCCCGGCGCCAGGCCCGCGAGCGGCCCGCCCGGCCGTGCGCTCAGCCGGCACGGTGATCGCGGACCGGTACCGGCTGTTGGCCCAGGCCGGCGCCGACAAATCGGTGCACGCCGAGTTCTGGCGGGCCAGGGACACCGTGCTGGAACGCGACGTGGCGCTCACCCTGCTGCTGGAGACCGGCGAGTCCGGCCAGGCCGCGCAGGCCGCCGAGATGATCAGCCGCGCGCTGCGCTGGGGCCGGTTCGAGCACGTCGGATGCGCTCGCCTGCTCGACGTCATGCGTAACGATCACGGCGGCCTCCCGGAGGACGTGCTGGGCCTCGCGGTCACCGAGTGGGTGCCCGGCCGGAGCCTGGCCGAGGCGGTGGCCGCCGGCCCGCTGCGTACCGGCGTGGTGCTCGGCATGCTCGACCCGCTCGCCCAGGCGGCCGAGGCGGCCCACCGGCAGGGCCTGGTGCTGGGCTGCGCCCACCCGCAGCGGGTGCGGATCACCGCCGAGGGCCGCGCCCGGCTGGCTTTCGCGCTGCCGCATCCGGATGTTGCCCCGGCCGACGACGTGCGCGGGCTGGGTGCGCTGCTGTACGCGCTGCTCACCGCCCGCTGGCCGCTGTCCGGCACGGACGCCGAGCTGGCCGGACTGACCGCGGCGCCCCGGGATGCCCGGGGCGTGGTGGCCTCGCCCGGCTTGGTTCGACCCGGCGTGACGGTCGAGGTCTCCGCGCTGGCCATGGGCGCACTGGGCGCCGGAGCTCCACACGGTCAGGTGCTCACCGCCGCCGGCGTGCACAAGGTGGTCGCCGAACTGCTTGACGCCGAGCAGGAGGCCGCGCTGCTGCCCCCGCCGGACGACGGCGCGCCGGTTGATCCGGACGAGGTGTGGCGGGTGGATTCGCCGCCCGCCCCGGAGCCGGGTCGCAAGCGCAAGCTCAGCATCGGCATGGGCGGCCTCGGCCTCGGCATGATCGCGGTGATCGCCTACGTCGGGGTGCAGCTCGGCTCGCTGCTGGGCTTCACCGGTTCGTCCGCGCCCCGGATCACCGTGGAGAGCCCGCCCGCCGCCGCCTCGGCCGCGGCGGCTCCGGCGGGTGCCGCGCCGGCGCCCGGCGCGCCGGCCGCGGCCAACCAGGATGCCCCCCCGGACGCCAACCGGGAGGCGGTCGTGCACCCGGCCGCGGTGCGGGTGTTCGACCCCACGGGCGACCCGGACAACACCGGCCGGGTCGGACGCCTGGTGGATGACGACCCAGCATCCAACTGGAGCACATACATCTACCGGCGGCCCTTCCCGGCACTCAAGTCCGGCGTCGGCGTGATGGTGTCGTTCGCCTCTCCCGTTCAGCTGTCCACCCTGACCATCGCCTCGCCTAGCGCGGGCAGCCAGATCGAGATCCGGTCCGCCCCGGCTCCGGACGCGGCGTTCGGCCAGACCATCCCGATCGGCAAGACCACCCTGCAGGGCAACAGCACCACGGTGTCGCTGAGCGGCAGCCAGCCGGTGCAGAACGTGCTGGTGTGGATCACCAAGCTGGGTGGCGGAGACGACCAGAACGTCACGGTCATCTCGGACCTGCGCTTCGAGCGGGTTACCGGCTAGGAGCACCCTGGGGATAACCCGGTCGCGATCGCGAAGGGGTTGCCCGGAACCGCCCTTTCCTGGTCCGGTAGCTGCCTAGCGTGACCACCCGTGACCCGTTCCGACGCCGAGCTGCTGCGCGCCCACCTGGACGGTGACCGGGCTGCGTTCCACGAGCTGACCAGCCGTTACCAGCCGCTGCTGTGGAGCTTTGCGCTCTACTGGCTGCGCTGCCGCGAGGACGCGGACGAAGCGGTGTGGGACACGCTGGCCCGCGCCCACCAGGCCGCCGCCAGCTGCCGGGCGGATGACTCGATCCGCGGCTGGCTGGTGCAGATCCTGAGGAACATCTGTACCGACCGGCAGCGGCACAACCGGTCCAGGCCGGCCGAGCCGGTGCCCGGCGAGGTACTGGAGCAGATACCCGCGCCGAGGAACCCGATCGCCGATCACGAGCTGCGGATGGAAGTCGAGGCCGCGCTGGCCCAGCTGCCCGAGCATCAGCGCATGGTGCTGTGGCTGGTGGAGGTCAACGGCTACCCGGTCAGCGAGGTTGCCGAGCTACTCGGGATCGCGGCCGGCACGGTGAAGAGCCGGGGCGCTCGCGGCCGGGTCCGGATGGAGCAGATCTTGCGCCCGGGACGCCCCCTGCAACCCGCGACGGAGGAACGGTGAACGAGTTGACCCCGCGCTCCGCCGGGCAGGACGCCGCGGTGCGGCCCGACGAGCTCTCCCCGGCCAACCTGACCAGCAGCGAGCTGGCTTCGATCGGGCTGACCGCGGACGACCTGACCCCCGAGCTGCTCGCCGCGCTCGAGGAGACCCGCCAGCTGCTGGCCGCCGCCCAGCTGCCGGAGCCGCCCGCGCACCTGGTCCGCCGCTGGCACGCCGCGCTGGACGAGTTGCCCATGCCGGTGGCCGCCGAGCCGAGCTGCCCCGCCGCACAGCCGAGCTACCTCTCGGACGACCAGCGGTGGCATCCGAGGTCGCGCCGACTGGCCGGGCGACGGTCGGTGCGCTGGGGTGGCGGTGTGCTGGCGATGGCCGCGGCCGCCGCCGTACTAGCGCTCGTCCTGCCCGGTGTGGCGGTCGGCCCAGCCGTGCCGCCGGACCACGCCGCCGCGCCGGCCATCCCTGACGCGCCCGCCGCCCAGGCGCTGACCAGTAGGGACCTGCCGGTCGGTGGCCAGGACTTCGGGCCGCTGGCCGACCCGGCCCGCCGGGGCGGCTGCCTCGCCAGGGCCGGGGCGCCCGGGCTCGGTGTGCTTGGCGCCCGCCAGGTCAGCTGGTCAGGCCGTCCCGCTGTGCTGCTGGTGCTGCCCACCGAGGTGCCCGGCCAGCTGCGCATGTTGGTGGTCAGCCCGGACTGCGGACCGGACCGAGCAGAGGTCCTCGCCGACCTGCCGGTCGGGCGCTGAGCCGCCCCTCCCGTCCGCCTTTCCGACTCCTCGCCGGACCTGAGGGCGACGCGGGTCACCTGGTGGAATGCCGCCTTCTAGGATCGCGTTGAACAGCGTGCAGGCAGACGCCGCCGGGTACTCCGGGGGCGGCGGAGACGAACGGACAGGGTGGATGACGACCGACGTGCGGGACGTGGTGATCATCGGATCGGGGCCGGCAGGTTATACGGCCGCGGTCTATGCCGCGCGGGCGCAGCTGAACCCGCTGGTGTTCGAAGGATCCCAGTTCGGTGGTGCGCTGATGACCACCACCGAGGTGGAGAACTACCCGGGCTTCTCCGGAGGCATCATGGGTCCGGACCTGATGGAGCAGATGCGCGAGCAGGCCAAGCGATTCGGTGCCGAGCTGCGCGCGGAGGACGTCGAGGCGGTCGACGTGGCTGGCCCGGTCAAGACGGTCACCGCCAATGGGCAGACCTACCGGGCCAAGTCGGTCATCCTGGCGATGGGCGCGGCGGCCCGCTACCTCGGTGTCCCGGGGGAGCAGGAGCTGCTCGGGCGCGGGGTGAGCTCCTGTGCCACCTGTGACGGATTCTTCTTCCGCGAGCATGACATCGCGGTGGTCGGCGGCGGCGACTCGGCGATGGAGGAAGCCACCTTCCTCACCCGGTTCGCGCGCAGCGTGACGATCGTGCACCGGCGCGAGGAGTTCCGCGCCTCCCGGATCATGCTGGAACGGGCCAAGAACGACCCGAAGATTCGTTGGCGGACCAATGCGGCGGTCGAAGAGGTGCTGAGCTCCGACAAGGGCTCGGTGGCCGGGCTGCGGCTGCGCGACACGGTGACCGGCGAGGAGTCCACCCTGGAGGTCACCGCGATGTTCGTGGCGATCGGCCACGATCCGCGCAGTGACCTGGTGAGGGACGTGCTGGCCACCGACGACAAGGGCTACCTGCTGACCAAGTCGCCCAGCACCTACACCGAGCTGCCCGGTGTGTTCGCCGCCGGCGACCTGGTGGACCACACCTACCGGCAGGCCGTCACCGCCGCCGGTTCCGGGTGTGCGGCCGCCATCGACGCCGAGCGATGGCTGGCCGAGCAGCCGGTGGACCCCGAGCTGGTCGGCGGCGGCTACGGGGCCGCTTCGGAGCAGGTCGCCGCCGCAACCCGCTGACCGCCACCCACCCGGACAACAGGCATCAACTAAAGGAGAAGCGATGGCCAATACCGTTATTGTGACCGACGACACGTTCAGCCAGGACGTCTTGGGCAGTTCCAAGACCGTCGTGGTGGACTTCTGGGCCACCTGGTGCGGCCCGTGCAAAATGGTCGCTCCGGTCCTCGACGAGATCGCCGGCGAGAACGCCGAGAAGATCACTGTGGCCAAGCTGGACATCGACCAGAACCCGAGCACCGCCCGGGACTACCAGGTCATGTCTATCCCGACCATGATCGTCTTTCAGGACGGCAAGCCGGTCAAGCAGATCGTTGGCGCCAAGCCGAAGGCCGCGCTGCTCAACGACCTGGCCGACTACCTGTAAGCCAGATTTTCAACGCCGGGCCGGCTTTCTCAGTCGGCCCGGCGTTGTGTTGTCCGGGTCCCGCCAGCCAGCCTTCACTAGGCCGTCTGGGGGAGGATGCGGGCGGTGCCGGGGGCGCCCTCAGTGCTCTCCGACAGTCCAGGGCACAATAATCACGGGCCCGAGAGCGGGGCGCCGTGCAACGGCGCGCGGAACGTTGACCAAGCGAGGGGTGCATGCAGCTACTGCGCACGGGGGACAGCGGTCCGGCCGTCGCCGAAGTGCGCGCCGCGTTACGCGAGTTCGGCTTGCTCCCCCCGCTCGCCGCCGAGGCGCCGGACGACCAATACGACAGCCTCGTCGAGGGAGCCGTGCGGGCGTTCCAGCAGCGCCGAGGGCTGATTACCGACGGCGTGGTGGGTGCGGCCACCTACCGGGCGCTGCGGGAGGCCCAGTGGAAGCTGGGCGACCGGATGCTGGGCCTGATGATTTCCGCGCCGATGGCCGGCGATGACGTGTTCACCCTGCAGGAGCGGCTGCTCGAGCTGGGCTTCGACACGGGCCGGCCGGGTGGGGTGTTCGACGCCCAGACGGAGAAGGCGCTGCGGGCCTTCCAGCGTGAGTACGGGCTCAACCAGGACGGCATCTGCGGGCCGGCCACCCTGCGCGCGCTGCGCCAGCTGGGCCGGAAGGTGACCGGCGGGCGGCCAGGGCTACTGCGCGAGCAGGAACGGGTGCGCAAGGCCGGCCCCCGCCTGCGCGGCAAGCGGATCGTCATCGATCCCGGCCACGGCGGCCCGGACCGCGGCGTGATGGTGGCCGACGTGGCCGAGGCCGACCTGATGTGGGACCTGGCCCGCCGGCTGGAGGGTCGGATGGCGGCCACCGGTATGGAGGCGCTGCTCTGCCGGGGCGAGCACTCCTGCCCGCCCGAGCCCGAGCGCGCCGCTTTCGCCAACGCGGCCGGCGCCGACCTGTTGCTGTCCCTGCACACCGACGCCAACCACAGCATGCACGCGCAGGGGCTGGCCACCTTCCACTTCGGCACCGGGAACGGCTCCACCTCGACGGTCGGGGAGGCGCTCGCCGGGCTGATCCACCGCGAGCTGGTGGCCCGCACCAGCATGCTGGACTGCGGCATCCAGCCACGCACCTGGGAAATGCTTCGGCTGACCCGGATGCCGGCGGTGCGCATCGAGGTCGGCTACCTGACCCACCTTGGCGACCGGCGCAAACTGCTCGACCCGGTGTTCCGGGACGTCGTCGCCGAAGGCATCCTGGTCGCGGTCAAGCGCCTCTACCTGCTCGGCCAGGACGACCAGCCCACCGGCACGTTCACCTTCCAAGACGTCCTAGCCAGAGAACTAGCCCGCGCCAGCAACGAGTAACCCCCACCGCCGTTCCCTTCCCACGAGTCGGGGTTTTCGTCAGGGTGAGTCGGGGATAGTGCCAGCCGTCCAGCTGACAAATTCCGCAACTCACCCAGGCAGAATCCGCGACTCGCGGGAACGGGAGCGGGCGGTCAGTGGCTTTGAGCGGGCGCGGGGGTTCTGGGCATCTCTAGTGCGGGCAGCTGGCCGGTGTTCTGCGCCGGAATGGTGATCTCGTTGAGCAACCGCTCCAGCGCGGCCTCCACGTCTTCCTTCCAGGACAGCCCGCTGCGCAGCTCCAACCGCAGCCGAGGCCACCGGTGGTGCGCCCGCACGGTCTTGAAGCCCACGGAGAGCAGGAAGTCCGCTGGTACCACGCAGTGTGAATCCGGGCCGGGGTTGGCGTCCCCGAACGCCTCGATGGCGCGCACCCCGCGCCGAGTCAGATCTTTCGCCACCGCCTGCACCAACATCCGGCCGATGCCGCCGCCGGCCAGCTCGGGAATCACCGCCACCGCGGTGAGCAGCACCGCGTCGTGCCCGACCGGCCCGGTGGGGAATGCCGCCGCCCTGGGCACTGAGGCCGGCGGAGCGTACATCGCGTAGCCGGCGGCCATCCGATCCACATACACGATCTTGCCGCAGGAGCCCCACTCCAGCAGCGTGCTGGACAGCCAGGCTTCCTTCTCCAGCTCGGTGTTGCCATACTCGGCGGCTTGCTCCGCCATATGCGGAGCAAGCTCCCAGAAAACACAGCGGCGGCAGCGCTTCGGCAGCTCATCGATGTTGTCGAGCGTGATACCGATCACAGACGTCACGTGCTTCGGACCTCCACGGCTGCGGGTGACCGGCCAAGGCTCGCCAGACGCTGGTGCCCAGCGCCCTTTGGCCGAGGATAGATCGATCCAGGAGGGGTTGGTAGCCACCGGTCCGCGGCCGGTCGGTGAACATCGGCGAAGGGTTGGCCCGATCGGGGCTCCCCTACACTCCAGAGTGACCGAGTACGGCCCACCGCGACCTCGGAGCGTCCGCGTGCCCCCTTCGGCCGCCGCCTCGCCGGCCCCCGATTCCTGCCCCGACGTGCCCCAGTCAGGCCCGGCGGCAGCAGCCGGCCAGGTTGTCCCGGGCCGGGCGGCAGCAGCCGGCCAGGTTGCGCCGAGCTCGGTGGCGGGCTTTCCCGACCTCGCCGACCGCTTCGCCCGCCGCACCGAGGGCATGACCGCCTCGGAGATCCGCGCGCTGTTCGCGGTGGCCAGCCGCCCGGAGGTGGTCTCGCTGGCCGGCGGCATGCCCAACCTGGCCGCGCTGCCGCTGGACGACCTGGCCGCCGAGGTCGCGAACCTGATCGCCCAGGACGGCCAGGTCGCGCTGCAGTACGGCTCCGCCCAAGGGGTGCCGCTGCTGCGCGAACAGATCACCGAGGTGATGGCCGCCGAGGGCATCAGGGCGCATGCCGAAGACATCGTGGTGACCGTCGGCTCGCAGATGGCCTTGGACCTGGTGACCAGGATCTTCTGTGACCCAGGTGACGTCGTACTGGCTGAGGGGCCGTCCTACGTGGGCGCGCTCGGATCATTCGCCGCGTACCAGGCACAGGTGTTGCACGTGGCGATGGACGACGACGGCATCGTGCCCGCCGCGCTGGCCGAGGCGCTGAATCGGCTGGCCGAGGCCGGGCGTCGGGCGAAGTTCCTGTACACCGTGCCGAACTTCCACAACCCGGCCGGCGTGACCCTGGCCGTGGCGCGCCGCGCGGAGGTGCTCGAGCTGTGCCGGCGGCACGATGTGCTGGTGGTGGAGGACAACCCGTACGGACTGCTCGGATTCGACGGGCAGACCTACCCTGCGCTGCGTTCCACCGATCCGGACAACGTGATCTACCTGGGCTCGTTCTCCAAGACGTTCGCCTCTGGCCTGCGCGTCGGCTGGGCGCTGGCCCCGCCCTCGGTGCGGGACAAGCTGGTACTTGCCGCCGAGTCGGCCACGCTGTGCCCGCCCACGTTCAATCAGATGATGGTGTCCCGGTACCTGGCCGGGCACGACTGGCGTGGCCAGATCAAGTCCTTCCGCGAGATGTACCGGGAGCGGCGGGACGCCATGCTGTCCGCGCTGGGCACTTACCTCCCAGCCGGGTGCCGGTGGACGCACCCCGACGGCGGGTTCTATGTCTGGCTCACTGTGCCGGAGGGCGTGGACACCAAGGCGATGCTGCCCCGTGCGGTGCGCGCCAGGGTCGCCTACGCCTCCGGGACCGGCTTCTACGCCGACGGGCTGGGCAGCCGACAGCTGCGGCTGTCCTACTGCTACCCGACGCCCGAGCGGATCACCGAAGGAGTCCGTCGGCTGGCCGACGTGCTCAACGCCGAGCTGGACGTGCTGCACACCTTCGGCACCCCTGACCGAGCGGCCGCTCGGTTGGCGGCTGGTGGAGCTCGGCGCGGCCCGCAGTCGCCCTCGCCGGACACCACCTGAACACCAGCCGAGGACACCAGGTGAACAGCGCACGGCGCTGGAGCGGAGAATGGCCCGGTGGGTGAGCGAACGGTGGCTGTGCTGGCCGGAGGCCTGTCCGCCGAGCGGGAGGTCTCGCTGCGCTCGGGCCGGCGGCTGGCCGCTGAACTGCGCGACGTCGGCGCCGTGGTGTACGAGTGGGACGCCGACGCCACCCTGCTCGACCGGCTGCGCACGGAGCGGCCGGAAGCGGTGGTTGTCGCGCTGCACGGTGGCGAGGGCGAGAACGGCTCGGTGCAGGCGGTGTTGGAGATGCTCGGCGTGCCGTTCGTCGGCGCCGACTCCCGCGCCTGCCGGCTGGCCTGGGACAAACCCACCGCCAAGGCGGAGCTGGCCAGGGCCGGGTTGGCCACGCCCGACTGGGTTGTCCTGCCGCACGCCACATTCCGCGAGCTCGGCGCCCGCGCGGTGCTGGACGCCATGGTCTCCCGGCTCGGCCTGCCGCTGATGGTCAAACCAGATCAGGGCGGCTCGGCGCTGGGCACCCAGGTGGTCCGCGCCGCCGAGGACCTGCCGGCCGCCATGGTGGACTGCCTCGCCTACGGGAACGCCGTGCTCGCCGAGCGCTACATCGCGGGTACCGAGGTGGCCATCTCGGTGTGCGCGGACCCGGAACCTCGGGCGCTGCCGGTCGTCGAGGTATGCGCCAAGGGCGGCGTCTACGACTACACCGCGCGCTACACCCCCGGCGCGACCACGTTCCACTGCCCTGCCCGGCTGGACGAGCGGGTGCGCCGGGCGGCCGAGCAGGTCGCGCTCGATGCGCACCGGCTGCTCGGGATGCGGGACCTGTCCCGTACCGACGCGATCGTCACCGAAGACGGCACGGTGCACGTGCTCGAGGTGAGTGTGAGTCCTGGGCTGACCGAAACCTCGCTGCTACCCGCCGCGGCCGCCGCCGCCGGGGAGCATCTCGGCCAGCTGTTCAGTGGGCTGATCGACGAGGCGATCCGGCGCGGCTGAGCTGATCGCCCGCCCCGGCTGACGTTCTCAGGACCGGTTCAGCGCCGCTTCGAGCGGATTTCGCCACGAGCTTGCCGCGACGGCCGAGTGACCCCTCGCCGGGCCCCTCTGGTCAGGGCCGGTGAGCGGTGGCCACAGGAGCCCTCAGGGAGCCCGCTGAGATGGCCGCTGAGGGGCTCTCGGCCCGGTTGTCGACTCTCCCTGTGGGTAACGATCATGCCTGCGAGAGCGGGGCAACGAGAGCTCGATTGGATCGGCGGCTTCGCGGATCGCCGCGCCCCTCATGCCGGGGCCGATGGCCGTGCCCGATGGCCTTTCAACGCTCAGTCGTTCGGCGCCATCAGCGCAACAATGCGCTCCAGGTCATCCAGCGAGCCGAACTCCACGACGATCTTGCCCTTGCGCTGACCCAGCTCAACCTTGACTCGGGTATCGAACGCGTCGGACAGCCGGGTGGCCACCTGCTCGACCTCGGGTGGCCGCTCGGCGCGGCGCGGGGCAGTGGTGGGACGGTTGCGCTCCGGTTCCCGCTTGGCCAGCGTGACCGCTTCCTCGGTGGCTCGCACTGACATGCCCTCGGCCACTACCCGCGTGGCCAACTCTTCCTGCCGAGCGGCGTCGTCCAGGCCAAGCAGGGCTCGGGCATGGCCAGCGGAAAGTACCCCCGCCGCGACCCTGCGCTGTACCGCAACCGGCAGCCGGAGCAACCGGATCATGTTAGTGATCACCGGCCGGCTGCGCCCCAGTCGGTCGGCGAGCTGATCGTGCGTCACGCCGAACTCGGCCAGCAGCTGCTCGTAGGCGGCCGCCTCTTCCAGCGGGTTGAGCTGGACGCGGTGGATGTTCTCCAGCAACGCGTCGCGGAGCAGCGCGTCGTCCTCGGTCTGCCGCACGATCGCCGGCAGCCGATCCAGTCCCGCCTGCTGGGCGGCCCGCCAGCGGCGCTCGCCCATGATCAGCTGGTAGCTTTCCCGGCCGACCTGGCGGACGACGACCGGCTGCAGCAGGCCGAACTCCTTGATGGAGTGAGCCAGCTCGGCCAACGCCTCCTCGTCGAAGGCTCGACGAGGCTGCTGTGGGTTCGGTGCGATCGACGCGGTCAGCAGCTCGCGGTAACTGGCCCCGGCGACCGAGCCGCTGACCGCAGACCCGTCGGCCGCCGAGCCGTCCACCGGGGCGCTCGCTGTGCCGCGGTCCGGCCCGGCCGGACCAATGTCCGCCGGCGACGACGTCCAACCGTCAGCCTGGTCTGGCGCCGTCGGGATCAACGCCGCCAGACCACGCCCCAAGCCACCCTTGCGTGTGTTCACCGGGCGGACTCCGCCTCGTACTGCGCGACGACCATTTCGCGGGCGGCGTCCATGTAGCTCATGGCGCCACGCGAGCCCGGGTCGTAGGCCAGCACCGTCTGCCCGAACCCAGGCGCTTCGGAGACCTTCACACTGCGCGGAATGACCGTCCGCAATACCCGCTCGCCGAAGTGCTTTCGGACTTCATTGGTGACCTGGTCGGCGAGCTTGGTCCGGCCGTCGTACATGGTGAGCAGGATGGTCGAGACATGCAGCTGGCGGTTCAGGTGTGCGCGAACCAGCTCGATGTTGTTCAGCAGCTGGCCGAGCCCCTCCAGGGCGTAGTACTCGCATTGGATCGGGATCAGCACCTCGGACGTCGCGACAAGCGCGTTCACAGTAAGCAGCCCGAGCGACGGCGGGCAGTCCACCAGTACGTAGTCGACGTCAAGCTGATCCAGCACCTGGGAGTCCAGTGCCTGCTTGAGCCGCTGCTCGCGGGCCACCATGCTGACCAGCTCAATCTCAGCGCCGGCCAGATCGATGGTGGCCGGCACACAGATCAAGTCGGGGGACTGGGTACTGGGCACGGCTGCGTCGGTCAGGGCGATCTCGCCGAGCAGGCACTCGTACACCGACGGAGTGCCGCTGGTGTGTTCCACGCCCAGTGCGGTGCTGGCGTTGCCCTGCGGATCGAGGTCGATGACCAGGACACGCATGCCGTACGAGGTGAGGGCGGCGGCAAGATTGACCGCGCTGGTCGTCTTGCCGACCCCGCCTTTCTGGTTGGCGATGGTCAGGATCCGTCGGTGCGCTGGTCTCGGCATCATGTGACCGTCCGGATGCAACACCCGGGCGGCTCGCTCTGCCTCCTCAGCGATGGGAGTCCACATCCACTCCTCCGATGACGATTGTGTGGGGGGACCGGCCTGTGGCCGGGCTTGCTGGGAAGTGCTGTGCTCGGTCGCCGCGACGGCGGGGTCGAATGTTTCACGTGAAACGTCGCGTGCTCGGTTGTGGGTACGACCGTCGGGGCGGCCGTCCATTCCCTCACCGAACTCTCGCTGGCCGTCCGGCGGCAACCACACGCTCATCTTTGCCGTCCCCCTGTTCGTCGGGCCTCCGGGGTGCGACCCCGCGATGCCGTCCGTTCTACGACGACCACAGTGGTCGGCGGATCGACGTGCGTGCCCCCGCATTGGACCATGCGCGGGGGCGAGCCTCCAAAGCGATGCACCGCCGCGCCGTCGCGTGTCACCTCGGCGGCCGCCGACGAGCCTTTTATCGCAAGCAGGCGACCGCCGGTCCGCAGCAGCGGCAGTGCCCAGCCGGCCAGCCGAGCAAGGGGAGCGACCGCCCGTGCGGTCACCACATCGGCGCCGCCCCACTCCCGCCGCACCATCTTGTCCTCCGCGCGGCCTCGAACAACGGTGACCGGCAGATCCAGTTCGTCCAGCACGCCGCGCAGCCAGTCCACCCGGCGGGCCAACGGTTCGAGGAGCACGATCTCCAAGTCCGGCCGGGCCAAGGCGAGCGGAATCCCAGGCAAGCCAGCGCCTGAACCCATGTCCAGCAGCCGAGCGCCCGGCTCGATCAGCTCGGCGAGCACCGCGCAGTTCAGGATGTGCCGACCCCACACCCGGTCGCCTTCTTTCGGACCGATCAGCCCGTGCGTGACGCCGGTGTCAGCCAGCAGAGCGGCGTATCTGCTGGCGAGCTCGAGCCGGTCACCGAACAGCTTGCCGGCTGACTCCAGCAACGAGTCGTCGGCGTCCGGGCGGCCGTCCGGATCGCATGATTCATGGGTGCTGGCTGATGCACCTGGGCTGCGTGGCCCGGCCGGATCGCCAGTACTCGCCGGATTTCCAGGCCCAGGACTGACCGAGCTGGTTGCGCCGCCCGAGGTAGCTGCGCCGTCCGAAATGGCCGGATCGACTGAAGCGGCCCCACCAGACGAAGTAGCCGCGCCACTCGAAGTAGCCCCACCACTCGAAGTGGCCGGATCGACTGTAGTGGCCGGACCGGCCGGATCCGGGCTGGCCGAGCCGTCCGAAATGGCCGGGCTCACCGCGCCGCCCGAGTCCGCCGGGCCGACCAGGTCCCAGCTGTCCGAGCTGTCCGAAATGGCCACACCGCCCGAACTGGCCACACTGGCCGCGCCGGCCGCATCGACCAAGCTCGCGCGGTTGGCCGGGCTGGCCGCGCCCTCGGAAGTGGCCAGTCGCCCGAAGTCGCCGGATCGACCGATTCTCGCGAATTGCCCGAGTTGACCGAGTCGCTCGTGCTGGCTGTCAGGCCCCGTGTAAGGAATTGATCCATCGAACTCACCGATTCGATTGAGTTGATTGAACTGACGGGGGCAGCTGAGCTAGCCGCCCAGCGCGAGTCGACCGCGTCGGCCCCGGTTGGGTTGGTGAGCCGATATGGCCAGCGTGGCCGCAATGGCCGAGGCGCCGGAGCTGGCCAGACTGACGGCATCGCTTGAGTAAGGCAGGGCCGAGCCGGCCGGCTCGCGACCTCTCCAACATTGGCCACGCTGCCCGGGTTCGGCCACGACACCGGAGCCGGCCACGACGCGCTGGCTGGCCACGCCGGGCTGTTGGCCACGACGTCCGCCTTGGCCATGCAGAGCGAGCTCGCCGAGCTACCTGGGTTGCTTCCGCCCATAGCGCTGCCGGGGTGCGGCGAGCTGGCGGGGCGGGCCGCGTCGCCTGGGTTGGCCAAGCCGGCCGTGCCACCGGAGGTCGCCTGGCTGCGCGAGCCCACCGGATCCGGCGCGCGGACCGAAGCGGCCGGGTAGATCGAGTTGGCAAGATCGACGCAGCTGACCGGACTCACTGCGCCGCCCGAGTCCGCCGCGACGAGGGAGTTGGCCGGGCTGGCCTGGTCGACCGAGTTGCTGGGCTCACCGAGTCGATCGGAGGCACCGCACCGCCCGGCTTGGCCAGGCCGGCCGAGCTCACCGCGCCCCCCGAACTCACCGAGCTGACCGCGCCAGGCAAGTTCGCTGGGCTCACCGAGTCGATCGGGCGCACCGCACCGCCTAGCTTTGCCAGGCCGGCCGAGCTCACCGCGCCGCCCGAACTCGCCGCGCCCCCCGAGCTCACCGAGCTCACCGAACTGGCCGCGCCGCCCGAACTCACCGAGCTCCCTGAGTCGACCGAACCCACCGAGCTCACCGAGCTGGCCGCGCCGCCCGAACTCACCGAGCTCCCTGAGTCGACCGACCTCGGCGTGCGAGCCGGGCTGGCCAAGTTGGCCGTGCTGGCCGTGCTGGCCGTGCTGGCCGAGTTGGCCGCGCCATCCGATCCGACCGGATCACTGGAGCTGGCTGCCCGGCCTGAGCTGACCGGCCCGCGCGGGCCAGCGGAACTCACCGGGTTCCCTGAGCCCACCGGATTGTGCGGCGACAGCTCGGAGCCGGCGCTCGAGCTACACGTCCCCGTCCCGTCCCCGACCGGAGCCGCCGCGGACCCGCTGGCGGCGACTCGACCGTCGCCCGTGCTCGCCTTGCGTCCGCAATCCTCGTCGTGACGCCCGAGGACCTCACTCGAAGCCGCCCGCGCATCGACCTCATCCCGCCGCCCCACGCTGGCGGCACCCACCGCACCCACCGCACCCACCGCACCCACGGTCACAGCGCACCCACGGTCACGGCGCGCTGATCGACGCACTGCAGGCCCGGCATGTCCGGAACTCCGAGATCGGGTGCAGTGCGTCGATCAGCGCACACTGGCGCCACCCCCAAACGTCGCAGCGCCCGCCGGCCCGCGAATCCAATCGCTGAACCAGACGGGCGCTGCAGCACATCGTGTTTCACGTGAAACATCACCGCGCGAACCGGTCTAGGGACGCGGAAAAACCACCACACGCCGCCGAGGGTCTTCGCCCTCGCTCTCGCTGAACACACCGCGAATCGCGGCCACCGCATCGTGCACGACCTTGCGCTCGAACGGCGTCATCGGCCGCAGCCGCACGGGCTCCCCGGTCGCCAGTACATCCTGGGCGGTCTGCTGACCCAACTCGGCAAGCTCGGCACGCCGAGCGACCCGCCAGCCCGCGATGTCCAGCATCAGCCGGCTCCGGGTCCCAGTGGCCTGCTGAACAGCCAGCCGGGTGAGCTCCTGGAGGGCCTCGAGTCCGGCGCCTCGCTCTCCGACGAGTCGGCCGAGGTCCTCGCCGCCGTCCACGCTGACTATCGCTCGCCCGGCCTCGACATCGATGTCCAGGTCGCCGTCGTAGTCGAGCACGTCGAGCAGCCGCTCGAGGTAGTCGGCAGCGACATCGCCCTCCCGGATCAGCAGGTTCTCACCCGAGCCAGAACCCGAGCCCGAGCCCGAGTCCGACGCTGAGTCCGACGCCGAGCCAGTGCTAGCACCAGCGCCAGTGTCAGGGCTGGCCACTGCCTCGCCGCCCGCCTCCTGGTCCGCCTGCGCGGTCTTCGCCACGATTGCTCCTCTCCATTCCGCAAGACGCTACCGGCCGCCCGCCGGTGGTTGATCCCTTGCTCGCCTGGCGCGCCCGGCCGGCCACCGATGAGCCGGTGACCGCGGCGCGGCCCGCGAGCACCTACCGCTTACGACCTCGCTTTGTCGGCGCGGACGGCCGACCGTTCCGCTGGCCTCCAGGCCTGTCGCCGGCCTTCGCCCTGGCGCCCGACTCGTCGGCGACCTTCTTCGAGGGCGGCGAGCCGTTCGCCTTGGGAACACCGTTCGTCGGTGACGGGGCCGAGGATGCCGACCCATCAGAAGCCCCGGACTTGCCGGAGGACTTATCGGAGGACCCGGAGCCATCAGTGGAATCAGACGACTTGGGCGAGCTGGTGGCACCTGGCGTAATCGGCTTTGCGCCGGGCTTCTTCTGGCGTGTGATCGGATCGGGCTTCTGACCGACCTTTGGCGCCAGGCTCCGCTGCGTCTCGGTCTTCTGGGTGGCCTTCTCCGCCTCTTCCCGGTCGATCTTGTTGTAGACCACGCGCTGCTGTCCGAGGGTCCACAGGTTGTTGGCGACCCAGTAGAACAGGATGGCCAGCGGCAGGAACGGCGCACCGACCACCACGCCGATCGGGAAGATGTACAGCGTCAGCTTGTTCATGATGGCCGCTTGCGGGTTGGCCATCTGCGCTTCGGTCTGCCGGGCCACCGAATGCCGCGCGGTGATGTGCGTGAATAGACCTGCCGCGATCATCAGCGGGATCATCACGATGAGCATCTGGCTGATCGTGGTGTTGTAGGCGCTCAGCGGCAGCGCGCCATTGTACGGGATAACCGACGCCCCGAGCTTCGCGCCGAAGATGCTGGCGTCGTTGAACGACACCACATCCGCGCGGTCGAAGACGTAGTTCTCCGTCTTGTACGGCTGGAACTCACGCAGCACGTGGAACAGGCCGATGAACACCGGCACCTGCACCAGCATCGGCAGGCAGCCGCCCACCGGGTTCACGCCGTGCTCGCTCTGCAACTTCTGCATCTCGGCGGCGAGCTTCTGCTTATCGTTGCCGTACTTCTTCTTGAGCTTCTGGATCTCCGGCGCGAACTCCTGCATCTTGCGCATCGAGCGCACCTGGTGCACGAACGGCTTGTAGAGGATCGCCCGCAGGGTGAAGACCAGGAACACCACCGCGAGTGCCCAGGCGGCTCCGCTGGACGGCCCGAATACGTAGCCGAACGCCTCGTGCCAGAACCATAGAATCCACGAGACCGGGTAGTAGATGAAGTTCAGCACGGTGCTCGCTCCTCGGTGGCTCTCTCATCAGCGCGGCCATCGGCTCGGCCGTCGGTACGGCCTTCGCAACGGCCTTCAAAGCAGTCATCGGCAGGCTTGTCGGCGCGGCCACCACCGCGGGTTCGCCGGGGTGGCACGTGGTCGATGCCTCCAGGGTGCCAGGGCGCGCAGCGCAGCAACCGCCAACCAGCCAGAGCGCAGCCTCGAACAAGACCGTGCACCTGGAGTGCCTCGAGCGCGTACTGGCTACAGCTGGGGTAGAACCGACAGCTCGGCGGAAGCGCCGGGGAGATCACTCGCTGGTAGACCTTCACCAGCAGGATCAGCGGCCAGGCCAGCGGGGGAACCCGGGCCGGTTGGTCGGATCGGTCGTTGTGCTCGTGTCCATCATTCATCGCTCTGCCTCGCCGCCTCGGAGCAACGGCAGGTGAGCAGCGGGCGCCCATGTCTCGCTCATCGCTCTCCCTCGCCACGCCCGGCCGGCGCCGGGTGGACAAGCTGGTGCCCACTCCGGCCCGACTCCCCGATCATGAGCGGTCCGCGCTGGCCAGCAGCACGCGGAGGGCTCGATCCAGATCGGCGGCAAGTCGGGCCGAACTCGCCGTCGCTGACCTAGGCAACGCCCGGACCACCAGTCGGGTTCCCGCGGGGAACTGGTCGAGCCGGTCGCGTAGCAGGTGCCGAAGCCGCCGAGCCACGCGATGCCGAACGACCGAGCCCCCGACCGCCTTGCTCACCACGAAGCCGACCCTCGGTGGCCCGGCAGCCTCAGCTGCCGCATCGGCCACGGCGAGAGCACCCGGCTGGGTGGGCACCTGAGGTAGGGCGTCGGGAACCGTCAGGTCCGGAGCGGTGTCCCCCCGAACCTGATCAGGGACGAGGACATGCATCACGACCAGTGTGCGCCCGGCCCGGCGTCCATGCCGGATGACCTCGGCGAAATCATCCCGTGAAGTGAGTCGGGCGGCCGCCGGAAGCACCGTGCGCAGCGCCCGCTCAGGCGGACAGCTTCTCCCGGCCCTTGCGGCGACGAGCGGCCAGGATGGCCCGGCCGGCGCGCGTCCGCATGCGAAGCCGGAAACCGTGGGTACGCGAACGACGGCGGTTGTTCGGCTGAAAGGTGCGCTTGCCCTTGCTCACTTCTGGGTTCTCCCGTTCTAAGTCAGCCAGTCGGCGGGGTTACTGCGCATGCGCCGTCGAACGTTCGACGGACCACCGGGCGTTCCTGGTAGAGCGACCGGATGATTGCATGCCGCAGCGCGCCGGCTCGCGACGCGGTTGAGTCCAGGGTACGCCAGCGTGCTTTCGCGTGGTCAAACCGGGTCAAGGTTGCGCCTTGTGGCCGGAAGTCTGCCTTGTTAGCGTGCCATCCTTCGTGCCTTCGACCCGGGGGAAGTGGTCGCGACGGACGCCCCAGCTCCCGGGGGTGCCCCAACAGCGCGGCCTCCTCTCCGCGTACCGTCCCGCGCACAGGTGTGGATAACCCTGTGGACGGCACCGCTGACATCGGTGTTTGACAAGGGAATCGACCAAGGGGGGACCGCCGCGCGATGGCCGACCAAGCGAATGGCCTCAGCGAGGTGTGGCAGCGCGTCGTCGCGGACCTGTGCCAGGCGCGCGGCGCCGGCACAACCGACGCGACCGCGCCCGGCGCCGCGCTGTCCGCCCAGCAACGCGCGTTCCTGCGGCTCACCCGCCCACTCGGCCTACTCGACGACACCGCGCTACTGGCCGCGCCGACCGAATTCGCCAAGGATGCCATCGAACGGATCCTGCGCCGCCCGATCAGCGAGGCGCTAGGCCGCCATCTGGGCGCGTCGATCACCCTGGCCGTTGTGGTTGACCCGGCCGCCGCGGCGAGCGGGACCGAGGTACCCCGCACCGAGGCCGAGCAGCCGTTTGCCTCCTCAGCACCGGATGGCGGATCGGGGTTCAACGGCGGGCTGGGGTTCAACGGCGGACCGGACTTGGACGGTGGAGCCGGGTTGGACGGCCGGCCCCGGTACGCGGTCGGCCCCGAGCCGGGTGGCGGGTTCGGCGGGAACCCTGGCTTCGGCGGCGGCACGGACCGGGCGGCGGACGGACGCCCCGGCGCCCCCTACGAGCAGCCCGATCCCCGACTTGCCGGCGCCGCCGACGCGAGTGACCTGGGTGGCCCGCCGGCCAGGGATTACGGCGGCGCGGCGGGCAGCGGCGGCCCGAGGGAGACCGGCGAGCAGCCGGAGAACTGGCCTACCTATTCAGCCTCGGCGGCCGGTGGCCAAAGCCCAGCCCGACGGCCGAGCAACGACGGGGGACAGGGCTCCGGCGGCCAGGTCGGCGCACAGGCCCGGATGACAAGCCGGCTGAACGAGAAGTACACCTTCGACACCTTTGTCATCGGCGCGTCCAACCGGTTCAGCCACGCTGCCGCCGTCGCGGTCGCCGAGGCGCCGGCGCGGGCTTACAACCCGCTGTTCATCTGGGGCGAGTCCGGGCTGGGCAAGACGCACCTGCTGCACGCGGTGGGGCATTACGCCCAGCGGCTCTTCCCCGGGATGCGGGTTCGCTACATCTCCACCGAGGAGTTCACCAACGACTTCATCAACAGCCTGCGCGACGACCGGAAGGTGGCTTTTCAGCGCCGCTATCGGGACGTAGACGTGCTGCTGGTGGACGACATCCAGTTCTTGGAAGGCAAGGAAGGCACCCAGGAGGAGTTCTTCCATACCTTCAACACGCTGCACAACGCCAACAAGCAGATCGTGGTGTCCTCGGACCGCCCGCCCAAACAGCTGGCCACTCTGGAGGACCGGATGCGCACCCGGTTCGAGTGGGGGCTGATCACCGATATCCAGCCGCCCGAGCTGGAGACCCGGATCGCCATCCTGCGCAAAAAGGCCGCCCAGGACCGGCTGGCCGCGCCGGCCGAGGTCCTGGAGTTCATCGCCGCCCGGATCGAGCGCAACATCCGCGAGCTGGAGGGGGCGCTGATCCGGGTGACCGCGTTCGCCTCGCTCAATCGGCAGCCGGTGGACACCCAGTTGGCCGAGATCGTGCTGCGCGACCTCATCCCAGACTCGCAGTCCCCGGAGATCACCGCGCCGACCATCATGGCGGTCACCGCCGAATTCTTCGATCTGACCATGGACGAGCTGTGCGGACCCGGGAAGACCAAGGCGGTGGCGCAGGCCCGGCAGATCGCCATGTACCTGTGCCGGGAGCTCACCGACCTTTCGCTGCCCCGGATCGGGCAGACCTTCGGCGGCCGCGACCACACCACCGTCATGCACGCGGACAAGAAGATCCGCAACGAGATCGCCCAACGCCGTAAGACCTTCGAACAGGTCCAGGAGCTGACCGCTCGTATCAAGCAGCGCGCGCGGACCTGAGTTCACCCCCCGTTCACGACGTGGAGTAATCGCGCTAACCCCGCGGCACACTCGACCGCGTTGGTATTCAGGCGACTCGATCCAGGGTCAAACTCCCGCCGCGGTTGCGCTGTGTAAGCGGATGGGAACCCTCTACCCACACTTGGGGATAACTCTGTGGATGGTTGTGCATGGATCCGTGGAGCGCCCGTGGACCATTCGGTGGCAACCGGTGGACAGTTCGGCCGAACCGGGGATAGCTCGAGGTGCCCCGGCGGGTTGTCCACCGGACCCACTCAGCTGTCCGCAGCCGACCAATGTGGTTGTCCCCATCGCGACACGCCTGCCGAGCAGGCCGGACGTCGACCGTCCCCAGAATCCACAACCCCTACTGCTACGACTGTTCTTCTCTTCCCCAAAGAAGAAAAACAGAAACCGGGCTGTGCACGGAGGAGTTCGAGCGGGCCGACCCGGGCGGCGGTGTGCCCGGCGCTCCTGGCTCCCTTCCGGTCCGAACCGGTGCGTTCGGCATGCCCGGCGAAGGGGCTCGCGACCCGACGCTCTACGGTTGAGCCCCGAGAAAGCCGCGCCGCTCCCGCCGCCTGTGTGGATCGAGCCGGCCGCGGGGTTACTGGCCGTGACTGGCCGCTGGGGTGAAGAGGTCCGCCATGAAATTCCGTGTCGAACGAGACGCCTTGGCCGACGCCGTTGCCTGGGTGGCGCGCAGCCTGCCGGCCCGGCCGCCGGTTCCGGTGCTGGGCGGCGTGCTGCTGGAAGCCGGTACCGGCGGTGGCCTGGTCGACGAGATCGGCCAGTCGCTGACCGTCTCCGGTTTTGACTACGAGGTCTCCGCCCGGGTGGAGATCGACGCCTCGGTCGGCGCCGCTGACCGGGCGCTGGTGTCCGGCCGTCTGCTGGCCGACATCACCAAATCGCTGCCGCCGCATCCGGTGGACGTCACGGTGGACGGCGCCAGGGCCACCATCACCTGCGGCAGTGCCCGGTTCACCCTCCCGACCATGCCGGTGGAGGACTACCCGAAGCTGCCGGACATGCCGCAGCTGGCCGGCTCGGTGCGGCCGGACGTGTTCGCCGAGGCGGTCACCCAGGTCGCGGTGGCGGCCGGCAAGGACGACACGCTGCCGATGCTCACGGGGATCCGGCTGGAGATCGAGGGCAGCAAGCTCACCATGGCGGCCACCGACCGGTTCCGCCTCGCGGTGCGCGAGCTGGAGTGGGAGCCGGGCGACGCCGGGCTGAGCACCGCGGTGCTGGTGCCCGCGCGCACCCTGGCCGACGCGGCCAAGACCCTGGCCGGCAAGGGCGCCGTGCAGCTCGCCCTGGCCGACCGGGACGGCATGCTCGGGTTGGCCGGCAACGGCCGGCAGACCACCACCCGGCTGCTGGACGCGGAGTTCCCCAAGTACCGCCAGCTGCTGCCCACCGAACACACCTCGCAGGCGCTGCTGGAGGTGGCGCCGATGCTGGAGGCGATCAAGCGGGTGTCCCTGGTGGCCGACCGAGGCGCGCAGGTCCGCCTGGAGTTCACCGAAGGTTCCCTCAAGCTGACCGCCGGCGGCGACGACGAGGGCAGCGCCGAGGAGCAGCTTCCCTGCGAGCTCGAGGGCGAGCCGCTGACCATTGCGTTCAATCCCGGATACCTGCTGGACGGGCTGAACGCACTGCACACCGAACGCGCCCACCTGGGGTTCACCACGCCGAGCCGGCCGGCATTGGCACGGCCGGTCTCAGCTGATGACGCATCCGCCGGGCAACCCGGCAACTCCTTGGGGTACGTGCACCTGCTCATGCCGGTACGGTTGCCGGGATAATTGTCGGCGACCGCCCGCTCGGCGGGCCGGTGGGACAATTCGGCTAGGCAATCGCGAGGGGAGCGGCAATGCAGCTTGGGCTGGTTGGCCTTGGTCGCATGGGCGGAAACATGGCCGAACGTCTCCGGACGGCCGGGCACGAGGTGGTCGGCTACGACCCACATGCCGAGGCCAGCAATGTGTCCTCACTGGCCGACTTGGTGAAGGCGCTGGCCGCGCCTCGGGTTGTCTGGGTGATGGTCCCGGCGGGTGAGCCCACCAAGGACACCGTGCGCCAGCTCGGCGAGCTGCTGGACGACGGCGACCTGGTGATCGACGGCGGCAACTCGCGATTCACCGATGACCAAATCAACGCAGCGCTGCTCGCCGAGCACTCGGTGCACTACATGGACTGCGGCGTGTCCGGCGGCATCTGGGGCCGAGAGGTCGGCTACGGGCTGATGTGCGGCGGCGCGGCGGACGACGTCGAGCGGGCCATGCCTATCTTCGACGCGCTGCGTCCGGAGGGCCCGCGCGACGAGGGCTTTGTGCACGCAGGCCCGGTCGGTGCCGGTCACTACGCGAAGATGGTGCACAACGGCATCGAGTATGGATTGATGCAGGCCTACGCCGAGGGCTACGAGCTGCTCGATGCGAAGGACCTCATCGAAGACGTACCGGGCGTGATCAAGGCGTGGTCCCGCGGCACCGTGGTGCGCTCCTGGCTGCTGGACCTGCTGGTTCGCGCGCTCGAGCAGGACCCAGGGCTGGCCGAGCTGGAGGGCTACGTGGACGACTCCGGCGAGGGCCGGTGGACCGTCGAGGAAGCCATCGAAAATCGCGTCCCGATGCCGGTCATCTCCGCCGCGCTGTTCGCCCGGTTCGCCTCCCGGCAGGATGAGTCCCCCGCGATGAAGGCGGTCGCCGCGCTGCGCCAGCAGTTCGGCGGGCACGCCGTGCACAAGGCCGGCCCGACCTCCGGCACCGGCGAAGTCTCGTAGGAGGCACGGCCACCATGCACGCCCCGCCGCACGCCGCCGAGCCCTCCTAGCCGGCCGAGGTGTACCTCAGCCGGCTGGCGGTCACCGACTTCCGGTCCTGGTCGGCCGCCGATCTCACCCTGGAACCCGGGGTGAGCGTGCTGGTCGGACCCAACGGCGTGGGCAAGACCAACCTGATGGAGGCGATCGGCTACTTGGCCACCTTCGGCTCGCACCGGGTGGCCACCGATGCGCCATTGGTACGCCGAGGCGCCGAACGGGCCGTGGTGCGTGGGTTGGCCGTGCGCGACGGGCGCGAGTTGGCGGTCGAGGTGGAGATCACCCCGGGCAAAGCCAACCGGGCCAGGGTGAACCGGGCGCAGCTGACCCGCGCCAGGGAGGCGCTGGGCATCGTGCGCAGCGTGCTGTTCGCCCCGGAGGACCTGGCCCTGGTCCGTGGCGATCCCGGCGAGCGACGCCGGTTCCTGGATGACCTGCTGGTCAATCGCTGGCCGCGGTTCGCCGGTATCCGCTCCGATTACGACCGGGTGGTGCGGCAGCGCTCGGCTCTGCTCAAGACCGCCCGCGCGGCGGGGGACCTGCGCACCCTGGACTCCTGGGACGGGCACCTGGCTCGGCACGGTGCCGCGCTGCTGGCCGGTCGGCTGCGGCTGGTGGCGGAACTGGCCGGTCCGGTGCGCGACGCCTACGCGGAGGTGGCTCCGGAGTCGGTTCCGGTCGAGCTGCGCTACCGCTGCTCGGTGCCGGGTGTGGTGCTACCCGAGATAACCGGTCTTGCCCCCCGAGGGGCGGCCGAGGACGAGGGCGGCGTGCTGGAGGCGGCGCTGCTGGCGGAGCTCGAGCAGGTGCGCCGCCACGAGATCGAGCGCGGTGTGTGCCTGGTCGGCCCGCACCGCGATGACCTGGAGATCCAGCTCGGCGAGGGACCGGCGAAGGGCTACGCCAGCCACGGCGAGTCCTGGTCGCTGGCGCTGGCGTTGCGGCTCGGGTCCTTCGAGTTGCTGCGCGGCGACCCGGGCGACTCGAGCGATCCGATCCTGATCCTGGACGATGTATTCGCCGAGCTGGACGCCCGGCGGCGCCGTGCGCTCGCCGAGCTGGCGGTGCGGGCGGAGCAGGTTCTGGTGACCGCGGCGGTGCCCGATGACGTGCCGGAAAAGTTGCGCGGCGCGTGGTTCACCGTCGAATCCGGCCAGGTCATCGGGCCGGCCTAGCCGGAAAGCGGGGGAGGCGTCGATGTGGACAACACTGTGGATACTGTGGATAACTCTGATTCAGTTGGGGACGCCGCAGGTCAGCGACCG